>NZ_CP095743.1:2596384-2919057 GCF_022049065.2 Niallia sp. Man26
GAGTTTAAAAGTTGTAAAAAATGCTCATCATGCTTTTAGGGAGGTGGCTTTTTCTTGAAGAATCGAATTCCTTTTTTTGTTATTGGAATCGTCTGCTTACTTGCTTTAATAGGTTTGGTATCGTCTGTTGTTTCCAATCCTGTTGGGTTTATGCAAAACATACTCTCTTTAGTTGTTGTTGGACTTCTCATCTGGTTTATCGTGCGACGTTTTTCCAAAGCTAGCCCTGAAAGAAAAGAGCAGAAGGCTTTTGTCAAAGCAGCAAAAAGATCGAAAAAAAGACAACATACAAAAGGGAAAACCTTGCCAAAGCAAGGCGTCCAAGCAAAACCTGCATCCTTCAAAGGCAAGAAGAGAAGCGCGAGCAGTGCACACTTGACTGTCATTGAAGGAAAAAAAAGCAAAAAGAAAAATCGGGCAACTTTTTGACCTGTTTTTAAAGAAGGCAAATTCCCTGCCTCCTTTTTGCCATTTATAAATATTTTTGTTCTATGTAAAAAAAGTCGAACTTATCCTAAAGGCAGGTTCGACTTTTTTTATTAATAAGTCCATGAGCGTAGGAATTTATTGGCATAGTCTCGGCCCATCTGAATTATTTCAACTTGTTTTTCTTTCGTTAAGGTGAATTCAGTAGACATAACTCCTTCAGAGGGAATGAATATGATATTCTTTTCATGCTTGCGCGAAAT
Source organism: Niallia sp. Man26 (assembly GCF_022049065.2). Classification (NCBI taxonomy): domain Bacteria; kingdom Bacillati; phylum Bacillota; class Bacilli; order Caryophanales; family Bacillaceae; genus Niallia; species Niallia sp. Man26. The sequence continues at coordinate 2,597,074 of NZ_CP095743.1, forward strand.
ATACCTGGAATCATGGGCATCCTTCATTGTCTCAAACATCGCACCAAACAAATGAAAAGCGTTTTTTATCATATGTTTTGGATGCTCTGACTGTTTATGACTTAGCTTTAGCCCAATAACCGGTCTGATTTTTTTTACATTTTCTTTATCAAAAAGCCACATCGGAAAATTGCTGAGAACGCCACCATCTACAATAATGCTTTTATTTTGTTTTGTTCCAAGGGTTGCTGGTTCAAAAAAGAAAGGAAGACTGCAGCTCATTCTAATGGCCTTTGCAACAGAGAAACTGCCTGGATCAATTCCATACTTAGGCAAGTCATCTGGAAGAACAACCATCACACCATTTGTAATATCAGATGCAATCACCCGCAGTGAGTTTGGAGGCAAATCTGCAAATGTCCTAATCCCTTTATAAGCAAGCTTCTCCTCCAGCCACCTTTCTAATGCATTGCCTTTATATAAGCCAAGTCGCCAATAAAGAAACAGCCATTTCGCAAATGGAAATGGAACGAGAAGCTTGCGTTCATCGAGAAGTGTGGACAAGTCGAGTTCTTCCAGCATTTTCGCAATGTCTTTACTCGTATACTTTGCAGCAACAAACGCGGCAATAATAGAACCAGCACTTGTCCCTGCCACTCTAACAAACTCAAATCCCTTTTCTTCCAGCACTTCACATGCCCCGATCAAGGCAAGACCCTTTATGCCACCGCCTGAAAACACTCCATCTATGTGCATAATGCCTTCTCCCCTTTTATTGCTGCATTGTTACACTTTAATATCGAAAACAGAAAAATAGTACAGCAGGCAAGCCATTTATTTACGTAAATCCACAATTCCCTATTGATTTATTTACATGCTGGGACATTCATCCAATCTTTTATAGGTTGCTGCACATAAAATAAAAGCGTATAGATAAAAAAAATGGAGGTATTTCATCATGAAGCATCACGATGTTCGAAGACCTTATGGATTTGGCAGACCTGGATTTGGTTATGGAAGACCTGGATTTGGAGGAGCAGGATTTGGTCTTGGTGTTTTAGGCGGACTTGCGACAGGAGCTCTGCTTGGCCCTGCCCTTTATGGAGGATACGGTTATCCTTATGGCGGCTTCGGCTACCCTTACGGAGGATATTATTATTAATATAATGACAAATGCGCATAACTCTTGTTATGCGCATCATCTTTATGTGAAGTAAGCAACTTCTGCTTCAGGAAAGAACTGAGATACATAGCCTCTGATTGTATCCTCCATATCTTTTGCTTCATCGTTTTGATAAACATACTTTCCTATGCCGTATCTGCCCCATTTATATTTTCTTTTTTCCTCATCCATCTCAAGCTTAGTTTTCGGGTATCTTTTTGCAATGACTCTTTTAGCTGGCTTTGTGAAGCGATGCTGAATAAGCTCGAATGTCAGATTAGAGAGATTGACGCCCTGCAGACTTTCGGACAACCTTTCAAACAGCTCGTAATAGCCTTCCTTCCAATCTTCATGCAAATAAATAGGCGCGACAATAAAGCCAAGTGGATAGCCTGCATTAGCTACCTTTCTGGCAGCCTCTAGCCGTTCATCAAAGGTAGAAGTCCCAGGCTCGAAATTTTTTATTACATAACGGGAATTCACACTGAACCGGAATCTTGTTCTGCCGTTATGCTCTGCATCAAGCAAATGGTCGACATGGTGATATTTTGTTACGAAACGCAGACGGCCTCTGTCTTGCTGTCCGAAATATTCAATTGTTTTTTTCAAAGAATGCGTTAAATGATCAAGTCCTACAATATCTGATGTACATGCAGCCTCAAATCTTGTAATTTGATCGCCTCGTTCGTCCATGTATTTTTGCGCTTGATCAAATATTTCCTCCAGATTGACATATGTCCGTATATACGGTTTGCTTCCAAGCGTTGTCTGCAAATAACAATAATGACAATGCCCCATACAGCCAGTCGCAAGCGGAATGGCATATTCTGCTGATGGTTTTGACGTATCAAACTTTAATGTTTTTCTGATGCCGACAACAAGAGTAGATTTAGCATTTCTGTACTGCTGAAGCTCTGTTTCACCTGGAATGCCTCTCACCTGGTTATGCGAGGTCGTTTCTCTTATTTCAAGACCCATCTTTTCAAATTTTTCCTTTAGTTCTCTTCCTAACTGGTATTCTAATGCTTTCGGTTCTATATAAACTAATTGGGGAACAAACGGCTTCATAGTAAAATTTCGCCCTTTCGTAATTTATTATGGCTATATGTTTAATGTTTGCTAAAACAAAAAAAAGAGGACAGGGAATTATCCCCATCCTCAATCGATATAAGCCGTTTAGCTTGTTTTTATCTTTTAAAGTTCCATTCATTGTTTTCATATCTTTCTTTAGCGAGCTTTTCTACATAGTCCAGCTGCTGTTGGTTAAGCTCATATTCCTGCAAGTCAATATTGAGACCTCGCTCAAATCCTTCTTTAAATGCTTTTTTTGCCATCTCAATTGTAATTTTCTTGTCTGTCAAATTATTGATTGCTACTGCCTTTTCCTTAAAAGCCGCCTGCATCCTCTCTTTAATTCGTTCACTCGAATATTTAAACAGACGGAACAGCTTGTCTTCATCAAGATCAAGCAAAATAGACCCATGCTGTAAGATTACGCCTTTTTGTCTAGTTTGAGCACTGCCTGCAACCTTTCTGCCTTCCACTACAAGCTCATACCAGCTTGGCGCATCAAAGCATACGGCAGAGCGCGGATTCTTTAGTGAAGCTTTTTGCTCTTCTGTTTTCGGAACGGAAAAATACGCATCAAGGCCGAGAAGCTGGAAGCCTTGCAGAATACCTTCTGAAATAACCCGATATGCTTCTGTTACTGTTTTCGGCATATCCGGATGCTCCTCAGACACAATAACACTATATGTTAACTCATGCTCATGAAGCACGCCTCTTCCCCCTGTAGGCCTTCTCACAAACCCTAAGTTCAATTCCTTTACAGCGTCCATGTCAATTTCTTTTTCTACTCTTTGAAAATAGCCGATAGATAATGTTGCCGGATTCCATCCATAAAAGCGAATAACAGGAGGAAAATCTCCAGCAGAATGCCAATCTAGCAGCGCCTCATCTAATGCCATGTTAAAAGAAGGGGAACAGTTGCCAGAATCAATAAATCTCCATGTTTCTTTCATCATAAGTAAACCCTCTTTTACGTTAAAATATGTATTATGCACGTGATTAAGTCTATCAAAAACATCAATAGTTGAAAAGAAACAAGCTGTAAAAAAACTTGCCAGCATTCCCTGTAAACTATTGCTTTACTACAATAAGGTTTCACTTATATAATAGAAGTAGAGCAACATGTATTCGAAAGGAGAAATGAGAATTGCAAGCAGTATATACTCTTTTAATTGCGATAGCAATTTTTGCTATCTATTCTATAATCGTATACCTCTATCAACGCAAGATAGTTAAAACGATTTCAGAAGAGGAGTTCCGCCAAGGGTACAGAAAAGCCCAGCTGATTGATGTCAGAGAACCAAATGAATTTAATGCTGGACACGTACTTGGGGCAAGAAACATTCCTCTATCTCAATTAAAAATGAGAAAAGGGGAAATTCGTTCGGACAAGCCTGTTTACTTATATTGCCAAAACGGGATGAGAAGCGGAAGAGCCGCTCAATTTTTACACCGTAAAGGCTACAGACAGCTTACACAGCTGCAAGGCGGCTTTAAAAAATGGTCTGGAAAAGTAAAAACAAAATGATGAAAGGACACTTTTTTAGTGTCCTTTTTTATGTACATAAATTCCCCCCATTGCTTCTATGACAACGGGGGGGAATCCTACTTTATTTATTTTTGATAGCGAAGAACTGGTTTTCTCGCAGCAAGCGTCTCATCAAGACGTCCGATTACTGTGGTATGCGGTGCTTCCTGAACAACCTCTGGTGTCTCTTCTGCTTCTTTAGCAATTTGAATCATTGCATCAATGAATTGATCCAATGTTTCCTTTGATTCTGTCTCTGTTGGCTCAATCATAATACATTCCTCTACATTAAGCGGGAAATAAATTGTCGGCGGATGGTAGCCGAAATCAAGCAGTCTTTTCGCAATATCCAATGTACGAACACCGAGTTTCTTTTGACGGCGCCCGCTTAATACAAACTCATGCTTACAGTGTTTGTCAAATGGCAGATCATAAAATTCCGCTAATCTTCTCATCATATAGTTCGCATTAAGAACTGCGTTTTCCGTAACTGCTTTTAAGCCGTCTGGTCCCATGGAGCGGATATATGTGTATGCACGGACATTAATTCCGAAGTTCCCGTAAAAAGGCTTAACCCTTCCAATAGATAATGGACGATCATAGTCAAATACATATTCCTCTCCAACCTTTTGAATGACTGGCTTTGGAAGAAATGGAATCAAATCAGACTTTACTCCAACTGGACCTGAACCTGGTCCGCCGCCGCCATGAGGTCCTGTAAATGTTTTGTGAAGATTTAAATGAACAACATCAAATCCCATATCGCCAGGTCTTGCTTTAGAAAGAACAGCATTCAAGTTTGCCCCGTCATAGTATAATTTGCCGCCTGCGTCATGGACAATTTGGGCCATTTCGAGAATATTTTCTTCAAATAGCCCTAGTGTGTTTGGATTTGTCAGCATAAGTGCTGCTGTATCCTCACCGACCACTCTCCGCAAATCCTCCAAATCAACAAGACCATTTTCATCCGATTTTACTGTGATTGTTTCCAAGCCGGCAACTGTCGCCGATGCAGGATTTGTTCCGTGTGCAGAATCTGGGACGATTACCTTTGTGCGAGATGTATCTCCATTTGCTTCATGGTATGCACGAATCATCATTAATCCTGTCCATTCTCCATGAGCACCTGCCGCAGGCTGAAGTGTCACTTCATCCATACCTGTAATCTCCATTAAATGCTCCTTGAGATCATACATCAGCTCCAGTGCACCTTGAACAGAGCTTTCATCCTGCAATGGATGGATATGAGCAAATCCGCTGAACCTTGCTACATTTTCATTGATTTTCGGATTATACTTCATCGTGCATGAACCTAGCGGATAGAATCCGGAATCAAGCCCATGATTTCGTTTAGAAAGAGCGGTGTAATGACGCATAATATCCAGCTCTGAAACCTCTGGAAGTTCTGGCGGTGCCGTGCGAATATACTCTGCTGGAATCAGCTCGTTTACGTCTAGTTCTGGGATATCCATTTCTGGCAGGCTGTAACCGATTCGCCCGGGTGTGCTGTTTTCAAAAATGAGGGGTTGATGTTTATCCATGATAATCCTCCAATTCCTTGACAAATTCGTCGATTTCTTCTTTTGTACGCAGCTCTGTTACAGCAACCAGCATGCAATGATCCATTCCCTCATAGTCCCTGCCGAGGTCATAACCGCCAATTATATCTTTTTTCAGCAATGCTCTGTTAATAGCAGCAACCGGAGACTTGCAATCTACTACAAATTCATTAAAAGAAGGTCCCTCAAAGCGAATCTCAAAGCCAGCTGCCTTCAATTTCATCTTTGCATAATGAGCTTTTTGAATGTTGGCCAATGCCATCTCCTTAACCCCAAGTTTTCCAAGTGCAGTCATTGCCACAGACGCAGCTAAAGCATTCAGCGCCTGGTTGGAGCATATATTGGACGTCGCTTTATCACGGCGAATATGCTGCTCACGAGCCTGAAGTGTCAAAACAAAACCGACAGCTCCGTTCTCATCAACCGTTTGTCCGACAAGTCTTCCTGGCACCTTTCTCATCAATTTAGAAGTAACAGCCAAATATCCACAGTGCGGTCCGCCGAATGCTTGTGGGATTCCAAAAGGCTGGGCATCACCAACGACGATGTCTGCCTTAAACGCTCCAGGTGGTGTTAATGCTCCAAGAGCTAACGGATTGCTTGATACAACAAACATTGCTTTATTGGCATGGATGACTTCTTCGAGCTCCTTCAAAGGCTCGATTCTGCCAAAGAAGTTAGGATATTGAATCATAACTGCTGCTACATCATCACCCATATGAGTTTTCAGCACTTCCACATCTGTAATTCCATCCTTATGCGGCACTTCAATCACTTCAATATACTGGCCTTTTGCATAAGTTTTTACGACTTCTTTTGCTTCAGGATGAACACAGCTTGACAGGAGAATTTTCTTTCTTTTTGTTGCACCGGCGCTGAGCATTCCAGCTTCTGCAAGTGAAGTTGCACCATCATACATGGAGGAATTGGCAACATCCATGCCTGTCAACTCACAAATCATTGTCTGGAACTCAAAGATTGCCTGTAATTCCCCTTGGGAAATTTCTGGCTGATACGGCGTATATGCTGTGTAAAATTCCGATCTTGAAATAACATGATCGACAATAACAGGAGCATAATGATCGTAAACTCCTGCACCTAAAAAGGAGACATTTGACTTGCTGTCTGCATTTTTTGAAGCCAGCTTGCTTAGTTCCTTTAATAGTGCAGATTCGCTTTTCGCATTTTTAATATTGTATTCCCCTTTAAACCGTACACTTTCAGGGATATCAGAAAACAGCTCATCAACAGAATCTGCCCCAATTGCTTTAAGCATGGCATTTCTGTCTTCTTCAGTCATTGGCAAATAGCGGTGTTTCATTCTTATTCCTCCTGTCATTGTCACTTGTTCCTTTTATAAAATGGAGTAGCTGTCACTTGTGCTTTTACAAGCTTCCCTCTTATTTCCACTTCCACTTCCTTACCGACTTCTGCATAATTGCTGGAAATCAGCGCAAGACCGATGTTTTTCTTTAATGTCGGTGATTGTGTTCCTGTTGTTACTTCACCGATAGCAGCACCGTTTGCATAGACTTTGTAGCCATGTCGTGGAATCCCTCTATCTATCATTTCAATCCCAACAAGCTTTCTTTGCAATCCAGATTCTTTCTGTTCTTTCAAGGCAGCTTTGCCGATAAAGTCAGCTTCTTTATTCAGCTTTACGGCAAATCCAATCCCTGCTTCCAATGGAGAAATATCCTTGCTAAGCTCCTGGCCGTATAAAGCTAAAGTCGCTTCAAAGCGAAGCGTATCTCTTGAACCTAGACCGCATGGAATAACACCGGAATCCTTCCCAGCATCTAAAATCTCTCTCCACAGATGGGCAGCATCCTCTTTGTTGCAGTATAGTTCAAAACCATCCTCGCCTGTATAGCCTGTTCTTGACAACAGTACCTCCTTGCCGCTGACAGTTGTATGCTGAAATTGAAAATAACCGAGTTCAGCTATATTAGCGCTGCTGATTTTCTTAAGCGTCTCTTCTGCCAACGGGCCTTGCAGAGCCAATTGAGCATAATCGCTTGATAGATTTGACAGCTCTACTTCTCCCTCTACATGGCTTGCAAGCCATGCGAAGTCCTTATCGATATTGGATGCATTAACCACGAGCAAATAGTGGTTTTCGCCAAGCTTGTATGTGAGAAGATCATCGACTGTTCCGCCGTTTTCATAGCACATCGCTGAATATTGCGCTTTGCCGATTTGGATTTTAGAGACATCGTTTGTCAGCATTTTTTGCAGATAATCTAAGCTGTTTTTACCTTTTACCTCAATCTCTCCCATATGAGAAACATCGAATAATCCAGCTTTTGTGCGAACTGCTTCATGCTCTTCTTTAATACTGGAAAACTGAACAGGCAAATCCCATCCGCCGAAATCAATCGTTTTGCCTCCATACTCCTTGTACAGTTCATACAAAGGGGTCTGTTTTAATTCATTCATCCTCTCATCCCCATTCCACTATTTATCTTCCTATTGCATGATAAGATCCACTGCTTAACCGGATTTTACGTTTATCCTATCTTAGGGGGGACTGTAAAAGCACGCAAAAAAGGACAGAACCTCCCCTAATATCCTTTGGATAAAGAAAGGTCTCTGTCCTTGCACCTGAAAGTTTACCGAAATGAATCGGGTGTCCCCTTTGGTGGCTGTCAAAAAGTAGATTTACTTTTTAGCTGATTCCAATATTTCTGAAATCTCAGCACTCTCCAGAGCTGCGTCAAAATAGAGTTCTTTTGCCTGAGAGATTCACAAGGATTTGCTTGCTCCTTCGGCGCTACATAATGTAGTCTCTCCCCTATTTATCATCCGCTATGTATATATAAAATTTAAATAATAAAACTTCTAAGGTTTTATTGGTTTTTTTAGCAATGCTCTCCTGTTCAAATGGATAGATTGCCTCAATATGGCCATACTAATAGATAACTATGAAAAATTCTTAAAAATCGTTCTTTTTAGTAAAGACGATTATTTTTATACAATAACGCTAAATTCGTTCATGTTTTACCGACAAAATATCCAAAAATACGACAAAACAGAAAACTTTTTACACCACTATCCTAACATTTACAATCATATCAAGGCAATAACTTTTTTATGATTTTTGAATATTTTTTGATAATTCAAGATGTTCTATATCGTTCATACGTACCAGTAAATAACAGAAAGGATGGCAGCATATGACAATTAACATCAACTTCGACCAAACCTGGAAGGAAGAATTGCTGAAAAAAATGAATGATGATGGTCCATGGTCTAATTGGGAGCTGTTCCAATTAGCTTTGGAAGTAGAACAGCATACAATCATTCCTGAATTTGAAGGCTTGCAGGCACCAAAGCATTTGTCTGATTTGACACCGTTGCCCCATCAGTTGGAGGTTGCCAAAAAAGTAATCGAGGATATGAACGGGAAAGCAATCCTGGCTGATGAGGTCGGGTTAGGAAAAACCATTGAGGCTGGGCTTATTCTAAAGGAATATATGATTCGAGGGTTAGTAAAAAAAGTGCTGATACTTGTTCCTGCCTCCCTTGTCACACAATGGTCAATGGAGTTAAACAGCAAATTTTTCATTCCGGCTGTGTCGCAAAGGAAAAGCTATGTTTGGGAACAGTGTGATATTGTCGTTTCTTCTATTGATACAGCTAAAAGAGAACCACATAGAAGTATCATCAACAATTTGGACTATGACCTTGTCATCATTGATGAGGCTCATAAATTAAAAAACAATAAAACAAAAAACTATGAATTTGTCCAAAATCTTAAAAAGAAATTCTGTTTATTACTGACAGCAACCCCTATTCAAAACAGGGTGAGTGAAATTTTCAATCTTGTTTCCTTATTGAAGCCTGGACATTTAGGCAGTGAAACCGCCTTTTACGAAAAATATAAAAAGGATTCACGCTCTGTTAATGATGATGAGCATTTAAAAGAACTTGTTAATAAGGTAATGATTCGAAACCGCAGGAGCGATACGGGAATTGAGTGGACAAAACGGGTTGTTGAAGCCGTTACGATTGATTTTACAGAGGAAGAAAGAGAACTTTATAACACTATCGAATCTCTCAAAGGCTATGAGGCTGACGATGAGAAAGCGGGCACAAGAAGTCCATTCTCGATGATAACATTACAGAGAGAAGCCTGCAGCAGCAGAGAAGCTGTGTATTATACATTGCAGAACATGATGAAAAAAACCGAAAATCCCACTCAGGAGTTTCAAGATAAAATCCAGCTGCTCGGCAGCAAAATCATGGCAATCACGAAAAACTCCAAGGCAGAAAAAGCGCTCGAGCTCATAAAAAATGTCGATGATAAGGTGATTATCTTTACAGAATACAGAGCAACTCAGTTATATCTTCAATGGTACTTAAAGCAGCATGGCATCACTTCCGTTCCTTTTAGAGGCGGATTTAAAAGAGGGAAAAAGGACTGGATGCGTGACTTGTTCCAAAACCATGCTCAAGTGTTGATTGCCACTGAAGCAGGCGGAGAAGGCATTAACTTGCAATTTTGCAACCATATCATCAATTTTGATCTTCCTTGGAATCCAATGAGACTTGAACAGCGGATTGGCCGGATTCATAGACTCGGTCAGAAAAAGGATGTGATGATTTACAACTTTGCTATAAGAGATACTGTTGAAGACCATATTCTTAAATTATTGTATGAAAAAATTCATCTTTTTGAAAAAGTTATCGGCGATTTGGACGATATTCTCACAAAACTGGACTTTGGCAATATGGAAGAATATATGGATGATATATTCACCAATTCAAATTCAGAGGGAGAGATGCGCATTAAGATGGATAACCTCACAAGTATGATAGAATTTGCGCAAAATCTAAAGGATGGTGACAACTATGAAGCAGCAAGAAATTCATCAATTTCTTAAACAGTTTTTTCAGGCAAATGATTGTGAGCTGATAGAAGAAAATGAGGGCTATATGATTGTACAATTGACAATTGATTTAGATAAAGAGCTGATGAACCGCCCCTTTTATTGGCACTATGTAGAAAAAACTGGCGGTGTCCCTAACCCCGCCAGACTTACATTAATAACAGATCCAAATAAAACACCACAGGATTTAAAAGGAGAGCTGATTCATTTTGGATCTCCAAGATTGCATCAATTGTTTTCCTGCGCCAAAAGACTATCTGGATATATTCGTTTATATGAGAATATTCCAGGACAAAAAAATATGCACACACCACTGCGTCCTTGGCTGTCTATGAACGTGAAAATTTCTTACCAATGCGACCGCAAAAGGGATGTGTTTCGCTCTATTGGACTGCAGCTTATTAACGGTCAGCTAGTCGATAACTTTCATCAAACGGTGAATAAGCTTAATCTTTCTGCCAAAATACCAGACTATGCCTTCACACTTTCACCGTTAATAATGCCTAAAAGCGGGATGATAAGGATTGAGAACACAATTAAACAAACTATCCTCCAAGAGGATCATCAATGGGCGGAAGAAGCGAAAGGAAGATGGTCGAAGGACTTAAAGCTGCTGGAGCATTTTTATGAAGACGCAGAAGAAGACCGGATGGAAAGCTTGGAGATTGAACGGCTGGCATTAAAAGAACAATATGAACCAAAAATCAATGTTTCTATCATAAATGGCGGACTGTTTTATTTAGCTTCTGATGCCGTATAAATAAAAAGGATGAATCCCAAACATCTTAAGATTCATCCTTTTGCCTATTAATATTTTTTCCTGAAAAAATAAACGAACACATACGGAAGTATTCCAAACCATCTCAGCATAAACGGCTCTTTTTCCCCACGCTTTGCCGCCTTTATTTTTTGACGTTCCTCTTTCGGTTGGTCCATGTACTGTACAAATGTCTGCGTTAAATATTTTACATAATCATTTGTTTTCATAACTCACCTTAATCTTTTTACCGATTAGTTTAACCAACCTATCTTTACTCTATACCTTTTTATTTAACCTCTACCCACTTTGTCATGCGGTTTTCTCCCCTGTCAAAATAGCTGTAGGCTTTCATTGGTTCCATTTTGTCTGCAAACAAACGGTATTCCACCTTTAATACATCGTCCGATACTTGCTCAACTGTATAAGCAACCTCTCCTGTTCGATAATGAAACTCTCCCGTTAACATATGTCGATCTGCCCTTAGCTCTTCCTCCAATTGCTTTACTGTACTCATAAAATAATATTCTTGAATAAGAAGCAGCTTCGAGTCGTTGTAAATTCTTTTCTCATTGATATAGATACCTGTTATGACTAGAAAAAAACAGATCACTAGCAGATAAACAGATAAGGTAACAGGATATATAAAGCCATTTTCTGTCTTAATCATAATGGGCTTTCCTCTGCCAGCCGTAGAAAAGAGTAGACAGCAGCCTCCCGTTTAATCTGAAGGCTGTCTGTCACAGCTATCATGACACCATTTTGGATTGCTTCAAATTTAACTGCCTTTACTTCCTGCAGGCATACTTCATGTCCTGTTCCATTAACTCTTCTTCTGATTTTATTTCCATATAACTCATAGTGGATATTCTCTTCCTCAACAGTTAGATGGAGCTTTTGCTCTGTTACGCGGACAGATTCAGCTAATCGCACCTCTTTTTTTAACTGATGCAAAAACACATCCCATTCAAGACTGCGAAGACTGCTGGAAATGATTGCTCCATCTGTTGTTAATTTGATAGCGAAGGGAAAAAAAGCACAAAATACTAAAAACAAAGACAAGGCAACAAGCATTTCTGTTAGCAGAAATCCTTTCTCCCCTTTAACTCTCTTCACAGATTGCCTGTGTTTTCTTAAATACATCCACATATTCAATACACGCCTCCTTTCCGTCTTTCCAGCTGATCTTATAAACGATATTTTCCTTCTCGATTGTCTGCGTTAAGGGGCGGACAGACTCCTCAGCCCTCCATTTCAACAAGCATTCATATAATAGCTGGTGTGCTGTTAAATCCTGTTCGATTGCTTTCATTTGCTGAAGCAAATGAATGTATGCAGGTATAAAAAAGCAGGCAATAATTAGCCATGTACCAATAGCCAGAAAAAACTCAGGAAGGAGAAATCCCCTATTGTTTTTTAACATAAAACCTCCCTCTCCCAATTTGAATGGTAAAAAGGTATTTCTTGCTGCCAATACTAATCCGATAGGACGCAAATTTAGAAACATTGCCGCTTGGTGTTATCGTAAAATAAATGGGAACAGCATCCTCGTTTATCTTAATGCTGTCATGATAAATCCTGTCTACAATTCTCCCTGTCTTCAAATCTCCGCGAATATAGTATCTTTTATCGGCCGGGTTAATTTGGACGTAAACAGTTTTCTGGTGAGCTAACGCATAGTTTTGTGCGTAGAACAGGTCTGTTTGCAATTGAGTAAAGAAGGTTCTTTCCTGAAGCAATTCAGATTGAGGCTTTAATAAAATAGGAGTAACTGCGAGGAGGACAAGTACTATAGATAGAACAGCAAGCATTTCCAGCAAAGTAAAACCGCTTTGAGAATTTATTTTCATCTCTGCACTTCTACTTCACCATTCTCGATGGACAGCTCTTTTCCATTCGGACAAGTCGTCTGCCCTTCCTTTAAATAACCCTCATCCACCAAGGCATTCATGCTTTGCGGATAACTGTTTTTATCCATATAATAGGCCTGCACCTCTGCTTCAACCATTTTCACAAAGGCCTCACAGCCAGTCGAATTGATTTTTGAGTTATGCTTCGTAATATTAGGCAGTGTGATAATCAATAATATCGAGATGATTAAAAGGACTATCATCATTTCTATTAGCGTAAATCCGCTTTCGTTTTTCATCTTTTCTCCTTTCATAATCCATTTAATAATTCGAACATTGGCAGCAGCACAGCAAGATAGATGGAAATAACTAGGATTCCAATAAAACCATAAATGATTGGCTGAATTTTCTTTAAAAGTCCAGCAACCCTGTCTTGAAGGTTTTCCATACAGAAACGGCTGAGAAAGAGAAGCTCTCGGTCAAGCTTGCCGTTCTCTTGTCCATGCTGTAATATTCGGCAAAACTCCTTCTCCATAAAGGTTAGCACAACAAATGCATGCTCCATTCTTTCCCCTTTCTTCAGTTGTTCGATGACCTTCTTTCCAGCCAAAGAAAAATAGGCATGCTGATTATTATTTTGAAAAAATGTTAATGCTTCGTAAATAGAAAAACCGCCCGCTAACAGGTGACTAAGCTGCAGAGAAAACACATGGGTGTAATAAAGGGAAAAACATTTGCCCGCAATTGGAATGGCTGTAAACAGGCGCAGTTTTTCGAGTGCATCTTTCTTCCGAAAGAACTTGAAATAATAAAACACTAAAGTCAATGCAAAACAAACAGCTGACAACATCAGAATAGGCATTGCTTTTCCTGCACCGATAATGAATACCATAAACAGATTTGTTTCCAGTTTCATTGTTAAAAAGAGAGAAGAAAATTGGGGAAGCAGCACTTGGTGGACAAAATAGAATAAAACTAGGGTAAAAACAATGAGGAAAAGAGGATAATAGAGGATTTTCTGCAATTGCTGAATTGTTCGCAGCCGGTTTTCCATAATAGTGCTCGCATCCATAAACGCACCTGCAAAGCCGCCATGCTTTTCTGCAAAATATACATAACTGATCGTCTGCTGATTAAATTTAAGTCTTGCCAGGTTATCGCAAAAGGAGTTTCCCCCTTTTAAAGATCCGAGCACAGACATAATATCCTCTTTTTTGTTGGCAGGCAAATAGTAAACACTTGAGCGAACCCCTTCGGAAAGGGAATATCCTTGTGTCAGCAGCTCTCCGATAACTCTCAAAAACATCGATTGCTCCTGTAAGCTCCAGCTGTCTTTATTAATCTTCATAAATCCAGCGACCATACTCTGTCTCCTTTACAAACCCCAGGGCAACTCCTTTATTAATAGCCTCTCTTAAATCAGGACGAGGATTAAGCTTTTCAGCAAAGGTTTCAGCGAGAATGGACTGAATGGTCCTCCCTGTCATTATTTCAAAAACACTGGCTCTGTTTATGCGGTTTTGAAGCTGAAAGCAAAAGGGCAGACAAACAGGACCGCAAAAAGGACAAACAAGCTCGACAAGCCTTTGCGCTGTAACAGCAATTAAAGTTTGCTGCACCTCACACTTGCTGATGCCGAATTCCATGAGTCGATAGATTGCCCCTTTCGCATCTCTTGTGTGCATAGTCGCAAGCACAAGATGCCCTGTTAACGAGGCTCTGACAGCAATTCGAGCTGTTTCTGCATCCCTTATTTCGCCAACCATAATTACATCTGGATCATGGCGCAATATTGCCTTTAGCCCCGCTGAATACGTAATGCCTGCTTTTTCATTAACCTGCACTTGAAGCACGTTATCCTGCGGCTTTTCAACTGGGTCCTCGAGACTAATGATTTTTCGTTTGTACAGATAGGAGCTGCTGCTGAGAAGAGAATAAAGGGTTGTTGTTTTGCCTGACCCAGTCGGCCCTGTGAAAATAACAAGCCCATGGGCATGTTTAAGCAGTGACAGAAGCTTTTTAGTGGTGTTTGGGAAAAGAGATATACGGGTGAGCGGTATACTATTCTTGTCTGGCAGCAGACGGATGACGAGGCTTTCATGGGGACTTGCAGGCAAGGTGGACAGTCGGAGGCTGATGTTTTCCCCGTTTGCACTTGTACGGATTGCACCGTTTTGCGGGCGCCGCCTTTCGCCAATATCCATAGAGGCGGTAAACTTAAAATGGGAAATAAGTCTGTCGCATTGATTCACAGGGAGTGTCATTCTGGGGTATAAAGAGTGGGAAATACGAAATTGCAAATGTGATTCTTTTCCTTTCGGAACAATGTGAATATCTGTGGCATTCGCTTCTACAGCTTCCCGAATAATACGGTTCGCTAAAGCTTCAATAGAAATCAAAAGTCTGCACATCCTTTCTTTTTGGTTCATTCTATATTTCGACAGACTTTTTTTATTCCCTCTATTATTCGTCAATTCTTCTAGCTTTTTTTCAAGCAATATATGCATTACCTTTCTGCTAGCTGACCATTCTAAGAAAAGGGGGTGGTACTTGTGGAAAGAAGAGATCCAGTTGAATTTTCAGGAAGAGTTCTTGATAAGCGGAATACACTTACTGGGCCGGATGCAGGAAAAGCAACATATCCAAAGCGGCCTGATCATGTAAAAATTAAAAAAGAGGATAAATAATAAGGCAGACCTTTGAAAGTTAAACAGCAGTCTTGCTTGGGCTGCTGTCCATTTTGAAGGGAGATAAGCCTATTTAAAAAACAATTATCCTGTAAGGGCATACGATACATTATGTTTAAAGTTGGAGGTGCTCACAAATGGGAGAAGCAGGTTTTGAATTTGGCGGCGGTTTTGCATTGCTTGTTGTGTTGTTTATCCTTTTGATCATTATCGGTTCTGCATATGTTTATTAATTAAAAAGTGTATATTTTGAGTTATAAATATCCATAATAATATTATAAGATTATATTTTTGGGCTATAGCCAAGCGGTAAGGCAACGGACTTTGACTCCGTCACTCGTTGGTTCGAATCCAGCTAGCCCAGTTTTAGCGTGAAAAGCATCCCCTTTTCACGCTTTTTTTCTGTATTCATCATGTTTTAGCTAAGTTAACAATATGAAAATCGTGATTATGCTGTAAAAATGTATATTTTGTGAATTTTCCTGTCGAAAAGATGTGAACATTTTCTAAACAAATAGTTCTTACCGTGGTTATGGTGGATTGCTATATTATAATGAACAAAAATACTGAAAAAACGGAGGTAAGAACTTATGGAACAGACACTAAAAATCACTAATGTATTATCCGACCCAACTCGGTTTTATATTTATCAATATATAACAAACAGCCACCGCGATGTAACTGTTCAGGAGATTGCTGATCAATTCTCCATCCACCCAAATGTCGCAAGACTTCATCTTTCCAAACTTGAAGATGTTCGTATGCTTCATTCTGAGACGAAAAAAACCGGCAGAGGCGGCCGGCCAAGTAAATTATACCGTCTCTCATCTGAAGTTATTCAATTGAGTTTTCCTTTCCGCAACTATCAGCTGCTGAGCAGCATCCTTTTAAAATCTTTAGAAAAGCTCGGAGCAGATGGAAGCAAAGCATTGTATGAAACTGGATTCGCCTTTGGTAAAGAGATGATGGAGCAGGAAATTGCCCGCAGTCCCCTAAATTCAGGAGCTCTTTCTAAGCAAGATAAGCTGCACCTTTTAAAGCAAGCTGCCCTCATATCCGGGTTAAAACCAGAATTGGAATGGGATGACGACGAACAAAGCATATATTTTGAAATCTTCAACTGTCCCTTTAAGGAAGCGGCAAACGAGCATAAGGATAAGGTGTGTATGATGCACCAGCAGTTTTTTATTGGCATGTTTGAAGCTGTTTTCCCTGATGTATTGCTGTCAGAGCGGCGAAATATGATTACAGGCTGCCAACAATGCGCCTATAAGGCGTATGTATGTGAACCAGCTCACATAATTAAGTAAAAATAAGCGGAAAGATACCCTTTCCGCTTATTTATTAAAATCCATTAATATAAGGATTATGATCCATTTCGTGGGCAATGGTTGTACTTCTGCCATGCCCTGACAAAATAACGGTTTCCTCTGGCAGTGTAAGAAGTTTATCGTGAATGCTTGCAAGCAAGGTGCGATGATTACCTCCTGCCAAATCTGTTCTGCCAATGCTTTCATAAAATAAAGCATCTCCTGAAAATGCTACTCCGCTTTCCGGGAAATAAAAAGTAACACTGCCAGGGGAATGGCCCGGTGTCTCCAGTACGGCAAAAGTAAAACCGCCAATAGTCATCGCTGGATTTTCGTCAAGAAAATGATCTGCAGGCTGTGCGACCACAGGTGTTGGCAGTCTGAATGCAGAACTACCGTTTAGCTTTGGATCACTCAGCCACTTATCTTCTTTGCTATGTATAAAGACAGGGATGTTATATTCATTGCGAACTGTTTCCACAGCACCGATATGATCGAAATGAGCATGTGTCAGCAAAATCGCAATTGGCTGAAGCCCCATTTCGCTGATTGTGCTCGTAATTTTGCCCCCATTCTCGCCTGGGTCTACAATCAAGCATTCCTTTTTATCATTCCAGATTATATAACAATTTGTCTGAATTGGCCCCAATGGCATCTGCTTATATTGAATCATCATGTCACCACTTTTCTTTTTATGATTAGTCTTTAAGATGGCTAAGCACTCTGTCGACTTTCTCTTCCATCTTCCTTTTTACATCCCGTCTGTCATCTATCCGTATATTTGTAGCAACACGAACTAGCCCTTTAGAGAAAGGCACCTCATGCATTGCTTGGATTACCTCAAACAAAACAGGTAATTCTCCTTCAATTATCGTATTCATCGGCGTCAGCTGAAATCTGATTGCCCCTTTTTCTTCGTATGTTTTTAATACTTTCTGGATATCTGCCACATAGGCACTGACACTTGGTGTCTCCGTCCCAATTGGGATAACTGTTACATCTACTATTGCCACTGTAAGTCCTCCTTAAAGCTTTCCATATTCTTTTATGATGTCATAATTTACTGGGAATCTCAAGCATCTGCTTCATTTAGTTAAGACAGGGGAATAACTTCCCCTGTCTCAAGATTAATCAGTTTCTCCAGATAAAAACCATACAACGCCCACTTGCCGTCAGGTGATATACTGATTGGTTCGTTCTCCAACCCTTCCTTTATCACTTTAGGCTTTTCTCCACTACTTCCCGTGTCTATGGAGACAAATGAGTAACCTTCTGTATAATTTGTCGCATCACCGGAACTCTCTGGATAAAATGTAAACAGCTGATCGTCTGCTGCATCATTATATGGGATAAGCCAATCCGAGTAGTTGGACAAGCGGGGCAGAGAAATAGCAGCTTTGGCATTAAGCTTGTCATAGAATGTATATTGAGCCATTTGCATATCTTGCGAGTCATCGGAAATTGTAAAAATCTCTTGGCCATTACTGCCTATAGAGTAGGCGTTATTTTCGCTAATTACTGTTTGTTCACCAGTTTTTATATTTTTAGTTGTTACAGGAGACGACAAAGAAGTCTCTTCCTTCCAGCCTAAATAGGCGACTGTTTCCTTGTCTGCCCAAACGATAAACGGATTGTCAAGCTTGACTTCCTGGAGCTTCTCATTCTTTATAGATAAGAGATAGGAGGTGCTGGCCCATTCCTTTGTAAAAGAGGAAACAAGCACTTGATCTTCGTCATATGGATTCCAGACAAACTCAGCATCATAGCTTTGCAGCTGTTTAGAAAATAGCTGTTTTCCCTCTTTATTCATTAACACTATGTTGCCTTGAAAGTCCTCTTCATTTGTAAATACGAGCAATTTGGATAAGTCAGGGCTTATTTTCACTGCTGTTATAGCAGAATCACTCGTATATAAAAGTTTATGCTGTCCTGAATAAATATCAAATGTATAAACATAATAGCTGTTACCCTTGCTTGTGACATAGCATATTGTATGGGTATCAAGCCATCCAGACACTTCCACAAATTCCCCATTATCCACTTCCATCGGCAATGCCAATGCTTGGATTTTCTCTTTTTTTTGATTATCTTTCTCTTCCTCTTTACTCGTTGTTTCCTTCTGTTTATGGGAGCATCCAGATAAAACAAGTGTGAAAATGAGCAAGAGAAGAAAAAAACCATGCGCATTTCTCTTTGAAAGGTCTGTCATCCTTTTCACACCCTTTTATTATGTTTTTTGGTGTTTACTATATTGAATATTAACATAAAAAAGCCGAATTAAATCGGCTAAACCATTAATTTTCTTGAACATTATTTTTTACAAATATAACGATGCCACAAATATTCCTAAAACATCTTTGTAAATATCATCAAACTGTGATAATGGCAGAGGATTTATTCCTTTCCCCAACTCGAGAGTAAAACCTGGCTGTCTAAATTCCTGAATAAACCAATCTTTATAGCCGGCATGGCTGTCAACATTTTGAACCGCTTTATATCCGCTTAATCGGGAAAACTCGTTTGCAATTAGTGCTGATTCAGATGGTTCAAAATTTTCATACCCCCAATAAAATTCCTTGCCTTGAGTATGGAATGCTATCATTCTGTTGAATTTCTCCTGGTTTGCAAGCTGTGCCATTATTACTGCTTCTGGCTCTGTAAGTGGTGCATCTCCAGGATAATCACGAGGAGCAGGGGTTTTTGGCTCCTTCCTCTCTTTCTCAATCTCCCAAAATGCAGGAAATTGATTATTTAAATCAACACCATTTATATTCGCCTTCCAGCCTGTAAAATCTGTGCTGCCTTCATTAATAGCAATCACTTTCGACCGCATATGCTCTGGAGGTCCATTCAGCACTAAATCTACGCCATCAGGATTTACCATTGGCACAAGAGATAGGTCTACATTTCTATAAATAGGCAATGTGTCAATATTGTTTATCTTTCCGCCATTTGTAATGGCCAGCAGAAAATCATTTACATACGACATCAGGATTGCACTTGTAATCCATTCATTAGCATGAAAGCTTCCGTTCATATGTACTTTTTTGCTGCCGCGGCCGATTCGAATTTCTTGAATTTCATTGCCAAGAACACTTTTTCCCAATGTATTAATTTGAATAAAAGGATAATTTTCTTTTAGAATTTCCAGATCATTTTGCAATGACTGAAAATCATATTTTTTGCGTGCATTCACTAATCTTTCCATAATTCGTTTCGGAGCAATCATTTCATCGCCTGTTTGGAGCTCATTTATATTCGTGTTTTGATTCAGTAAAAGAAGACAGTCGACAGAGATATTTCTGCTTCCGGCTATTTTCCATAAAGCATCGCCCGTCTTCAGTTGAAGTGTTTCTGCTTGAAAGCCTGGAATATGAATGCAATCGCCTTTTTTAAGAGCATCCTTAGCACTTTGCTGATTGCTGTCAGCAAGAAGCTGGAGCGGGATCATAAACAATCTGCTGTAGTACGATAGAGTGTCACCGTTTCTTGCTATAACCTCCATAAATATACACTCCTTTCATCACTCTATATTTATGATGAAAAGGAGAAAACGATTCATCTTCATGAAACATCCGCTTCCTAACAACACCTAATTTATACCAACTGTAACATAAAAAAGATCTGTTCATATGAACAGATCAAAATAATATTATTTATTTGCAAGCCATGCTGCGCCGATGACACCTGCAGCATTCCCCAATGTAGCTACATCGATAAGTGTTGACTGGGCAACAGCTTTGAAAGAATATTTCTGGAAGTACTCGTTAACAGGCTTTAATAAAATATCTCCTGCTTTTGACACTCCGCCGCCAAGCACAATTCTCTCCGGATTTAATGTGTTTGCAATATTAGCAAGGGCTAAACCTAGATGTGAAGCTACAAAGGAAACTACCTCATTTGCAAGTTCATCTCCGGCATTTGCTTGATCAAATACATCCTTTGCAGAGATTGTACCGTTATTTGTTAGGATTTGGTGCAGACTGCTATCAGGATTTTCATTCAATCGCTCTCTGGCAATCCGAACAATTCCTGTTGCAGACGAGATTGTTTCAAGACAGCCTGTTTTTCCACAGTTGCAAGGTGCACCATTTTCGATGATGGAAGTAATGTGGCCGATTTCACCAGCAGCTCCCTTGGCCCCTTGAACAATTTTTCCATCAACGATAATACCGCCGCCAACTCCAGTGCCTAATGTGACGCAAACAAGATTCTTATAACCTTCACCTGCACCCTTCCACATCTCACCAAGGGCTGCACAGTTTGCGTCATTATCAAGGATGACAGGCAAGCCAAGATCTCTCTCTAAATTAGCCTTCAGCGGAAAATTATCCGGCCAGCTAAGATTCACTGTATTGTAAATGATACCTGTTTTATAATCAAACGGACCTGGTGCTCCCATACCCGCACCAAGCACATCTTCCTTGTTATGATTCCATTCAGCAAGCTTCTCATGAACAGATTTAGCAATATCACTAGTGATGTTCGCACCCTCATTTGAATTATCTGTAGGGATCTCCCAGTTATCAATCATATTGCCATCTGTTGTCAAGAAAGCAATTTTCACAGTCGTACCGCCAAGATCGATTCCAACCACCCATTTTTCCTGCATCTGCATTCTCCCCATTCTATTTCTGTTTCTCTTTTAATTGTTGTATTCCTTGATTTAGTAGTAGAACAGCCATATCAAAATCTTGTTTCTCTATGATTTCTGTATGACGGAGCTCTTCTAATTCTGCTTTCATCAGCTCCAAATCACCTAATCTGTCTCCTACGTATATTATGGTACCGAACCTTTTCAAAAATTGCTGCACATCGTATATCGTCTTCATTTCTATCCCTAAAAACCTCCCTAAACATCAGGGAATATCCTTCCTAATTAAATCGTTTTCATTTTTTAGTATAATTCAAATATCGCTTTTACTCAAGAACGAGATATTAATCATTTTCATTTATGTCTGCTAGGGAAATCTGCAAAAATAACGAATTTCTGCACCTGATTCTTCATATATTGGAACAAGAGTATAAGGTTGTCCTGAAAATGTTTATCTAACAGGAAAAGTGGTGCTGCTATTGAAAAAAGATTTTATCGTTTTAAGCATTTGCCTTGTTATCATTATAAGTTCCGTTTATTTTTTTCAGCAAAACCAAATTGCAAAAGAGAGCATTACATATTTTCCAATTGACCCGAGCGTATCGTTTCCGACAGCAGTTACGAATTTACAGCTTGGAAAGCAAAGATATGATGAATATAGTGTCGAATGGGAGACAAAAAGCATTGTAAATAAAAAGGCCTATTTAAGACAAAACATGGGGTTGTTATATGCAAACGGCCGACTTATAAACACGATGGGAGCGTGGAAGCAAAATACAATGGAGCTGACAGAGCATAAGACGGTCGTCGAACGAGACAGCCGCCTGTTCCAGGCAGTCGCCTTTCATTATGCCGAAATTCATGATGAAAATGACAATATCTTCAGCTCTCAAAAACTTTCCGCTAATCATTTGTATGTCATCAATTCAAAATTCGACCAAACCCCTCTCGGCTTTACAGCACCGCGGACAGAGGCAGAAAAACAATGGAAAAATACTTTAGATGACGAAACAGCAGATGTGATTGAGTATCAATTAAATGAGGCTGTAAAACATTATTCTATACCTTTGGCAGAATATCCAAACAGAATACTGTTAACAGAGCTTGCAGACTATAATGACAAACCTATTCCAGGTTTTACACAAGAACAAACGGCAAAGATTATCGGTCAGCTTACAGAAGGTTTATATAAAAATTATTTCCTGGGAATTACAAAAGAGGATGGAACTGTGACAAAACCTGTTGGGAGTACTGTTCCAGTTATTCTGTTAGCAAAAGATCATCTGCTTGTAGTGTTTACAACGGGAGATAATCAGCCTGTCCTATTAAGACAGCAAATTTCCACATTATAGTCCTCAGCCCCCTGTGATGGGGGTTTTCTTGTTGAACTAAGCAAGTAAAAAAGACCTAAATAGGTCTTTTATTGATAAACAGTTGGTTTTGAGAAAACATTGCTCATCATTTTGTTGCGTAAGCCTGGGAGATTCATGACAATTTTAATTAAATATTGTCTAATCATCGGACTTTTTAACACCGTGTTAATAATTCGGTATCTTCTAGTTAACAAAAAATAACCGCCAATACCAATCAATAAAATGGATAAAATTTTCGGCATTTTCATCCCTCCTATTGATTAGTTTAGGAAAAGCCGCTCTTTTTTATCCAAACTTTTTTGCTTAAAGAACAAATAAAGCAGCAAGGCAGGCTGCAAGCACACCTGACAAAATATTGACAGCATCATTGTTAAGAAAAGAAAAACCCTTTATCTGTTTTGCTTCTCTAGCATGATGCACTCGTTTTTCTACTTTTGCTCCGCAAACTGTACATTGATATTCTGCTTGAACATAAGCCCCCAGTAAGGTGTCAATAATATTGCCGATAAATCCAAATAAAGAAATCAGCAGAAATTCATTTACACTTATAGGGAATAGCAAATAAGCGCAAAAACCAATCAACAAGGAACCAAAAAAACCTGCTATTGTACCGAGTAAACTCATTGCCCCAGATGTGCCAGCTTTTGCTCTGCTAAAGGTTCTAAGCGAAAATGGTTTGCTTTTGCTTAGAGGGCCAATTTCTGATGCCCAAGTGTCAGAATTGGCTGCGGCAAGCAGGACAGCGAAAAGAATAATCAGCTCATGACTTCCGCTCCAGCCGTAAAAAAGACTGACTAGTGCTGCTGCACCACCGTTTGCAAGTACTTGCATATAGTCTCTTGTAGAGCCTTTTTCATGCATTTCTTCCACTCTTGCTTTTTTGTCTTTTTTATATTTTGACAAAAGACTGGAGGTAAGAAAAAAAACACCTAGGAGGATAAATCCTTGATAGTGGAAACCTAATTGGATACCTAGACCGACAAAAAAGGCTGCAATACTGCCGCTTTTGTTAAGAAACCCTTCCTTCCATGCTAGGTATACAGCAATAAGGATAATGAGAATGCTAATTATTTGTCCCAATAGCAATTACTCCTTTATTTGTAATCAAATGCTGTACAGGAATATCATGAGCTTCTGCCGGGATAGAATCTTCCAATTGGCAATCCATCGCTAATGAAATCGTATTTCCATGATAATTTAGGAGATAGCGGTCATAGTAGCCTCCACCAAACCCAATTCGATAACCGTTTGCTGCATAAGCAACTCCTGGTACAAGCACCAAATCCATTTCATCGCCTTCTGTTAAAGCTGTTTCTGATTCAATTGGTTCATAAAGCCCGCTGTATACAGTTTCAAGCTGGTCAAAACGGTCTAACTGCCGAAATACCATTTCTTTCGTGCTCGGCAGACATTTTGGCACACTGACTTTTTTCCCTTCGGCCCAGGCTGTGCGGATTATTTGCAGTGTATCCACTTCTGGTGATTTGGAAATGGTTAAACCAATATGACGAGCATTTTGAAACAATGGATGCTTGTATAAATTTTGGGCAATTTCGTAGGATAGCTGCTCATATACAGGCTTAGATAAAGACTGCAATTCTTTGAGTATTCTTGTTCTTATCTCTTTTTTTGTCTCCGTCATCTTGATTTCACTCCTTGGTTATGCTTTTTTCATATGTAATGCTTTAGGATTTTTTTTATATACAAAAAAAACAGAAGGGATACCCCCCTCTGTCTTATTTTGTTTCGCGATGTGTTGTTGTGCGTTTTTCTCTTGAGCAATATTTTTTAAGCTCAAGACGGTCTGGGTTATTTCGTTTATTTTTTTTAGAAATGTAGTTACGATCTCCACATTCTGTGCAAGCTAACGTAATGTTGACACGCATGGTTATTTCCCTCCAAACTATTGCTATACTAGTTCGTGCATACGACTTTTATATGATAACATTTTTTTTCACGAAATGCTAGTACTGTTTTTCAATAGAATGTGATTTAAATCCATAAGCTCTTCTTTATCTTTCCCATATATAGTCCATGCTCTGCTCGTACTCGAGGTTTGAGCTGCTAGATTCATGTTAAGGGAACAGATGCTGACATATCCACCTTTACCCATTGGCAAGTATTTTAAGCTGCCTTTTTGCTGATTCTTCCAAATTAGATCTGTATGAACGTTCCATAGTGGCTGAACGGTTCTCTGTTCCAAGCTCTTCCCATTAAACTCGCCATTTACTAGTATTAGCTGGTCATCGACAGAATGGAAGACAACATTGTCTGTCGGTGAAACGAAGGCGAGGTGGTCCTGATTTGATTGGGAGTAATAACTTAGCAGCAGAACCTTCACATCTATAGCCTCTTTCGAATGATTTCTTACAAATATCTCATTATATTGGACTTTAGAATGTTTTTGAACGCTCTTTACATGAACAGAGACTGCGTATTCTGGCAGTAATTTCTCATAACCGTTCTGAAGCCAGCAGATTTTGCCGTTAATCCAAATGCCTGGAGTATTGACCAATTTTCCTCTTGTCATTTCTTTGCCGAAATTCTGATAATCAGACTGTAAAGAAATCTCCGTTTTCATCCTTCTTCACCTTTTTTTCCTATTTTTTTTATTCCATAGTAGCTGCCGTTTCTGCCATCCTCTTATTTAGGATTGCTTCTTCAAACACCCTTGAGGTTTCATCGCCGACTCTGTTCCAGCCAAACAGCTTTTCTACAATCGCCCTGCCATTTTTTCCAATCTCCAATGCCATAAGTGGGTCATCGATTAAGGATTGCAATTGTTCTAACATACTTTCAGTATTCCCTGGTTCCATAAGCATCCCTGTCTTACCATGCTCTACTATCCCTTTTAAGCCGCCCGTGTTGGATACGATTGTCGGCTTCTCAAAACACAGCGATTCTAAAGCAACAATGCCGAAAGGTTCATAATGGCTTGGAATGACAACAATGTCTGCTACTTGGAAGAAACCATTTTTTCTGTCTTCCGGTAAGTAGCCAATCAAGTGAACCTTGTCCGATAAACCATTTGCAGCAATATATTGTTTATATTCATTAAACATTGGACCAGCACCCGCAAGAACAAATTGAATATCCTTGATTTTAAGACGTGTAGCTGCTTCAAGCAATGTTTCAAATCCTTTTTCCTTCACCATTCTTCCTAGCGCAAAAACCGTCTTCTTATTTGGATCCAATCCCAATTCTTCTGCTGAATTTAAGGCTGCCTGATTATTTTCCAACTTAATTCCGTTTGGAATAACATTAAGTTTGTTTTCACTTACAGCAAATAACGAAGACACTTCTGTTTTCATGTACTCACTGCAGACAATTACTGAATCGGACGCATTGATTAGCTGCTGTTCCTTTTCATAAATAAATTTTTGCATTTCTGTATAGATGCCGCCGTTTCTTCCATGCTCTGTTGCGTGCATAGTTGTAACTAACGGAATGCCTAGTTCTGTCTTTATTGCTGTAGCTGCTGCTCCGATGAGCCAATCATGGCCTTGAATTAGCTCAAAATGATGGTTAGCTGCTAAGTCTAAGGCTTTTTCCCACATGCTTATATTTAAGCCGCCAATCCAAGTTATAAAGTTCTTTTCCCGCTGATGCAGCGGCTTCACTCGATACACATACAAGGAAGGACTTACCTGTTCATCAACTAATTCTTGATTCATGTCTTGTGACGTGATTACATGAACTTCATATTGTTTGGCTAATGTTTCTGCTAACCCAGCTACATGTGTTCCAAGTCCTCCAATAATATTGGGTGGGTATTCCCATGAAAGAATCAGAATTTTTTTCTTGCTTCCTCCTTGTGCAAAGGGGTTATTCATTTCCTTTTGGTAAGCAGGAACTGCACGGAAGATAGCGTGTTTACTTTCTCGTTCTTCTAACCATGCTTTTTCTATACTGTCTTTCAAAAAGACACTCAGCTTATCAGCTGCTTCCCAATGATTGTGCTGCAGGTTATCTGGATAATCCAGTTGATTAACAATAGCATGAAGCATGAGCCATTCCTTTTCCAGCTGTTTAACGACCCTGTCAGCACAGTCAGAAAGCTTCTGCTCCCGCCAGGCTGTAACCTCTTTTTCAAGGAAGGACAGTCTAGCATAGCTCTTTCCATCTTCGTGTATTCTATTTAACTTCTTCTGATTAAAAAAGGAGGAACTAATATGAACCTTCTCTAAATTCCCGCTAAATTGACGAATATATGCTTCTGGTGATAACGGCATAATCGAATCATTTTCCACGAAGTCCTTCGTTAATTCTTGTGAAAACTCATTAATCTCGGCTACACTCACAGCAATTGCTGTCATCGCAGGAATATCTTTTGTTTTCGGCAAACCTGTAAATAAACTTCCCGTCTCCTTAACGTCAGACCATTGTCTTAATGGTATCATGCATATATCATGAGGTGATTTCACTGGCAAACCTTCTGCTTTAGGAACAGGATCTGTGATGGCTAAAGTTTTGTCATACACAAAGCTATATCCAATCCCCGCCTTTTTAAGATGCAAATCAATGCCTGGTGAAAAGGCGCCATTTGGAAGCCAAAATCCATTTGGACGAATATTTAAATGGTCTTCTATAATGGAAATTCCTGTTTCAATTTGGAGTTTCACACCATTTACCGTTGACAGAGATGTAAGAGAGGAATAGGACGCAGATGTGGCCAATATCTCTATTTTATGGTCATGTACCAATTTCTTAATGGTTGCTGTTATATTCCTGTCAATCTTGAGCCAGTAGGAGTATTCTTCTTCCCATTTCCATTTATTTTTTTCTAAAAATTCAGTTATTTCTTTTTGGTAATCTTCTGTTTCTGCCAATTCTAAATAAATCGGTGGCAATGCAAGGGAAACGCTGTATGGCACTGCCTTCTTTTCCATGTTCTTTAAAAAAGTAAGCAAAGCTATCGAAGCTATATGAAAAGACTGTCTGTCTTCTTTATTGCTGGAATAATAATTCATGACAGGAAGCTCTGCATGAACGATTAACTGAAAATAGGATACGTTCATTGCTTCTTCACACTCTCCTTTACCGCTGTCTCATAATAACTGTATGTGCTAACATGCTCAATCCAATTAGGAAGTGGAGTTTTTCCTTCGCTCCATGCTATTACATCCTTTGCATTTTCACCTGCTTGGTCTGCACTTGTTCTTGGTGTATGAATAGGATTAGACTGCAGAATTGGCATGAGAGCTCCGCTACCATCCTGTATCCCAACTTCAAAACAGTAACTTCTATTTGGCTGTAATCCTTCCAAAACGAGTTGATTCTTGTCACGATCCAGCTGAATTTCATCGGTAGCATGTGCATTGCTGCCATCGAAATATATGCTCGTGATATCATAGACACGCAGCTTTAGCGATAAGTCATCATTAAGAAAGCCGCAGTAGGAAGAAATTAAGTTCCACTTTGATGCTGGTATGCTCCAGAAAATTAGTGCTCTGTTTTCTCCTGCAAGCCATGCTTCCATGCCATTACTCTTTTTTAATGTTTGAATGCTTGTCCATAAAAAAGGGGACATAACAGCACTGTTATCGGCATATTCTTTAGGAGAAGCTCCTTCTTTCTGCTCTGCCTTTTCCGCTTCTTTCAAATACTTCCCCCACTGATATTGCACCTTTCCAAGGCTCATATCCAGTTCTTTCGCAATTTTTCGGAAAGACAAGCCTTCCTTCCTTAAATTAACTATTTGTTCTAACAATGGAATCAGCACCTTTCATTTAATACTGTATTATGTTTTAGCTATTATCGTATTGGTTGATTTATCAGGATTCCTTTTGTGTCGATTTACTGATTCTTCCTTCTTCCTATATGTTATCACCGAATGATAGAAGCCACAATAAACGGAATTTGTCGTATCATGCTAATGTTTATCCCTATTACCTTGAAGCAGCATAAAAAATTTTGTCTGTTGAATAAAAAACAGCAATTCGACAATGACTATTAATAAAATTAGTTTGTATCCGACATTTTTTGCTGCCGCTTATAAACTTGTCTGCCGCACACTTGCTTGCTTGAAATTACTGTTGGGAAATGTTGAAAGGTAGTGGTAGAATGAAAAAGTCTTGTAAATTACAAATTTTTTAGCAGAGGTGTCTCATTTTGTTCATTTTAATGTTTAGTTTATTGGGGATATCTGTTCTTCTTTTTATTGTATCTTTATTTATGAAGGACCCCTATAAAAAGCTGCAAGAGGATATAGACCAGCTGTCCATCCAACAAGTACAAGAAATATATAAAATAAAAAAGAAGCTGAAGGTGCTTGAGGAAGAGCTGTTGATAGACGATATGGATATGAGTCCTGCCATCCCTGTTACAGACAAGCAGCCAAATATAGAAATGGGTGCAAATCCCATTCATGCTATTATTAAAAACCAGGTTTGGTCTCTTGCGTCACAAGGAGTTTCCATTGAAAAAATTGCTTCTCAATCTTCCTTATCAACTAGTCAAGTACAGCAAATTATCACAGAGGGTGTAAAGCGAGGATTTGCAAATGAATAAACGAAGCTTGCGTTCCTTTGCATTCGGTCTGTTCGCAGCCTCCAGCATCATTGGAGCATACACCGTATACACTGGCAGCCAAAAGGCTGATACAGACAAACAAATTACAACAGAGCAAGCAGAGAAAGTTCTCTCTGCAAAAGGCTTTACTACAGTTGCCAATGAAGACTATGAAGAGCTCGTTGCTGCTAAAGAACAGGCCGAGAAAGCGGCCCAGCAGGCAAAAGCTGATAAAAAAGCAGCTGAAACAGAGGAAGCAAAACAAGCAGAAACAGAGAAAGCTGATGAGCCAATCTCATATAAGCTCAAAATTAAAAGTGGTATGAGTCCTGGCGAAATTGCTGATACATTAACAAAAGAGAAAATTATTAAAGATAAAGATGAGTTTGAAGCTTTCTTAATTGACAATGACTATCATACAAAAGTGCAGGTTGGCACTTTCCGTGTATACAGCGATATGAGCTTTAGAGAAATTGCTGAAAAGATAACAAAATAAACGATAATGAGGGGCAGTCCAATTGGACTGCCCCTCATTATCGTTTATTTTTCTTTTTGTCGTTCTTTTTTCATATCAAAATAAGCATCTAATACTTCTTCACCTATTTTTAAGTTTGCTTTATTGTCAACACTGCCGTTATATGCCCATGGAACTAGGACTGCCATTGCCACTTCCGGATTTTCAGAAGGTGCATAGCTTACTAAGCTCAAGTTCATTACTTCCTGCAATGTCTTATAGTTGCTCTTTTGCGGTCCATCATAGAAAGCCTCTGCCGTACCAGTCTTAGCTGAAGGAGAGTATGATTTGCCGCTTAAATACGTGTATGCCGTTCCTTTTGGACTTTGGGCAACCATCTTAAAGCCTGTCTGCACCCTTTTTATCCACTCTGGTTTTGCATCAATCGTATTTAAAACCTTTGGCTCAACAGAGTCAACTACTGCCCCAAGCTCGCCTTCTTCAGATACAGGGCTTCTAATTTCCTTGACGATATGCGGTTCCATTCTGTTCCCGCCATTTGCGATTGTAGAAATATATTGGGCAAGCTGCATATTTGTGTACGTATCATACTGACCGATGGAAAGATCGAGAAGCTTACCAGGTACTGACGTTTCTGTTCCTTTAAAGCCTGTCTGCTCATTCGGCAAGTCGATGCCTGTGCGAATTCCCAACCCGTATTGAGCGTACGCATTTCTCATTATTGTGAAGTCCTCTGCATCAACAGACAGAGGCTGGCCGTAAACATATCTAGCACCTGCTATTTTCATAACAGTCTGGAACATGTAGACGTTTGATGAACGCATCAAGGCTGTTAAGTCATTGATTGGCCCCATTGTTGTCCATGATTTCTTAATAGTATCACCTATTCTTACAGGTGTATCATTAATAACTGTTCCCGGACTGATTGCCCCAGTATTATAGCCTGTCAGAACAGTAGCACCCTTAACGACAGATCCGACGTTGTAGGATGTCGTAATATTGCCGAGAGCATCATCGTTCACCTTTGTTTTTCCATCTTCTGTTACAAGTCTTTTCCCTGCCATTGTCAGCACATCGCCTGTGTTTGGATCCATCAGAACAACATAAGCACGGTCAAGGAATTTTGTTCCTGACATTTGTTTAGCTGCCTTCAGCTGCTTTTCAATGATGTCTTCGACTTTTTGCTGCAGCTCCATGTCAATTGCAAGCACAAGGTCATTTCCGCGTTTTCCTTCTGTAATCACTTCTGTGTCTGTAATTTCTCCATCACTGTTTGTCTCATTGCGGACTTTTTCTTTCTGTCCTTTCAAAACATCTTCATACTGAAGTTCCAGATAACTTTTGCCGACACGATCATTGCGGCTGTAGCCTTTTGAAAGATAATAATCTAACGACTCAGCTGGTAGGCCTTCCTCTGACGAGCTCACACTGCCGAGAACAGAAGCAAGTGTCTTGCCGAATGGGTAATCTCTATCCCAGTCTGTTGTTGTATCGACACCTTTTAAAGACGTTAAGTTTTCACTTACAACTGCCATTTCTTTGTTCGTCACTTTATCGTTTTTGACGATATGTGGTGTCAGTTTATAGCCGCTTGAAAACTCTCGGTAAATTGCTATAACTTCTAAATCATCATTAGTCAAAGACTTTAGTTTATCCTCCGTGATCCTTTTAAGCTGCAGCTTATATACTTGAGAGTTATATTCATCTGAATCGGTGTACTTTTCCGCAAGAGCAGTTTTTTCCTCTTTCGTAACAAGTGCTTCCGCTTCTTCCGGATGCTTTAATATCCAGTAATCCTGTTTGTCACGTTCGGTAACTTTTTTGGTATCCTTTTTTATATATTTCGCAAGCGCCTCGGCAGTCTCCATCATTTTTTCGGTAGAGACACCGGTATTTGTGTACGTTATCGCATTTTTCGCGAGATTATCAACAATAACCTTTCCTGTCGAATCATAGATTTTCCCGCGGGGCACAGATGTATCTACTGTTACATCCTCTGTTTTTTCCAGTTCCCGCTTATACTCATCTCCATAAACAATCTGCACGAAACCTAGTCTCAGGATCAATGCAGAAAAGAGCAAAAAGACAGCAAAAAAGATAATGTTAAGGCGAATCGGAATCGTCTTTTTTTTCTTCTTGTTTCCCAATGTAATACCACACTTTCTACAATCATTTCTCACTCTATTGTAATAGAAACTCTTCAATATTTCTATTAATAACCTGCTGGGATATCCTGCAAAGTCGATATTTGTCTTCTAAATACCTTTCTATATTGTGAAAAAACAGCGATTATTACACAAAAAACAAGGAATTTGCGAGGCAAATTCCTGTTATTTTTTCATATCAAAATATTTATCCATTACCTTCTTGCCGATAGTTAAGTTAGGTGATGGTCCGTTGTCTGTTGTATAGACCCAAGGCACCATTACCGCCATTGCCACCTCTGGGTTTTCATAGGGAGCATAGGCAACAAGGCTGACATTCATTACTTGGGGCGGTTCTTCATAATTTTCTCGCAATGGTCCGTCATAAAAGGCTTGTGCAGTTCCTGTTTTGCCTGCAGGAGTATAAGAACTTCCCGCAAAAACACTGCCAGTTCCGCCAGGCTGCATCACCATGCGGAAGCCCTTCTGCACTTGATTCATCCACTCTTCTTTCATATTTAGCTTATTTAACACCTTCGGCTTGATTTCATGCTCCATCACACCATATTTCTCTTTGCCTTTTCCAGAACTTCTGATTTCCTTCACGATATGTGGTTCAATTCGGTAACCACCATTGGCAATTGTCGAGATATATTGGGCAAGCTGCATATTTGTGTACGTGTCATATTGACCGATTGATAAGAACATTAAATCCCCAGGCTGATTTGGTTTTACTGGTCCTTTAAATCCAGCCATCTCATTAGGCAGATCAATTCCTGTCCTAACTCCTAAGCCCATTTCTCCAAAAGAATTACGAATAGTCGTATATGCTTGTGTTTCCACACTAAGAGGCTGCCCTTTAGCATAATGGCCTTTTCCGATTGCAATGGCGGTTTTGGCCATGTATACATTGGAGGATTGCTGCAATGCTTGAAGGTCATTGATAGTATTCATCACCTTCCAAGATTTAAAATCAGGGGAGTCCTTAATGCTCATCACTTCATCAAGCATCATAGAGTAAGGACGAATAACTCCTTCTTTATATCCAGTAAGCACCATTGCTCCCTTTACTGCTGAACCAACATTATAGGAAGTGGTAATATTGCCTAATGCAAAATCCTGTACTTCCTGCAAACCTGTCTTGTCGTTTTTAACAAGCTGCTTGCCCGCCATTGTTAATACTTCACCTGTATGCGGGTCCATCAGCACGACAAATGCTCTGTCTAAAAACTGTGTGCCTGCATAGCCTGCCTTTGTCTTCCGTAATTCTTCTTCAATAATTTTTTCAACCTCAAGCTGGAGGTTCATATCAATTGACAGGAATAAATCACTGCCCGCTTTACCTTCTGAAATAACATTAGATGAGACAATTTGATCTTTTTTATCTTTCACATATTCAACTGCTTGCTTTTTCCCTCTTAAAACATCTTCGTATTGTTTTTCAATATAGCTTAAACCAACACGGTCGTTCATGTTATAGCCTTTTGCGAGATATTCATCCTTTTGCTCTGCTGGTATCCCTTTTTGCGTGGAGCTGACTTTCCCAAGAACTGTTTTCAGCGTATCTCCATACCCATATGTTCGGTCCCAGTCTTTTGCTGTATCGACACCAGGCATCGAGGACAGATTCTCACTGACCTTAGCTAGCTCCTCTTCTGTTACACCATCATTTTTGATGACAATCGGCGTATAATAATAGCCGCTCGTCATCAGCCTGTAAATGGCTAAGGATTCTAAGTCATGTGCAGATAAGCTTGCTACTTCTGATGCCGTTACCTTGCTTCGAAGCAGCTCATTAAATTGCTTTTGATAGTCCTTTTCGCTGAATTTTTCCTTTAGCTTATTATCTTCTTCAATAGTTACTTTTTCTTTTGCTTCTTTTGGATGCAATAAGAGCCAATAATCTTTTTTATCTATATCAGTGATCTTGTCAATCTCCTTCTTTGAATCCATAGCAATTAAGTCTGCAAGCTTTTCTGCCGTTTTATTCAACTCATCCGGCTTATACTTCCAGTTTGTAAAAAGAATGGCATTTTTCCCTTTATTGCTTACAATGCTGTTCCCGTTCCTGTCATATATTTCTCCTCTTGGAACAGTTGTACTGATAACAATGTCCTCTGTTTTATCTACTTTCCGCTTGTATTCGTCACCGTAAACAATCTGGACAAATCCTAAGCGAAGGATCAGTGTTGAAAACAGTAGAAATATCAGCAAAAATAATAGATTCAACCGTAAAGACAGCTGAAATCTCCTTTTTCTCTTTTTTTCCCCCATAAAATTAACCCTTTCTTTTTAGACATTCTCACTCCTTTTATTTTAAAGTAAAAATCTGGTTCTATCTATCAGAATTTAACAAAATTCACAAAAATAACAAAGGTTCCTTATAAATAAGGAACCTTTGTTAAATAGTGTCCTGCTATTCTTGCCCATTTAATCTAGGCGCAGGCGAAAGCTTAATTTTTCGCGTAAAGAAATAAATGATTGAATGTCCGCTTCCAAGAATAAACAGCATCACTGGGATGGATTTTTCCGGATTAAACATAGTTACGCCTGCAATGAAGATTAGAACAGACAATAGCCGTCCAAAATTCAAGAACATTTCACGGACGACAATATATTCTATCCGCATTTCCCCTGCATTCCAGCCGCGGCCGATTACATCGTATGTCAGACTTGTATATGGGACTAGGATTAATGGATAAGCAATGGCAATAATACCTGAATAAATAAGAAGACGAATGAATGAAAAGTCAAATACTATGATAAATATTGACAAGAATAACAGAATTCCGCCTACCAGGATGGACTTATTTCGCTTTTCACTTTTGATGCTTCGTGACACGATATAATAGGCGATGAACGAAATGCCTGAATTAATGAGCCCAAATGTGCCTAGCGCCATTTCACTTCCTGTTGCGATAAACACAAACACAGTAATAACAAAAGCATACGTTCCTTCTCTGATTCCTTGGAAAAAATGAGCATAGGTAATACTTTTCCAATTATCATCATTCTTTCGTTCTTCGATAATTCGTTTTAATAAATATTGGCCGCTTGCCGGTCTTCGTTTTAGAAAGAAGCTCAATACCACCGCTAATGAAAATAATCCGAGCGAAATTCCGAACACAATCATATAGCCAGTTGTTTTATTCAAGGTTGAAATAATAAACCCTGCCAGCATAGGACCTACCATCCCTCCAACAGAGCCGAGAATGCCAAGAAAGCCGTTAAAAAAATCTCTCGTATCTGGTTCTGTAACTTCAAATGTCAGAACATTAAAGGCAAGCCAATAAAACCCATAGCCAATGCCAAGCAGACAGCCTAACAGCAGCAAATAAGTAGATGCCTTATCACCGATAAGCAGTACAGACAAATAAAACAACGCCAGGAAAATGACACCAATTCTAAATACGATGACCCTGTCAATTTTTTTTGCCCATCTGCCTGCAATGGTGAAGGTAATCAGCTGCAGAATAATTGTAGCCATATTATACAGCCCTAAATCTTTAAATTCTCCAGATTGTTTCCACAAGAAAATATTAACAAAGGTATTAGAAAGAGCTATGCTTAATGCATAAAGTCCACCGATTGTCAGCAGCAGTCCCAGTTCCTTTGTCAGTTTGATATTGCCAATCAAATTCCCTAATTTCATGATAAAAACTCCCCTTTGTCTCGCTAGTTTTTAACAAAAGGGTGTTCCTTATACAACATTTATTAAGGATGGTGCAGATATAGGAGGATTTTCGCGAAAAACAAAAAACCTTGCTGACCAAATTGGCCAGCAAGGTTTTTTGTTTTATTTTGCTGCAGTGTAGCGCTTAGTAACTTCTTCCCAGTTAATTACATTGAAGAATGCATTAATATACTCTGGACGGCGGTTTTGGTAGTTAAGGTAGTAAGCATGCTCCCAAACATCCAAGCCTAGGATTGGAGTTTTTCCTTCCATAAGCGGGCTGTCTTGGTTTGGTGTGCTTGTTACTTCCAACTCACCGTTGTTTACTACAAGCCATGCCCAGCCTGAACCGAAACGAGTTGTAGCAGCTTTAGCAAACTCTTCTTTGAAGTTTTCATAGCTTCCGAATTTGCTGTCGATAGCAGATGCTAAATCACCTGAAGGCTGTCCGCCGCCATTTGGAGAAATAACTTCCCAAAATAGAGAGTGGTTAGCATGTCCGCCGCCGTTGTTACGAACAGCTGTACGTGCTGCTTCTGGAACTGCATCAAGGTTTGACACAATCTCTTCAACCGTTTTAGAAAGAAGTTCTGCATTTCCTTCTAGAGCGTTGTTTAAGTTTGTTACATATGTGTTATGGTGTTTTGTGTGGTGAATATTCATTGTTTCTTTGTCAATATGCGGTTCTAATGCATCGTAAGCGTATGGTAATTGCGGTAATGAAAAAGCCATTTGTTTTTTCCTCCTATGTATAGGTAAATTTTTTTCTTCCCATATAATTTATCACTATTTTGACAATATTTACATGAGAAGGTTCTTCTAATAAAACAGTACCAAATTAAGCCATTCCTTTCAATTATTTTGCTTTATTTACAAGGAATTTTTTAAAAGAAAAACTGACTTTTGTGTTTTTGCAGTCATTCCCCAATTTAGTATATAAAGGAACTCTTCTTTTATACCAACATTGTTGCAAAAACAAACATCCCTTCTTTCAAAAGATTCGCTAAATAGACACATTATTCCTTTTCGTTGGTATATATAGGTTTTAACTTAAAAACGACAGGTTCACCTTCCAATATATTACAAAATCCATTTGACAATAAATACTCGATATTTTTTAATCGAAGCATAAAGAGAAACAACAAAGGGAGTGCGACAGATGAAGGAAGGAACTCTATCGCTTTACAGTCTGCTATTGCAGCATTATTTTTCGATTAATAATGTCCAATTCATTAAAAAGGGAAGCTTGCTGTTTCAAGAGGGTGACCCTGTTTCCAATATTTATCTCCTGTTAGAGGGGACACTATCAGTAGGCAGAATTCATGAAAACGGCAAAGAATTTATCATGAAGATTCTCCATGAGGAGGATTTGCTGCTAGAATACTTATTATTTAAGCAGTCACCGAAATACTATCATTTTGCGAGAACTATAACAGACTGTGAGCTTCTTATCATTGATAGAGCAGACTTTGAAGACTTTGCTCTGCATGACCATAAAATGCTTGCCTCTCTTACCGCATGGCTGAGTACAGGCTACTTAAAAGCAAATATTAAATGCCAAGATTTAATCATGCATGGTAAAAAAGGAAGCTTGTACAGCATTCTTATCCGGCTATGTCACTCTTTTGGAAAAAGAACTGCAAATGGTATACTAATTGATTTCCCCCTTACCCATCAGGAATTGGCAAATTTAACATTTGGGACAAGGGAAGTTATTCAAAGAGCCATGAAGGAACTTAGAGATGGCGGCATCATCTCTATCTCCTCTCAAAAAATTACTGTTAAGGACCTTGCGTTCCTAAAAAAAGCGGTAGACTGTCAAAACTGCCCTATTGAGATTTGCGGTCTAAACTAGTCCTGTTTCTTTAATTAACTGCGATAAGGAAATAGACAATCATAACGGTCTGAATCAGCCCTTTTGCTGCGACGCTTCCTAAAAAACCGACAAGAGAGCCGACGCCTGCTCTAAGGGCTGCTTGCCAATTTGATTTATTTACAAGCAATTCGGCGATAACCGCTCCTAAGAACGGACCAATTAATATTCCGGCAACAGGAATAACAAATGGACCTGCTATCAGACCAATCGTACTACCCCAAATACCAGCCTTTGAACCACCATATTTCTTTACACTGAAAAGGTTCGTTAAATAATCAGCAATAAATAATAAAATAACGAACATCCCTTGAATAATCCAGAACAAGACAGAGAATTCTTGGAAGGTAAAGAAAAGACCATACAACAAAAAACCTCCAATTATAAATACAACACTTGGAATAATTGGATAAATCAGACCTATATACGCAACTACAAATAAAGCTCCTATAATAACCCAATATATGACATTCACGTTAATAGCCTCCATTATCTT
Organism: Niallia sp. Man26; assembly: GCF_022049065.2. NCBI lineage: Bacteria > Bacillati > Bacillota > Bacilli > Caryophanales > Bacillaceae > Niallia > Niallia sp. Man26. The sequence goes on from NZ_CP095743.1 coordinate 2,635,004, forward strand.
TTAGTTTCCTATGTTTAACATAGTTTTTTTCGCCAATCAACGGCTTACGCTTGTATATGTATTTGTGCAAAGATAAAATAGTAATGAATCTTTATAAGGGTGTGTCAAATGAATGAATATTTTTAAGCAGTTTTACCGGAGCATCTATTCACCAAAAGATATAGCTAGCTTCCGTTCACAGGGTATTTGGAAAACAATCGCTTTTCTTCTGATCCTCTCGATTGTCGCCTCTATCCCTACCATCTATTATTTAAGTAAAAGCATGAATGAAGGAATACATACACTAGCTTCCACATTGGAAGAAGATATTCCCGACTTCCGAATTGAAGACAACACGCTTCATTCTGATATGAAGGAGCCGAGCGTAACCAATACAGAAGACTTAACAATTATCGTTGATTCTACAGGCACCTATAACGAAAAGAACATCAGCTCTTCAGGCAATACTGTTGCTCTCCTTCCAAAAGAGTTCGTTATTGTCACAGCAGGACAATCTCAGTCGTTTGAGTACTCCTATTTCGGAAATATTCAAGCATCTAAAAGCGATTTAGCAGCATTAGCGAAATCCTTTGATTCAATGGTGCCACTGTTTACGAGTATAATGGCCGTGATCTTCTTTATCTTCCTTGCAGCTTCTAAAGCAATTGAAGCATTCATTCTTGCGATTTTCGGAACTGTCTTTGCAAGAATTTTAGGAAGAGAATTAACATATGGCCAAACATGGAGGATTACTGTCTACAGTATGACCATTCCGACTATCTTCTTTTTCATCATGGATAGCTTGGAAACAAATGTACCTAACGGCAGTATGCTTAATTGGTTCATCTCCCTGTTCATCGTATTCCTTTCTATTAAAGAAATAGAAACGAAAAAACCGATAAAAGAATAAGCATTAGAATTATACCCGTTTTTGTTTGCTCTAAATCTATATTGGCCACTAAGACTGTAGACAAGCTTTCTAAACAGCTGTTGACAGTCTTTTTATTTAATCTTTCTCGCCCTCCAGCACCTTCTATTTTGCGTCCTGACCTGCTCTAAATTAGTAGAGCAGGTTTTTTTATGGATTATAATCTATTATTTTTAGAAATAATGATAGATAAAATACTAGAAAAAGGTTCTATTAAAAATTCCTTGTACATACATTTAACTATCCATAAAAAGCAGGAGGAATCATGTATGAAAAAGCTCTTCATTACTTTTATCTGTCTGTTGACCATCTATGTTATCTATTTTGATTTGAATCACGGCACATTGAATGTAGATAAAGAGCCAGCGATTGAGGTACAGGCATCATCTGGATCTGACAGCCCCGGCTATTTTGAGCATGAGGTAAAAGCAGGCGAAACGGTCCTGTCAATCATCGAGAATGAAACGTCTGTAGCCCTTCCTGTCAGCATTGATACTTTAATAGCAGACTTCAAAAAATGGAATGACGGCGTTTCTCCTGAGGATATCCAAGTCGGAAAAGTTTATACCTTTCCTCATTACATCAATGGGCAATAAACGATTCCCAGCAAATTTTCCATTTGTTAATGTCAGCAAGTTTCTTGTCAATATAAGTATTTCATTGTTACAATAGGAATGTACTTTTGAATTTATTTGAGACCCTTCTTAAGTTTTTAAGGGTTCTCCAATTATTAAAGGAGCGAATCACCATTGAGTGAAATTATACATCGTACTAAAACCCGACCAATAAAAGTTGGCAATTTGACCATTGGCGGAAACAATGAGGTTGTTATCCAAAGTATGACAACAACAAAAACACATGATGTCGAAGCTACAGTTGCAGAAATTAATCGACTTGAAGAAGCTGGATGCCAAGTTGTCCGCGTTGCTTGTCCTGATGAACGTGCAGCCGATGCTATTGCAGAAATTAAGAAGAGAATCAACATCCCGCTTGTAGTCGATATCCATTTTGATTATCGTCTTGCATTGAAAGCTATTGAAGGCGGAGCAGACAAAATCAGAATTAACCCAGGTAATATCGGTAAACGGGAAAAGGTGGAAGCAGTTGTTAAAGCAGCTAAAGCTAAAGGAATTCCGATCCGTATTGGTGTAAACGCAGGTTCACTTGAAAAGAGAATCCTCGAAAAATACGGCTATCCAACAGCTGATGGCATGGTTGAAAGCGCATTGCACCATATCAAAATACTCGAAGATCTTGACTTTCATGATATTATCGTATCCATGAAAGCATCTGATGTAAATCTTGCGATTGAAGCGTATGAAAAAGCGGCAAAAGCTTTTGATTATCCTCTTCATCTTGGGATTACGGAATCAGGCACATTGTTTGCAGGAACTGTAAAAAGTGCGGCTGGATTAGGTGCGATTCTTAGCAAAGGAATCGGAAACACGGTTCGTATTTCTTTAAGTGCAGACCCTGTTGAAGAAGTAAAAGTTGCACGTGAGCTATTGAAATCTTTCGGATTGTCGGCAAATGCAGCTACATTAATTTCTTGTCCGACATGCGGACGTATTGAAATTGACCTTATTTCGATTGCTAATGAGGTGGAAGAGTATATATCCACCATTAAAGCACCGATTAAAGTGGCCGTGCTTGGCTGTGCTGTTAACGGTCCTGGAGAGGCGAGAGAGGCTGATATCGGGATCGCAGGTGCTAGAGGCGAAGGTCTATTGTTCCGCAAAGGGAAAATAGTCCGTAAGGTGCCAGAAGAAACAATGGTAGACGAATTGAAAAAAGAAATAGATGCTATCGCTGAAGAATATTTTGCCAAAAAAGCGGCTGAAGAAGCTGAAGATAAACAGAAGAAGCAGGATATGCTTACACAATAAGCTATAATGAGTCACCCCCCATTGATTTGATGGGGGGTGACCCACTTTTAGAAGCTTATAGACAAAATAAAACCCTTAAGCAATATGCTTAAGGGTTTTGTTTTGTTACAGTGATTCTCCGTTTGTTTCAATTACTTCTTTATACCAATGGAAGCTCTTCTTCTTAATACGGTCATTTGTTCCTTTACCTTCACTGTCTCTGTCAACATAAATATAGCCATAGCGTTTTCTAAGCTCTGCTGTAGATGCGCTCACAAGGTCGATTGGTCCCCATGAAGTATAACCGATTAGTTCGACTCCATCTTCAATCGCTTCTCGCACTTCTTCAAGATGGCTTTGCAGATAGTCAATCCGATAATCATCTTGGACAGTTCCATCCTCATTAAGTGTATCAACTGCACCAAGTCCATTCTCTACGATAAACAGTGGTTTTTGATATCTGTCATGAAGCTGATTCAAGACAATTCGCAAGCCTTTAGGGTCAATTTGCCAGCCCCATTCAGACGAAGCCAAATATGGGTTTTTGACACCTTCTAGCAGGTTTCCACTCGTTTTCTGATGCTCTGGGTCTGTGCTAGCAACAAACGACATATAATAGCTGAAGCCAATATAATCTACCGTGCCTTCTTTTAGAAGCTGCTCATCGCCTTCTTCCATGACAATTTCAATATTGTTGTCACGGAAATAGCGCTTCATGTATCCAGGATAGCTTCCTCTTGCTTGAACATCAGAGAAGAATAGCGTCTGACGGTCTTGCTGCATTGCTGCGAACATATCCTCCGGTTTGGATGTATATGGATATGTGACCATAGAAGCGATCATACAGCCAATTTGTGATCCTGGGATAATTTCATGACCGGCTTTTACGGCAAGTGCACTTGCAATAAATTGGTGATGTGCGCCTTGATACTGGGAATTCTTCTTGTTTTCCCCTTCATCAAACAGCAGTCCGCCACCTGTAAATGGTGCATGGAGAATAACATTGATTTCGTTAAAAGTCATCCAGTATTTCACTTTATCTTTATAACGTGTGAAAACCGTTCTTGCAAAGTGTTCATAGAACTCGACAACTTTGCGGTTTTTCCAGCCGCCATAGTTTTTTACTAAAGCCAGAGGCATTTCATAGTGAGAAATTGTTACTACAGGCTCGATATTATATTTCTTCAGTTCATCAAATACGTTGTCATAAAACGCTAAACCTTTTTCATTAGGCTCTGTTTCATCACCATTTGGGAATATTCTAGTCCAAGCAATAGATAGACGGAAGGCTTTAAAGCCCATTTCGGCAAAAAGTGCGATATCTTCTTTATATTTATGGTAAAAATCAATTCCATCATGATATAAATTATAAGCTGTCATGGACTCATCCGGCGGGCTCATAATTCCATGCGGAGATACGTCTGCTGTGGACAGTCCTTTTCCATCTTCTTTATATGCACCTTCAAGCTGGTTAGCAGCTACTGCGCCGCCCCACAAAAAACCTTCTGGAAATCTTTTCCCCATTCTATTCACCTCTTCATGTTATTAGAAAGGGACTGAATAACCAGTCCCCCTACATTTCTTAAACTGCAGATAAGTCAAGCACTACATCGTTTGCGCTTGTATGACCAGTTTTAAGTGGTGTTACATCTTTATATTCCATCGTGTTTGTAATAACAACAGGAGTAATTGTGTCAAATCCTGCTTTCTTTAATGCATCAATATCAAATGAAGTGATTTTGTCTCCAACCTTTACAACGTCTCCTTCTTTCATATGTGCTGTAAAATGCTCACCGTCAAGCTGAACTGTATCTAATCCGACATGGATAAGGATTTCTGCTCCTTTATCACTTGTAATACCGATAGCATGCTTTGTTTTGAAAAGTGTTGTAATAACTCCATTTACTGGAGAGAGCACTTCCCCTTTTTCTGGGATGATAGCAATCCCTTTCCCCATAATTTCTTGGGAGAATGTTGGATCATTCACTTCGCTTAATGAAACAGCTTTTCCTACGATAGGGCTTAAAATTTGTTCGGATACAATCCCTGCTTCTTTCGTCGCAGCAGCTTCTGCTTCTGCATCTTTGTTTTTAGCTGGTTCTTCTGCGTTTTCAGCAGGTACATCTTCAAATCCGATTAGATATGCCGCAACTGCTGCAGCAACAAACGCAATCGCCATACCAATTAGAGCGTTTACAAAGTTAAGTCCTGGTCCAATGAATGATGTAACACCTGGAATACCTGCACTACCACCCATGATATATGCTGCAACCTTCGTGATTCCTAGATAAGCACCACCGACTGCTCCACCAATTAGTGCCGCGATAAATGGCTTTTTAAGACGAACGTTAACACCATACATTGCTGGTTCTGTTACACCCATTAATCCTGTAACACTGACAGAATAAGAAAGTGATTTGAATTTTTTGTTTTTCGTTTTCATTGCAACTGCAAATGCTGCTCCAGCTTGCCCCATATTTGCCAAGAACATTGCTGGCATTAAATAGTCAAAGCCGTTTACTGTAACATTGTTAATCATGATTGGCACTAATGCGTAATGCATTCCAGTCATGATGATTAGCGAGAATGAACCTGCAAGAAGGATCATCGCAAATAGTCCTGCATTGTCGAATAAGAAGTTGATTCCTCCAGATAGATATTCACCTAGAATAGCACCAAGCGGACCAACTGTGATCAATGTAACCGGAACAACTACTAATAACGTAACACTTGGTACTACAATAAGTTTTAAGGACGCATGTGTAACTTTATCTATCCATCTTTCCACATAAGAAGCAATCCAGATTGCTAACAGAATCGGTATAACGGTTGATGAATAAGTAGCAATCGTAACAGGCAGCCCGATAAAGGAAATTGGTTCACCTGCCGTAAATAATGCTGTTAAGTCAGGATGCAGGATGGCTGCACCGATTGCTGCAGCAACAAACATGTTGCTTCCAAATTTTCTTGCAGCACTTACAGCTAATATGATTGGCAAGAAGTAAAAGGCACCGTCACCAACAGCTGTTAAGATGATATATGTTTGACTCGTATTAGAAAGCCAGCCTAACGCAACTAGAATCGCTAGAATACCTTTGATCATACCTGCTCCAGCAATTGCTGGCAGGATAGGAGTGAACACACCAGAAATGACATCAAATACAGCACTTATCGGATTTTTCTTTTCTCCCGAAGATCCGCCGCTTGTCTTTTCTCCGCTTAATTTACTGTTATCTATAATTCCTTTATAAACCTTCGGAACATCATTCCCAATAATAATTTGGAATTGACCTCCGCTGATGTTTGTTCCCATGACACCTTCAAGCGCCTCTATTTGTGGGCGATTTGCTTTACTGTTGTCTTTTAAGTTAAAGCGCAATCTTGTCATACAGTGAATGACATTATCTACGTTCTCTTCACCGCCAACTTGTTGCAATATTTCTTTTGATAATTTATTATAATCCATGACAGTACCTCCTATTTGTAGGGGAATAATATTGTTATACTTTGATTTAGCTGTATGAGGGTGGCAGCCCATATACAGCTTTTTTTTCTTGCTTATTTATGTTTTTACATCCCTCCGTTTTTACTCCATAAAAAAAACCTAAACTACGCCCATAATAAAGGATATAAAAATCCTCCTATCGAACGAAGTTTAGGTTTTGCCTGCATAATCAGTAACAATCCTAAAGCGGTTTCATTAAATTTTACAACCTAAATTTATCATGCCCTAAAATATTTGTCAACGCTTTCGATATTATTTTATAAAAAATATTTTTTCAATAAAAAAACGGCAGCTTCTAACAGAAGCTGCCGACCAAACAAGTCAAAGGTTTGTGCTAAAAGAACGGGGCAATAAAAATGCCGATGATAATAGACAATGCTCCAAGAGCGATCGCCCATGATCCAAGCGTTACTGCTCCGCGTCTGCGGGCTACAAACCCTACAATAATCCCAACGATGCCTAATACAATCGGCATCACAAACAGAGAAATAATAGAAATAATCAGCGCTGTTATCCCAATTCCTCTGCCATTGCTCTCTGTACGTTCCTTGCGCTGTGTGTCCATTTTTGCTTCTTCGTTCGTCGTCTCCACTCTCTGACGAACTGGGACACTTGTGTTAAAAGGCATTGGATTGACAATCTCTGCAGATGTCTCCTCCATATAATCTGTTGTGCGTGAATCGTCTTGCTCTCTATCGGTGCGATTCTTTTCTTCATTGCTATTGTAGTCTGCCATGATCATTCCCTCGCTTTCTATAATAGGAGCATTTATTATCATGGCCAATTAAGCACTCCTTATTAGTGTAAAAGCTTGGAAACATACTTTTTTACGTAAATCCTTTCTCTCTCCCATGTCTTTTGATAAGCTAAAGAAGGATAAGTTTTAGTAAAAAATTTAGAAGAAACAACAGTAAAAGGAGTACATAATGAAAAAATTGCGTTTTGGAATAGATATTGACGGGACAGTCACAAGACCGGATACCTTCGTTCCTTATTTAAATGAGAGCTTCCAACTAAATATAACGTTAGAAGATATTAAAGAATATGATCTATATCCCCTTGTTTCTGTTTCACACGAGGAATTCGATAAATGGTTTATAGATAATGAACCACGCATTTATACTGCTTCTCCTCTTGCAGAGGGAGCAAGCGTTGCTTTGAGCAGCTGGGCGGACAAACACGAGCTATACTTCATCAGTGCAAGAGGACAGCATCTCCTTGAAATTACGAAAGAATGGTTTGTAAATAACGGCATTGCTTATAATCATATTGACTTAATTGGCACACATCATAAAATTGCAGCAGTTAAAAAGTATGAAGTGGACATCTTTTTTGAGGATAAGCATGATAATGCAGTAATGATCCATCATGAATGTGGAATTCCTGTTATTTTATTTGATACTCCGTACAATAGAGAGCCAATTCCTGATGGAGTAATCCGGGTGACAAGCTGGCAGGAAGCTTCCAAATGGGTGGACAACTGGATTAAAACGAAGCAATAATAAAAAAAATCTACTGTTTGCTAACAGTAGATTTTTTATTGAATACATTCAGGACATTTTCCATAAATCTCAAATTTATGGCCTGAAACATCATATCCTTTTAAGTTGTCTGTCAGTTCTGCCATCGGACATGTAATAATTTCTTTCGTTTTTCCGCATTCCAGACAGATAAAATGATGATGATGGTGGTGATGTGAGCATGTAAACCGGAAATGCTTCTCTCCGTTCAGCTCTGTCATCTCAAATATATTGAGCTCCACAAAAAGAGAAAGATTACGGTATATAGTATCAAAGCTTAAACCAGGATAATCATTTTTCAATGCATCCAGTACATCTTTAGCCGTGATATACTTATTTTTAGCTGCAAACAGCTCTAGAATATCTTCTCGTTTTCCGGTATGCTTATAGCCCTCTTCTTTTAGTATGTCTAATGCTTGTTCTACATTCAATGGTGACACCTCCCAATTTTCTGGAATATATATAGTAACCGTTACGATTTATTCAACTAATGGAAGTCATCCTTTATCTAAATTAGTATACAAGAATGCCCTGATAATGTAAAGATACGGCGACTTTCGAATAAATCATTCAGATTTTTTGCATTTTTCATGACACATTTTCGCCTAACCCTCATATGTTAGAATGGGGAGTGATGACATGAAAATTTTTGAGAATATAATCAACCATAAAATCCATACGATTACTGCAACAGAGCTGCTGAAATACAGCAAACAATTCAAAATTCCTATTAATGATGGAGAAGCTGAGACACTGGCAAAGCATTTAAACAGCAAAAAAATCAACATTTTCAATCCAAATGAAAGAGCTCAGTTAATCAGAGAGCTTGCGACAATTACCAGCCCAGCCACAGCAAAGGAAGTCAATAACTTGTTTAATCTATTTGCAAACCAATAAGCTTTATGACTGCCTCTTTTTCCTTCTATGGGAAGAAGAGGCTTTTTTTATTTAATAAAAACATTTATTATTCTCATCTTTTTTTCATGTGCCTATGCTAAAGTGTTTGCTTGGACAAGATTATCTTATTTTTTGGAAGCTAAAAGGAGCAATAAAAATAATGAGTATGGATACATTACTGCAATTAAACACCATTTTTATAAGTATCATTATTGAGGCACTGCCATTTATTTTGATTGGTGTTATCGTCTCCGGAATCATCCAAGTCTTTATTTCAGAAGAAATGATTGCAAGAATTATGCCGAAAAATAATATTCTCGCTATTTTGGTTGGTTCCGTAATGGGTGCTATTATCCCTGCCTGTGAATGCGGTATTATTCCGATAACAAGAAGGCTTATTTTAAAAGGAGTATCAATCCCTGCAGCTGTAGCGTTTATGATCACAGGGCCAATTATTAATCCGATTGTTCTTTTCTCCACCTATATTGCTTTTGGCAACAGCTGGAGCATGGTGTTACATCGTGGATTATTGGCAATACTTGCGGCAATTATCATTGGTATTGTTCTTAAATTCACCGTTAAAGAGGCACCGTTAAAATCAACAGAAAACCATTCGGCTCATTATCATTCCTTTACAGAAAAAATTTCTGCTATGCTGAAACACTCTATCGACGAATTCTTTTCAGTCGGGAAATATTTAGTGGCAGGTTCATTTATTGCGGCACTTGTGCAGACGACTATTAAAACATCAACACTTGTTTCCATTGGGAACGGAACCATTTCCTCCCATGTTGTGATGATGGGGCTAGCTTATGTATTAAGCCTATGCTCACAAGCTGATGCCTTTATTGCTGCAAGCTTTCGCGGCAGCTTTTCCACAAGCTCGATTCTCGCTTTTTTGCTGTTTGGCCCTATGCTCGACATCAAAAATACAATGATGCTGCTCAGTACATTTAAAGCGAAATTTGTCGCTCTCTTATGCACCGTTATTACCATCACTGTTTTACTTGTGACATTAGTTTTTTAAGGAGGCATGTATATGTTTCGGATATTTGTTCTAATCGGGTTCACATACCTTTTTTTCCATCTGCATGCATCTGGCGATATTTCTAAATATATTAACATGAAGTATTCCTATATATCTGAGTCTGCCATATATATCTTTATTTTGTTTACGCTTATCTCCATCTATTTTTATATAAAAGGAGATAAACACGATCATGAACATGAGCATGATTGTGATCATTGCGGACATAATCATGCAGCAGAGGAAAACCGTTGGTGGAAAAGAGCCATTGCTTTTCTCATTATGATTGCGCCAGTATTGACAGGACTATTCCTGCCTGTTGCCACACTTGATTCGAATATAGTAGAAAAGAAAGGGCTCTCCTTTCCCGTCTATGCGGAAGGAGATGAATACAGCCAGCATCAGTTTCTACAACCAGATACAAGCAGCTATTACGGAAAAGAAGGCTATTCTGAAATGATGGATAAGGGTCTGAAGAAATTAAGTAAAGTAGACTCCATTAAGCTGGAGGGAGATACTTTCCTCAACGATCTGGAAACTATCTACAATTACCCAGGTCAATTTATCGGGGAAGAAATAACACTGACAGGTTTTGCTTATAAAGATAAAGAGCTGGCAGCCAACCAAGCCTTCCTGCTGAGATTCGGAATTATCCATTGTATTGCTGATTCAGGTGTTTACGGAATTCTTCTGGACCTGCCTGATGATTTGAAGGCAAGCAATGATGATTGGCTGCAAATAACAGGAACTCTTGATAATATTTATTACCAGCCTTTCAAAAAAACCATTCCAGTTCTCAAAGTAACAAAATGGACAAAGGTTACCGAGCCTAATGATCCGTATGTTTATCGTCAAAATTAACATAGAAGCAAAAACTGCCGTTCGACTGCAGTCTTCGCTTCTATTTTTTTGAAAAATCAATAAATTTTGTATTATAATAAATTTATAAGAATTTACCAAAGGAGGGCATTCAATGAAATATGGGAAATTTGTGATTGCTACAATGGTTGTTATATTATTGGAATTTGGCATTTCTTATTTAGTTGCACAAAAATTGAATATTTTTTATTTAGATGCCATGTTTTATGTAGGTTTGAGTCTTACCTTAATTTTTGTCTTTTTCTCCAGCACAGGAGGCTTATTTACTAATTACAGTGAGATGACTACTGCAAAAAGTTATCTTGGTTTTAAAAACAATTATAAATTAACAAGAAAACTTGGCAGCTTAAGCATAAATTGTTTAAATGTTGGCTCCCTATTATTTTTTCTTATCGGCCTTGCTACAGCCTTCATCACAAGTAACTAATCTATTTTAAGCAAATAAAAGACCACTTCACATGATGTGAAATGGCCTAATTTACTTTAACCTTTTAAAATATCGTCAAGTAAGCTTTCATTAAATTGCTGAGTTTTCAGCATATCAATTTCATGTTTATATGGAGCTTTTTTGTTAGTCTTATCTTCCCCGACATAAGGTGTTTCCAAGATTTTCGGAATATCAATAAGCTGAGGATGATGAACAATTTTGCTTAATGCGTCAAAGCCGATATGACCATAGCCAATATTCTCATGACGGTCTTTTCTCATCCCTACTGCATTTTTACTGTCATTGATATGAAGTACTTTCAGCTTGTCTATCCCGACAATACGGTCAAACTCATCAAGCACTCCGTCAAAGTCCTCGACAATATTATAGCCGGCATCATGAGTATGACATGTATCGAAGCATACAGACAGCTTGTCATTATAGGTGACACCATCCATAATCATTGCTAGCTCCTCGAAGGTTTTACCGCATTCGGAACCTTTACCAGCCATTGTTTCCAGTGCAATTTGCAGATTTTCTTTGCCTGTCAGCACTTCGTTTAAGCCTTCGATAATTTTTTTTATGCCTATATCTGTACCAGCACCAACATGTGCGCCTGGATGCAAAACAATTTGTTTAGCACCAAGCGCTTCTGTCCGTTCAATTTCTGTTCGTAGGAAATTAACACCTAGTTCAAATGTTGCCGGATTTGTAGTGTTGGCAATATTAATGATGTAAGGAGCGTGGACAACGATATCTGCTATCCCGTTTTCCTGCATATGTCTCATTCCTGCTTCTATATTTAAATCTTCAATTTTTTTGCGTCTTGTATTTTGAGGAGCACCTGTATATATCATGAAGGTATTTGCTCCATAAGATACTGCTTCTTCACTTGCTGCTAGAAGCATTTTTTTTCCGCTCATGGATACATGGGAACCTAGTTTCACCATTCATCCTCTCTCCTCTCAGCTTTTACTTATTTATTTCTGCTTTTCAAACGTCTTTCCCGTTTTTTAATGCCTTCTACTTCTCGCTGCATCTTCTTTTTGTAGCCTGGTTTCACTTTCTTCGGCTTTTTCACAAGAGATTTTGCTTTCACATCAATTTCATCTGCAGTACGTTGACGTTTTTTTCGGCGGTTTCTGTCTTCAATTTCGACCCACTCACCGTTTTTCAAGTCCATATTTTTAAACTCGATGCCAAGCTTTTCAAGCTGGTTTAGCTTATCCTCATCCGATTGCTCGTAAATAGTCAATGCAATTCCTGATGAACCGGCTCTTGCTGTTCTGCCGACACGGTGAACATAGAAATCAAGATCTGCTGGCAATTCAAAATTGATGACATGACTGATCCCTTTAATATCAATTCCTCGTGCAGCTAAGTCTGTTGCAATAATATATTGAAACTCCAAATCAAGGACTTGCTTCATCACTTTCTTTCTTTCACGAGGTGTAAGCCCGCCATGAATTCTAGCAACCTTCAGCCCTTTTTCCGAAAGCCCTGCAGCTACTTCATCACACATTTGCTTTGTGTTTGTGAACACGATTGCCAAAAATGGGTTGAAAGCTGTCAATGCTTCATATACTGTCGTAATTTTATCTCTGTGTCTGGAAGGTAGAAGCACATGTTCAATCTTAGCAGCAGTCAGCTGCTTTGGCTCCACATGTACATATTTAGGATTTTCTAAATATTTCTTTAAAAACGGCTTCAGTTTTTCCGGTATTGTTGCGGAGAATACAAAGATACTTAAATCTTTTGGCATTCTTGCAGCAATTTGGTCCACATCTTCAATGAAGCCCATATCTAGCATAAGATCTGCTTCATCGACAATCAGCATATTAGCTGTATGGACATGCAGAGCCTGCTCCTTTACAAGGTCATTAATTCTTCCTGGTGTGCCGACAACAATATGCGGCTGGCTTTTAAGCTTTTCAATTGCACGCTGTTTATCCGTCCCGCCAATGAACAGGCGGCTTGAGATCGCTTCTGGTGAATGCTTTGCCACTTTAACAATTTCATTATGAATCTGCGTTGCAAGCTCTCTTGTCGGTGCAGTTATTACAGCTTGTACCGTGTTACTCTCAGGATTAATTCTTTCCATAATTGGCAGTACATAAGAATGGGTTTTCCCTGTTCCCGTTTGTGACTGTCCAATAGCACTTTCCCCTTTTAACATCAATGGGATAACTTTTTGCTGTATTTCTGTTGGTTCATAAAAGCCCAGTTCATCGACTGCTTTCAAAATGAACGGCTTTAAATTATAACGGTTGAATGTATTTTGACTCATTTTTAAAACTCCTTTATATTCAGACAATAAAAAACTTGCCGCGGCTTCACTAGTCCATCATATTATTATAATCAAAATCTGCTGAAAAGACCACTAATTCTCAGGTAATTAACGCGAAACCTGTTGATTACTCCCGAAACTTTGATTCCTTTTTCCTAAATATACTTGCTTCACCTTTTATTTTTCCCATATTTTCTATTTTTTAATTAAGACAATTCACTCAGATTTTATGCACTATCCGCTTAAACCCTAAACAAGTGACAACTATACAGCATACGCTAATAAGGAATACAGGTTATTATAGAAAGGAGGCAGCAGCATGCCACCAAGACCGCGTATGCCGCAGCCAAGAGGCATGGGGGGAAGAATGATGCAAGGCCCTGCTCCATATCAAAGACAGATGATGGGCAGAGGCGGCGCTCAAACCAGTAATGGTGGAGGCATTCTTTCTAAATTGCTTGGAGGGGGAAAAGGCGGAGATACAAATGTGCAAAGAGGTGCTGCAATGCTAGGCAGCTCAAGTTCAAGAAATGCCGCGACTGGCGGAGGGATATTGAAGACATTAACGAATCCTGCATCCATCAACGGATTACTTGCCAATTCGCAAAAATTCCTGCAAACAGCAAGCCAGGTTGGTCCGATGATCAGCCAGTATGGACCAATGGTGCGAAATATCCCGGCAATGTGGAAGCTTTACAGGGGCTTAACAAGCAGCAGCGATTCCAGCACAGACAAGTCTGCTGATACGAATAAGGTGAAGAATACAAAGACGACACAAGAAGCTACTGGAACTTCCAATGAAACAGCGGAGCCAACTGCTGTTCCGGGAGTAGAAGAAACACCGGCTAGAGGGCCGCAGGACAGTGGAGTTTCTGTTCCTAGAATGTATATATAAATAAGTTAGACCCAAATTTCTATTTTTCAGCTGATCTAAATTTACAGCCCAAACAAGTAGAAAATGGGTCTTTTATTTTTGCCATCCTCCATCACTATCTCAATATTTTTGTCTTCTTTTAAGAAGTTTTATATAATAATATATGTTAAGATATACTCTGAGTCCTAATACTTATCCGTACGTTGATGTATTTTGGACGGATAAAGAGGTTCCTAGTGGGAGGATTACAAATGAAAGTGATAAAAATTGCCCCTAGAGGTTATTGCTATGGCGTAGTTGATGCTATGGTAATCGCCCGTAATGCGGCTTTAGATAAAACATTGCCACGCCCGATTTACATCCTTGGTATGATTGTGCACAATAAACATGTGACGGACGCTTTTGAAGAGGATGGCATTATTACATTAGATGGTAAAAATCGCAAGGATATTATTGAACAAGTTGATACAGGTACTGTTATTTTCACCGCCCATGGCGTTTCTCCTGAAATTAGGGAAATAGCGAAAAGAAAAGGCCTTGTGACTCTTGATGCAACATGTCCTGATGTTACAAAAACACATGACTTAATTCGTGAGAAAGAAAAAGAAGGTTATTATATTATCTACATTGGTAAAAAAGGGCATCCAGAGCCAGAGGGTGCTGTTGGCGTTGCTCCGCATGCCGTATCATTAGTTGAAACAGTTCAGGATATCGAGAACCTCGATATTAAGCAAGAAAAGATTCTTGTCACAAACCAGACAACGATGAGCCAATGGGATGTTGCAGATTTGATGGAGAGCATCAATTCGAAATTTCCTCATGCTGAATTCCATAAGGAAATTTGCTTAGCCACACAAGTTAGACAAGAAGCTGTAGCCCAGCAGGCTGGCGAAGCAGATGTCTTGATTGTGGTAGGAGACCCAATGAGCAATAACTCAAATCGTCTTGCACAGGTTTCTGAGGAAATTGCCGGTACACCTGCTTACCGTATTGCTGACGTGTCTGAACTGAAACTAGAATGGATTAAAAATGCTAAATCTGTTGCAGTGACAGCTGGCGCTTCAACCCCGACACCGATAACTAAAGAAGTGATTAACTTCCTTGAGCAATATGATTCAGAAAAGGAAGAAACATGGGAAAGAGAAAAGAAAGTCCCATTAAACAAGATTCTTCCGAAGGTGAAGACAAAACAATAAACAAAAGCGGTAAAGAACTTAGGTTCTTTACCGCTTTTTCCTTATACAAACTGAAATGGGTCTGTATGAAGACTGGATGGGAAAATATTTACCTTATAGCCTGCTTCCTCACAAAGAGAAACGAGCTTATAAGCAACTCCTTTTTTCATCACCTTTTCGACATTATGGCCTGGGTCGATTATATTCAAGCCAAGCTCACTGGCGTCAATCGCAACATGATAATACATATCGCCAGTTACATAGACATCCGCGCCTTTTCTGATGGCATGGGAATAATATTTATTGCCGTCTCCGCCCAATACAGCCACTTTTTTTACTTTTGCTTTCATATCACCGACCACTCTTACCCCTTGTACGTCGAGGCGCTTTTTAACGTGTTCAGCAAATTCTGCAAGTGTCATTTCTTCTATTTTACCGACTCTTCCAAGACCAAGCTGCTCACCTTGCTGCTGGACATCAAAGATATCAAATGCCGGTTCTTCGTATGGATGTGCTTTTTGGAGCGCCTTGATGACTGTTTTTTCAATGGAATGAGGATAGATAGTTTCTATTTTCATCTCGTCCACGGTCTCCAGTTTGCCAGGCTCTCCCTTAAATGGATTTGTATCCAGACCTGGTTTAAATTCACCTTTTCCTTGTGCAGTAAAGCTGCAATGACTGTAATTGCCGATAGCACCTGCACCTGCATTTCCTAATGCTGCCTTTACTTGCTCAGCGTAGTCAGCTGGAACATAAACAGCCAGTTTTTTAAGCTTATCCTCATATGTAGGAACTAGTACTTCACAATCTGTTAAGCCTAATGCATCGCTCAACAAATCATTAACACCGCCTTTAGCTACATCTAAATTAGTATGGGCAGCATATACAGAAATATCATGCTTAATCAGCTTTTGCATCAGCCTGCCTGCAGGGTTATCTGCCGTTATTTTTGATAAGGGACGGAAAATCGGAGGATGGTGAGCAATAATTAAATCTGTTTTCAAAGAGATTGCTTCATCTACTACTTTTTCGGTTACATCAAGGGCAATCATTACATTATGTACTGGTCTGCTCAAATCTCCGACTTGAAGACCGATTTTATCCCCTTCCATTGCATAAGCCTTTGGCGAAAACTGTTCGAACAATGATATTAATTCAAATCCATTAATTGTTTTCATTTCCGAGCACCTCCTGAACAAGTGCGATTTTCCAATTAAGCTCCTGTAGTTTAGCAACCGTCTCTTGTGTTTCTGTTGCTGTTTGCATACGCTCAATTATTCTCTGCCAATTTTGTCTTTCTAACGTCCATTTCTTTTGGAAGGCTTGGTTTTTTTCTCTGCTTAAAAAAGGTCCAAGCAAAAGCTCTGCATCTATTTGCTCTGTATAAGGCTCCTTTCCTACTCCTTGTTCAGCAACGAGCACTTCATAAATCTTATCATCTTCTTCTATTATCTCTTCGCTCACGAGCTTCCAGCCATTCTCTATAAGCCAAAGCCTGATAGAATAGGCGCTTACGTTCGGCTGCAGAACAAGTCTTTTGACAGTTTGTAGCTTTTGTTTGCCATCATCAAGAATAGCAGCGATTAAAGCTCCGCCCATTCCGGCAATCGTAATACAATCGACTTCACCTACTCCTACTACCTCTAGTCCATTCCCTTTTCTTACAGATATAACATCTGTAAGTCCCTCTTGCTGGACCTGTCTGCGGGCAGATTGAAATGGTCCATCCACCACTTCTCCTGCAATTGCAAATGACGCTTTCTGCTTTTTCAGCATATAGCAGGGCAAATAGGCATGATCTGAACCAATATCTGCGAATGATGCTCCTGCTGGTATGTATTTTGCTACTGTTTCAAGACGATTAGATAATCTGTCTGTATTCATTCTAAACACCACATTTCATTGCTATTTCTTATACTAAGTTGATTAATCTATTACCTATTTGTAACATATTTGCTAACGGAATGCCACAAGACAACTGATTTTTCAGCAGGCTTGTCCCTATATAGAACATAGTAATTTTTCCCATTAAGCGCGGAATGACATAAAAACGAGAACTGCAAGCAAGAGGAAGCCAATATAGGAAGAAATCGTAAAATAAACTAGCTTAAACTTTCTTCCTCCTATAAACCAGAGTAAACAATTTATCGTTAAAATAATATATAAGAATATTATTTTTTCTGAAAAAAAATGAAGAACAGCTTTAACGCTAAACAACAGAACGATAAACGCTGCTACTGTAACAGGGATATCATTTCCCAGCCCTTTTACTTGATAATAGAAAATGCCCGCTGCAGTTATTATCAGAAAAATTAGTGAAATAGCCATTTGCAAAATGAAAGACAATTCAGTAAAATATAAGAAACCTACTGTTATCGGAATAAACAATAAAAAGATTGCACTGGAGATAATATGCTTTTGCTTTGGCAATTCTTCTTCCTTCATTCTATTGCCTTCTGTGTAAAGGGTAAGCAAATAATCGCAATAATGCTCCGGAAGCATTTTATTTTTTTTCCAATAAAGTATTTCTTGGATAATCACTGTTTTCCTATTATCCTTCATGGGCAGCACATCCTTCATGTATTTACGGTTAAAAAAAAAGAAACAGCCACTTCTATTGTAAGAAGTAAACTATTTCTTGGCAATGATAACTTTGATATATCAGTTCATGCTTTATTCTAAGAAATCTTTTAGTCTTTTGCTGCGGCTCGGATGTCTAAGCTTTCTTAGTGCTTTTGCTTCGATTTGGCGAATACGCTCACGCGTTACACCAAATACTTTGCCGACTTCTTCAAGTGTTCTTGTACGTCCGTCATCTAAACCGAAACGAAGTCTTAAAACATTTTCTTCACGGTCTGTCAAAGTATCCAGAACATCTTCAAGCTGCTCTTTTAGAAGCTCATAAGCTGCATGTTCAGAAGGAGATGTTGCATCCTGATCTTCAATGAAATCACCTAAATGGGAATCATCTTCTTCCCCAATCGGCGTTTCCAAGGAAACAGGCTCTTGCGCAATCTTTAAGATTTCTCTTACTTTATCCGGAGTCAGATCCATGTCTTCTCCAATTTCTTCAGGAGTCGGTTCGCGGCCTAAATCCTGCAGTAACTGACGCTGAACGCGAATCAATTTATTGATTGTTTCAACCATATGAACAGGAATACGGATTGTGCGGGCTTGGTCCGCAATTGCTCTCGTAATAGCCTGGCGAATCCACCATGTCGCATACGTACTGAATTTAAATCCTTTTTCATAGTCGAATTTCTCAACCGCTTTAATAAGACCCATATTTCCTTCCTGAATTAAATCAAGGAACATCATTCCACGGCCAACATAACGTTTTGCAATGGAGACTACAAGTCTTAAGTTCGCTTCAGCAAGACGGCGTTTTGCCTCTTCGTCGCCTTCCATAATGCGCTTTGCCAATACAATCTCTTCTTTAGCGGAAAGCAGGTCCACACGACCAATTTCCTTTAAGTACATACGTACAGGGTCATTTATTTTAACGCCAGGAGGCACACTTAAATCATTAAGATCGAACTCTTCCTCGCCTTTTGCAAGCTCTTGAACATTCGGTGGCTCATCCTCGCCATCTCCTACAAGCTCTATACCTTGATCTCCTAATACCTCATAGAACTCATCCATTTGATGGGAGTCTAATTCAAAACTGGCTAGTTTTTCTGCAATATCATCATATGCAAGTACCCCAGTTTTCTTTCCAACTTCTGTTAATTGTTCCTTTACCTGATCAAGGGTCAATTCCGTTTCAACCTCTTTTGAACGGGCTGACTTTTCAGCCATATGTCCCCCTCCTTCCAAAAAATCAAGACAATCAAATTTATTTTAATGATTTTACTAACAACATGACTTCCATTCCTATTTCTGCTGCCTTTAGAAAATCATTTTGTCGCTCTGCTTCTTTTTGCAATGCTTTTTTTTCATTAATCTCAAGCATTTTTTCATAATTCAACAGCTGTTTTAAATAATCGGCAAGCTCTTGGTCATTTACTTCTTCATTGACTTCCATCATGTCAATGTCAGCTACAATCCGCTGCAGCTCACCGTCACGAATAAAGTTTAGAAAGGCGCTCGAATCTGAGCTTTGTCCTGTTTCATAAAAAGCCAGCAAGTATGTGAAGATTGCCTGATGTTCATCAATATTAAACGTCCGGTCCTGCAATGCTTCCCGCACCTTTAACGCGACATCTTCATTTTTGAGCATATGTGCTATCAGCCTTCTTTCGGCAGTATGATATGCCGGCAGCAAATTGTTAGATCTTTTTTTAACACTATATTGCTTAACTGGTGCATTAATGCTTTTATTTGGCTTATTTATTATACGCCTGCCGGCCAGCTCTTCCTCCTGCATTTTTAATGCTTCAAGAGAAATCGCAAACTCAGAAGACAGCTGTCTTAAATAGAGATCTTTTTCAACTGCATTTTCAAGCTGAGCAATTTCTCCCAATACTTGTTCTATATAGGCGAGCTTATCTCCTTCATTTTGCAGATTTTTTCCTCTGCGGTGATACACGAGCTTAAAGCTCATGAAAGGAACACTCGCCTGCATGATTTCATGCTGCAGTTTTTCTTCCCCGTATTTGTTAAGATAATCATCCGGATCCAGACCATCTGGAAGCATGACGACCTTAACAGTACATTTGGCGGCAACAAGCATTTTTCCTGCCCGATAAGCCGCTTCAATCCCTGCAGAGTCTGAATCATAACAGATCGTTATCGTCCGGGAGTTCCGCTTCAAAATAGCGATATGCTCTTCTGTAAGGGATGTTCCCATTGTCCCGACACTGTTTTCCACACCTGCACGGCTTGCAGCAATGACATCGGCAAATCCTTCGAACAGGACAGCATGCTGTGTTTTCCGCATGCCAGGCCTTGCCAAATGAAAATTATAAAGGGTGCTGCTTTTATTAAAAATTGGTGTTTCCGGACTGTTTAAGTATTTAGGAGTTGAATCCCCTAATGTACGCCCGGAAAATGCAATAGTATTGCCATTACGGTCAAAGATGGGAAACATGATTCGATCGCGGAAACGGTCAAAATATCTATCCCCTTTTTCACTTTTAATGATCAAACCTGCTTTTACCAGTAAAGAAACATCATATTTCTTTAAATACTTCACTGCGAAATCCCATTGATTCGGCGCATAGCCTATTTGGAATTTCTCAATTACTTCTTTAGTGAAGCCTCTGTTAAGCAAATACTGTAAAGCATGCTCACCATCCGTTGTGTTTAGAAGCAAATGATGGTAAAATTTAGCTAGTAAATCATGTGCATCCATCATTTGCTGCAAATCTTTGGAAATGGCAGGCTTATCACCTGACTCTTGCAATTCCACACCTAAGTCGACATTAGCTCTTTCCGCCAAATGGAATGCGGCTTCCTGGAAGGAATAACCGTGTATATCCATCAGGAAAGTAAAGACATTTCCACCAGCATGACAGCCGAAGCAATGAAATATCTGCTTTTCGGGTGATACGGAAAATGACGGGGTTTTTTCGCCATGAAATGGACACAACCCTAAATAATTGCGTCCTTGCTTTGTTAAAGCTACATGCTCCCCAATGACGTCAACTATGTCAATTGCCTGTTTGACCTCGTTTACCTTTTCATCAGGAATGCGCTCAACCATTTTTAACACATCTCCCTACTACTAACTTTCCTATAAATAAGACATTCGACACAATCAGCTCATTCTCCTGCAACTTTCGACAAAACGATTGCCAAACTTTTTTTAAACTTTTGCCGATCCTTTTCTTCGAATGGCCTTGGTCCTTTACCGTATATACCTCTTCTTCTTGCCTTTGCAGAAAGATAACGCATATCCAGCGCTGTGGCAATATCCTTTTCCTCGAGGATAATCCCTCTTGGGGTTAAGACTTGCACAGCTTTTGGCAGCAAGGTTGCCGCCAGTCCGATATCCTGTGTTACCACAACATCATTTGCCTTCACGGCATTCATAATAAACATATCTACTGCTTCCTTGCTACTGTCAACATATTTCCAGTTTGTTCCGTCTTGATGCAGTTTCATGTGAGCATAGGAAGCGATAAAAATTACCTCTATAGATTTGCTTGTAGCCATTTCGACAATTTCTTCTTTCACAGGACAAGAATCAGCGTCAACATATATGATGCAATTATCCATTGTACTAATAATTCTACATCACTCCACATATTCCTTCTTTCACGAATACTTTTTCGTTGAAAGAGATGTTGTCGAAAATTATTTTTTTCTTCCTCTTGACTTCTCACAGTAAATAGTTTATTCGTTATGAGCCAAGTCTAAACCTATTTACAATACTTTTTTATCACAATTTTCTATTATAGTACATAAATTAGGTAAATACCATAAGTTTTCCGAAAAAAACAACAACAATTTCTCCTGCTCAAATAAAAATTTTCCGTAAAATAAATGATCCTGCCAATAAACGCCAACAGGATCCTTCTTTGCTTTGTTTTAGAATATCAAAACTGCGTGTTTTTGGCACGATAATATAAGTTGAAAATAATATTGGCCGTTTCTTCGACTGCTTTGTTCGTCACATCGATTACCGGACATTTAATTTGGTCCACAATGCTTTCAAAGTATTCTAGTTCCTGTTCGATCCGCTCAATTTGCGCATAGCTCGCACTGTCACTTAGACCTAAAGAGATCAGCCTTTCCTTGCGGATATTATTCAGTTTTTTCGGGCTGATTTTTAGACCAAAGCATTTATGTGCTGGCACTTCAAATAATTCCTTCGGAGGATCCACTTCAGGCACTATTGGCACATTGGCTACTTTCACCCGCTTATGGGCTAAAAATTGGGACAAAGGCGTCTTGGAGGTTCTTGATACACCAAGCAAAATAATATCTGCTTTTTCCAAGCCTCGCGGATCTCTGCCATCATCATATTTGACTGCAAATTCAATCGCTTCTACTTTTTTAAAGTAGTCTTCATCAAGCTTTCTGACAAGACCTGGCTCAAACAACGGAGTTTTGCCCCAGAGCATCTGAAACTGATCGATAATAGGCCCGATAATGTCAGCAGCGTATACACCTTCTTCAACTGCCAGCTCTTGCATATATTTGCGCATTTCTGGCTTTACAAGCGTATAAGCAATCATGCCGTGCTCTTGGCGCGCCTGGCGAATTACATCGCGTATATTGGACTTGTCTTCGACAAATGGAAACCTCTTAATGGAAACATTCACATTATGGCCGGAAAACTGGCTGATTGCTGCTTTCGTCACAAGCTCTGCTGTCTCTCCGACAGAATCAGAAACTACATAAATGATTTGCCTTTCCGTCATGATTCACCCTCCTCTTAAATTTGTTCATTGGATAAGTCTACAAGTGCTTTTGTTATATTTGTTTTCGTTACTCTGCCAATTACCTTTAGGCCATCAAGCTCTTCCTTCACAACTGGCAATGAATCTATTTCCCGTTCTATCAGTTTTTTACCAACATCCACAAGCTTATCATCCAAATAACAGTAAGTGATATTTGGCATTCTCGTCATGATGATGGTAACAGGCAATGACGACAATTCCTGTTTTCCGATGCTTGCCCGAAGCATGTCCTTCCTCGAAACCACATCAGCAAGCATTTCGTTTGCATCGACGATAAAAATAGTGCCTACATCCATCGTAAACATTGTAACGATTGCATCATAAACAGATGTTGTATCACTTGCTACAACAGGACTGGAATAATAATCCTTAACTAGCAGATTATTAATGTTTTCTGTCTGCTCTGACGTCTTGCCAGTATAAAAATAACCGACGCGAGGCCTTGCATCAAGAAAACCTGCCATCGTTAGAATAGCGAGATCAGGGCGTAATGTGGCTCTTGTCAAATGTAAGGATTCTGCAATTTGCTCTCCAGTTATAGGTCCATTCTCTTTCACAATTTCCACAATTTGCTGTTGGCGTCTATTCAGTTTTATCGTTCATTCACCACCTTAGAAATAAAGCTTTAGAAAGCAAATTAAAAATAAAGCAGGTGGAGAAACCTCCACCACAGCTGCTTTATTTTTGCTTATTTAACCAAAATTTCCGAAACATATGCAAATCTTGTAATCATATCAGCAAGCTCTGACATTTGGTTTAATCTGTTTTCTTTCAAAGCTGGATTATCTGTCATTACCATCGTATTGTCGAAGTACAATGCAATCGTTCCTTCAAGAGAAGTTAGAAGTTGGAAATATGCTTCCTCATCTGTATTGTCTGTCAGTTTTTCTTTTACTGATTGCACAGCACTGTAAAGATTGCGTTCCTCTTCATTTTCGAACAGAGATGGATTTACCTGTCCTTTACTTTCCGCTTTTTTAGATATATTTATAACACGCGCTAATGCTTCTATTCCGTTTTTAAAGCCAGCATCGTTTTTATGACTGTCTAACACATTAGCTTTTCTCAGCAGGCTTGCAGGGCTTCCTAATTGATCAAAAAGAACAGCATCAATTAAATCATAGCGGATGCCTTCTTCCTGAAGGATATGCTTAATGCGCGCCTTAAAGAAGTCCATGATATTCTTTTGCAGCTCTTGCTCTGGCGTTTTTGCAATATCCTTAACATTATTCATTGCCAATTCGACAAGCTCTTCCACTGTCAAATTCCAATCTTTATCCATTAAAGTTTGCACGACTCCTGTAGCCTGTCTTCGCAATGCATACGGATCTTGTGATCCAGTTGGAATCATACCAATTGCAAAGAAGGAAACAATAGTATCAAGTTTTTCAGCAATCGCTAGTGCTGCTCCTTCATTGCTTGAAGCTGTATTATCGTCTGCGTGACGAGGCATATAATGCTCATTAATTGCCTTAGCCACAGCAGGAGCTTCTCCTTTTTGACTTGCATATTTTTCTCCCATTAGTCCTTGAAGCTCAGGGAACTCATAGACCATATTTGTTACAAGGTCAAATTTTGAAATCTGCGCAGCACGATCCGCATTTGTCTTTTCTTCAGCAGAAAAGGACAGCTTTTCAGCAATTTTGTTTGTTAGGCCTTGAACTCTTGCCACCTTCTCTGAAAGTGTGCCGATTTCTTCATGATAAACAATTGATTGAAGCTTCGTTAACAGCTTTTCAATATCCTGCTTCTGATCTTCCTTATAGAAGAAGGCAGCATCGGCAAGACGCGCTCTCAGCACTTTTTCATTCCCTTTTGCCACTTTGTCCAAATGATTATGATTTCCATTGCGGACAGTAATAAAGAAAGGCAGCAGCTTATCATCTTTTGACTTAACCGGGAAATAGCGCTGATGCTCCTTCATGCTTGTAATTAATACTTCAGTCGGAAGCTCTAGGAATGATTCTTCAAACTTTCCGTACAAAGCAGTCGGATATTCTACTAGATTATTTACTTCCTCCAGCAAATCTGCATCAATAGGAATAACCCAATCATTTTCTTCTTCAATTTTTTTAATTTGTGAAAGGATAGCCGCTTTTCTCTCTTCTGGGTTTACGATGACAAATTGGCCAAGCAGTGCTTCTTTATATTCTTTCGGAGCTGCAAAGCTGATTTCTTCACCAAGGAAGCGATGACCAGTTGATTTGCGGTCTGCCTCCACACCAGTGATGGAGAACGGAATTACTTCGTTGCCAAATAATGCAGCAATCCACTTAATCGGACGAATATAGCGAAGATCATTATTTGCCCAACGCATATTTTTAGGGAATGACAAGCTTAAGATAATGTCCTTTAATGCAGGCAGCAAATCAACAGTTGCTTGCCCTTTTATAAATTTCTTCACATGGACATATTCAACACCGTTGATTTCTTTGAAATAGATATCCTCAACAGAAGCATTTTGCCCTCTTGTAAAGCCTATCGCCGCTTTTGACCATTCCCCTTTTTCATCAAGGGCAATCTTCTTAGCTGGTCCTTTTGCTTCTTCCTCGATATCTTTTTGTGCTTCGTCAAGCTCACTTACAAGAACAGCAAGACGTCTTGGCGTAGAAAATGCTTCAACAGTGGAATATTGCAATTGCTTTTCATTCAGCCATGCTTCCACCTTCTCTTTTAAGCTGTTCATGCTGCTTGTTACAAAGCGGGCAGGCATTTCCTCTAAACCTATCTCTAGCAATAAATCTTTTTGACTCATACTAATCAAACCTCCTTGCCTTTTAAAATAGGGAATCCTAATTTCTCACGCTCTTCATAGAATGTTTTGGCCACTTTACGTGCTAAAGTTCGGCATCT
Source organism: Niallia sp. Man26 (assembly GCF_022049065.2). Taxonomy (NCBI): domain Bacteria; kingdom Bacillati; phylum Bacillota; class Bacilli; order Caryophanales; family Bacillaceae; genus Niallia; species Niallia sp. Man26. The sequence continues at coordinate 2,660,566 of NZ_CP095743.1, forward strand.
TCCAATATAGCCGGTACGCTCTGTTACAGAAATCGCACCTCTAGCATCAAGCAAGTTAAATACGTGGGAACATTTTAAAACATAATCGTATGCTGGATGAACTAAGCCTTCATCCATTTGGCGATGTGCTTCTTTCTCGTAGACACTAAACAGGTTAAACAGCATATCTACATCTGAAGTTTCAAAAGTGTATTTGCTGTGCTCAAATTCAGGCTGATAGAAAATATCTCTGATAGTAAAGCCGTCTGTCCACTCTAAATCAAACACATTTTCTTTATCTTGGATATAAGAAGCCAATCTTTCAATACCGTATGTTATTTCAACAGAAACTGGCTTACACTCTAAACCGCCAACTTGCTGGAAGTAAGTGAACTGAGTAATCTCCATGCCGTCAAGCCATACTTCCCAGCCTAAACCAGCACAGCCTAATGACGGGTTCTCCCAGTTATCCTCAACGAAGCGGATATCATGCTCTAAAGGATTGATGCCAAGTGCTTTAAGCGAATCCAAGTAAAGTTCTTGAATATTATCAGGTGATGGCTTCATAATCACCTGGAATTGATGATGCTGATACAGACGGTTCGGGTTTTCCCCATAACGTCCATCTGCCGGTCTTCTGGACGGTTCTACATAAGCCACATTCCAAGGCTCAGGACCGATTGCTCTTAAGAAAGTGTAAGGGCTCATTGTTCCAGCCCCTTTTTCTACATCATATGCCTGCATTAAAATACAACCATAATCTGACCAATGCTTTTGCAATGTTAAAATCATGTTTTGAATATTCATGTCAGCTTCAGCCTCCAAAAAATTTATTTTTCTTGTCAATTGATAGAAGTCAAAAGAATTTATGTAATCATTTTTTTGCCTAAAGACAACAAAAAAACTCCCGCCCCTATGCCAATTATTGACATAGGGACGAGAGTTTACCCGCGGTTCCACCCTATTTGCTGCAGACTTGTGCAGCCACCTTCATGTAAATGTCGCTCCATGAACGCCTTCCTTAAAGCTCTTGCACCTAGCTTTCACTATCCTAGGCTCGCTGGATCAAGAGGAGTTTAAGTACTACTTTCTTTTCAACGCAACTGTTTATTTACAAAAAATATTATCTAAAAAAATTTCAATTGTCAACCTTCATCTTCATTTAAATCCTATATACTACTCACTTCGTGAAGTCACTGCCAAAGCTTTTAATCGACTGCAGAAATTTTTTTGATTTTAAATACAAACCTGAGTATTCATCATAATAGGCTGAAATAATCGTATTAAGCTCTTCTTTCGTTGCGTCTTTGACTGAAATATTACCAAGCCTTGCTAAGTCAAAATAATAAAAGACTCGCAGCAGCTTTACAGCAGCCTGGGACATTTTGTAGTGATATGGATCATGTTCGAGACAGCGATGACATAATAGGCCGCCCTCTCTTATGGAAAAGGCAAACTGACCGTCTGTTGCACCACAATTTGTGCATTTATCAAGAACTGGATATAGTCCTAGTACGTTCAGCATCTTCATTTCATAAATATTAGACAAAATCTGGGCATCATAGCCTTCATTCATATAATTTAATGTTTGCTGCAATAACTCAAAATGAAATGGATTAGGCTTCTTATCTTCTGTACAGCGGTCTGTCAGCTCAACAACATAACTTGCATAAGCTGTCAGCATGATATCTTCTTTAATGGCACGAAAACTCGTAATCATTTCCCCTTGCTGCACAAGCCCGAGACCACTTGAACGCTGCACCAAGTAGTAAGCATATGTAAAAGGCTGGGTAACAGCAGAGAGCCTGCTGTTCGTCTTCTTTGCACCTCTTGCCATTACACCAACCTTGCCCCATTCACGGGTATATAATGTTGTAATCTTATTTGTCTCTCCATAATCTGTCGTTCTAATGACGATGCCTTCACATTTTTCAAGCATCACCCTCACCATCCCTATCTATGGGACAGGACTATGAGATAGGAAAATCAATATCGGCTAGTTCCTCTTCTTGTGCATTCGGTATCTCATGGTTAGCCTTTTCTAACTCCTTAAAAAGTAGATACGTATCTATGCTACCTGTTTGCGAAAAAACCTTCCAGGTAAAGTCTAACATGATAAACCCCCACCTTTTTTGATTTAATCTAGCTTAATTATTGCCTTAACCTTATCATAGCCTGTCTTTATAAAAACATGAGACGAAAATTTTGCTAATTTTATTTCTGTATATTCTATTTACGCTTTAAATTAATACTCGTCTTCTCTAAAGCCAAAGTCTCTTAATTGGGACATCTTGTTTCTCCAGTCCTTTTGCACTTTAACCCAAAGCTCGAGGAACACTTTATTTCCAAGCAGATTTTCGATATCTGTTCTTGCTCTTTTTCCAATTTCCTTCAGCATGCCGCCTTGCTTGCCGATAATGATTCCTTTTTGTGAATCCCTTTCAACAACAATTGTCGCCATTACATGCACAACATCATTTTGTTTTCTTTCCATTTTTTCAATAACTACCGCTAAAGAATGAGGGATTTCCTCTCTCGTTAAGTGCAGAGCCTTTTCCCTGATTAATTCTGAAACGATGAAACGTTCTGGATGGTCTGTTACTTGATCTGCCGGATAGAACTGTGGACCTTCTGGCATATATTTTTTAATTTGGGTTAGCAATGTTTCCACATTGTTACCTTCTAAAGCAGAAATAGGAATTATTTCTTTAAACGGGTATTTTTCCTTGTATGAGTCAATCACCGTCAGCAGTTTATCTGGGTGAATGGTATCAATCTTATTGACCACTAAGAAAATAGGCGTTTTGATATTCTCAAATTTCTCCAGAATGAATTCTTCCCCTTTTCCGAATCCTTCCTCTGCATTAACCATAAACAAGATAAGATCTACTTCTTTTAAGGTGTTTTGTGCAACCTTCATCATAAAATCGCCAAGTCTATGTTTCGGCTTATGAATTCCTGGTGTATCAATAAAGATCAGCTGAGAGTCATCTGTCGTCAGCACACCTTGCACTTTATTTCTAGTTGTTTGCGGCTTATCGCTCATAATAGCGATTTTCTGGCCGATTACACGGTTCAAAAAGGTTGATTTTCCGACGTTTGGCCGTCCGATAATAGAGATAAATCCTGATTTATGTTCCTTGTTGCTGTTATTATTTAAGTCCATTTAATGCCTCCGATAAAATTGCTCTTTAAGCAGCATTTTCGCCGCTGTAAATTTTTTTGAATGTCTGCTGATTCCTGTTTGATTGCCGGTGATGCTCTAAGGCCGAAAGACAACCGCCCATGCGCTTATTCAACTATGTTTAGTACTACAAGGAAGTAGTTAGCGCATCTGCTTCATATATTCGCCTCTTTTTGTTTTTTTTACTCCAAAAGACTTTGGCTGTTCCCTATTTTATAAAAAGAAAAGAACGTTTTCAAATAAGCAGATGTAATTTCTGTATTTGCACACATATGTATATCCTTTTATAGCCCTATTAAAATTATATACTATCTTCTCTGCTGATGAAAGCTTATTAGCCAGCAAGCCTGCTAGGTAATTCTATTCAACAAACAAAAAAAGAGCAAGGGAGTTTTAAATCCCAATGCTCATGAGTTGCATTATTTCCGGTACAAAAACGAACATTCCGATTATAAGGGCAATGATGGCTGCAAACAATACTGCACCTGCTGCAATATCCTTTGCTTGTTTTGCCAATGGATGATATTTCTCTGTTACAAGATCTACAACACGCTCAAGGGCAGTGTTCATCAATTCCATACAGATGACCAGCCCGATTGCAATAGAAAGGAACATCCAGTTTTGTACAGAAATATGAAAAACAAATCCCAACAATATGACAAGCGCTGTAAAACATAAATGTATCCGTAAATTTCTTTCTTTCTTCACAGCCGATATAATGCCAATGAACGCAAGGCGAAAGGAAGATAGCTGACTGTTCTTCTGAATCCTTTTATCTTTGGAGTCCAAATTCATCTAAAATTTCCTTTTGAAGAGTAAACATTACTTCTTCTTCCTCTTTTGTAAGATGATCATATCCTAACAGGTGGAGAAAACCGTGAACAGCTAGAAAACCTAGCTCGCGTGAATAAGTATGACCATATTCCTCTGCTTGCTCCTTTGTCCTGTCGACAGATATGATAATATCGCCGAGCACCCGTGGCATATCCACTCCTACAAGCTCTATTTCCCCTTCTCCAAGCTCTTCCATTGCAAAGGAAATAACATCTGTCGCCTGGTCTTTATTGCGGTATTCTTTATTGATTTCCTGGATGCGGTCATTATCGACAAATGTAACCGAAAGCTCAATATTTCCCGACAAGTTTTGTTTTTGCGCCGCAAACATCAACAATTTCTCTACTAATTCTTGGTCTGCTGCTGCCACCTTTGTAGTTTCATCAATAAAATCTATTTCTAAATTCATATTCAATTCATCCTTTACTTCTTCATGTCGGGATATTCTATTCTTGAATGAAATATCCCTTTTAATGTTTCACAGAGTGTGTTGCGAACCTGTTCTAATTCCTTTAAGGTAAGATCACAATCATCGAGCTGCCCGTCTTGAAGGCGGTCTGCAATAATATTTTTAATCAGGCTTTCAATTTGATCTGGTGTAGGGGAGCTTAGACTTCGTACAGCCGCTTCCACACTATCAGCAATTCCTATGATTGCTGCCTCCCTTGATTGCGCTTTTGGTCCCGGGTAGCGGAAGTCGTCTTCTGCAGCATCAGGATTTTTTTCTTTTGCCTTATAATAAAAGAACTTTAGCAGGGACGTGCCATGATGCTGTTCGGCAATATCAATAATCTCTTTCGGCATTTTTGAGCTTTTTAAAAGCTGCGCTCCATCCGTTGCATGAGCAATAATAATATTTTTGCTGGCAGCAGGCGGAAGACGGTCATGGGGGTTCCCCATATTCATCTGGTTTTCAATAAAAAACTGCGGTCTTTTTGTTTTGCCTATGTCATGATAATAACAGCCAACTCTTGCTAACAAACCATTTGCACCGATTGCTTCACATGCTGCCTCCGCCAAATTAGCAACCATTACACTGTGGTGATACGTTCCCGGAGCTTCAGTCAAAATCTTTCGCAATAACGGATGATTAGGGTTTGAAAGCTCAATCAGCTTCATCGTTGACAGGATGTTAAAGCCAGTTTCAAAAAACGGCAGTATCCCTATTGTCAAAACAGCCGATATAATTCCTGATAGAATGGCACTTAATAGATAAAATCCATATTCTGTTGCTTCAAGCTGACCATTTTGCATATAGAGCATGCCAAGGATTGTAATGATATTAATCAGTGCAACTAGCAAGCCTGCCTGCAAAATATTGGAACGCTGATTATGCTTTTTCAAAAACTGGATGCCTGCAATTCCCCCTGCTAATATATATATTCCAATACCGACATGGAATGCTCCTGCCGTTCCTTCATTGAACATAATCATCCCGCATACTGCTAGGGCAATGGTTACAAAGATTGCTAATTTCTCTTCAATTAAAATTTTTATCAGCATAACAGCCATTGCTGCTGGGAAGAAATAGCCGATTTCAATAATGTCCTCCTGCTGAAACAGGCTGATTGCTTTCATAATGAGAATGGAAATGATGAAAATAATTGAGAACATTAAATCATAGCCTTTAGTCCCCTTGTTTCTTCGGTCAATGCCGGCTATATAAAAGTAAAATAAACAAACAATAGACAGGACGATTAAGCCAAGCCCTAAAAACGGCTTACTCGTGTGTTCTGTATCCAGCAAGCCGACTAAACCAAGCTGACGGTAAACCTCCCTGCTAATAAGCTGTCCTTCTTCTACAAGAATTTGCCCTTGCAGTATTTTAACAGGCTCTACACTGTCTACTGCTTGCTGTCTCAGCTCCTCCGTACCTGTCGGATCATAGAATTCATTTTGGATAATCGCAAATCTTCCTAAGTCAATAACAGCACTTTTTATATCGCTGTTAATGCCGCTGCTGTTCCTCAGCTCGTCTTCCACTCGCTTTTTAGCATTTTCCACATCATCTGCCGGTATTTTGCTGCTCATAACAGAGTTAATCGCGGTGACTGTAATATCCTCTGCAATTTCGAGTTCTTCCTCAGATGAAGCAAGCAGCTCCTTAAGCGTGCTGTCCATAATCTCATTTGTTACATTTGCAGTCAGCTTTTCCTTTAGCAAAGAAAGTTTCTTATCAGGAGTAATACTGCTTGTATTAGTAGCTTTACTGTCTGTTTCTCCACTATCTGCTGCCTTTTCTGCCTCATTGTTCACCTCTGTCACAGAATCGAAAATAGAGGTAATTAAATCAACACGGTTTTGGGCAATTTCTTTATTTACAACGTATACATCTTGCACTTGGTTTTTATTATCTTCTTTTTTCTTTTCCGTGCTTTCCGTATCTTCCACCGTTAAGGGAGAGCGAATCGTCTCGTTGGCGACAGTAAACACATCTACATTTAACTTTTCCGGTTTAACATTGCTGTACATCGAGAAAAACAATACCGCTCCAATAAGCACAAATAGCAAGATCCGAATTGCTGTTTTGTTTAGAAAACGGTTCTTATTATGTATGATTTTTTGAAGAAATCCCATTGTAACCTCCTAACTAACTGACAGATACCTCATGATTATATGTAAAAACTTAAAAATACTTATTAAACCTGATATTTATGTAAAATAATATCAGTTTTTCGCCATGTTTTCATCTTTTTTCTCGATATATCGCTTTACTAGCAGGGTTTAAGCGTAAAAATCCAGTTTTTTTAGCAAAAAATGACTAATATCCCTAGTCTGACCCCTACTTAGACGAAACAAACTATAGGCGCAAAGAAAAAGGCAAACCATGCTTATCTGATTAAGATGGTTTGCCTTTTACACTTACATTAGCTCTCTTGTGCATCGTATGCTCTTATTATTTTCCCAACAAGGGGATGTCTTACTACATCTGTTTCAGACATATAACTGAAGGTTATCCCTGAAACATTATTTAATATATGCTCTGCTGCCACTAAACCGGACTTAACACCCTTCGGCAAATCAATTTGAGTACGGTCACCAGTAATAACCATTTTTGAGCCGAATCCAAGTCTCGTTAGAAACATCTTCATTTGTGCTTGTGTCGTATTTTGGGCCTCGTCCAAAATAACAAACGCATCATCCAATGTTCGTCCCCTCATATATGCGAGCGGAGCAATTTCAATTGTATTTCTCTCAATCAAACGCTGAGTATGCTCCATTCCAAGTACATCATGCAAAGCATCATATAAAGGGCGGAGATACGGGTCGACTTTTTCCTTCAAGTCACCTGGCAAAAAACCAAGACTTTCCCCCGCTTCAACAGCAGGCCTTGTCAGGATGATTCGGTTCACCTTGCCGCTTTTAAGGGCGCTGACCGCCATTACAACAGCTAAATACGTTTTACCCGTACCAGCTGGTCCGATCCCGAAAACTAAGTCATTTTTTTTAATGGAACGGATATATTCACTTTGTCCAATTGTTTTAACCCTGATAGATTTTCCCTTAATTGTTTTCGCAATTTCTTCATCATAAAGTGCTCCAAAATACTCCAAGGTTCCTTTTCTGGCCATTTCAATTGCATAACTGACATCGCGCTGGCTAACGGAAATACCTTTCCGTATTACCTGCAAAAGTTTTTCAACAATGTCTCCAACCAATTCAATGCTGTCTGGGTTTGTAGAGGAAACATGCAAAGTTTCGCCTCTTGTAACAATTTGGCAATCTAATTCCTTTTCGAGGATTTCCAGATTGCGATCCCCTGTTCCAAGCAAGGCTACTGCCTCTTCTGGGCCATTTAATTTTACATTCATTGTCTTTAAATCTTCTGTCATTCCAAGTCTCCTTGAGTTATAGGTTGTACTTCTGCAATATTTTCAATTGTTGTGAAATCTATATTCAGTATTACTTTACCATTCTTTACCGATTGTCGCAAAATTTTTTCTTTCTTAATTTTTCCGTCTTCGCCAATTTCCTTTTGCACATCCTTACGGGCTTTTTCCTTGCCTGCTTTAATGGCTTCTTTTTCCGTATAGCTTCTCGTCACTTCTTCCTTTTCCCTGTATGTCTTATTTGTAACCTTTATTGGCAGTTCCCATTTCAAGAACTTAAGATTTTTTTCGTTGTCCTCTTTTTCATATTCCTTGTACTCTACCTTCCCAAAACCCCAAACAGGAATTTCAAAACCGCCTACTTTAAGGTAATGCTTTTGCTTTTCATTGCCATTAAAAACTTGGAAGGTACTTTCTAAAGGAATTGTCACAGTGGAGCTGTACCAGGTTTCTCCCCATATCTCCCCTCTGGCTGAGACGGTTTTTGTATCTTTATCTTTCCCATATGTTCCGGTTACTAATAATTGACCTTTTTTTACCACATCATGAACGCTGAAAACTTGGTCTCCTTCTTCAATGAAGTAATCTACAATCGTTGCTTTTTTAGCTGCGATAAGATTTTGCGGTTTTTCCTCTTCTACTTTATCAGGCTCATTCTTTTCCACTACTTGAAAGTGGTAAGTTGTCCCTTTTAACTCCACGCCAATCCAGGTGATTGCGTCAATATTATTGGTCAGTTCAGCTTGTATCTCGTCCAATTCTTTTGCGAAAAATTGAAATTCCCCAATTTTAATATCCATTTTATCCAGTTGCTTGCGGATTTGATATTCAGTTGCAGGATTAGCTCCCTTAATCTCAATGCCCCATACCATATTGGAAAGGGTGAGAACTAGTCCTAAGAATAAAAAGACACCAATCGCAAAGCCGCTGTTTTTCAGTATTCTTTTATAAAGAAAGGGAGCTCCAGCGCCACGCTGAAACTCTATTTTGATGCCACTCCCTCTTACAACCTCTCGGAACTTATGGATGCTTTTTAAGCCCATTTGAAACGTGATAGAGTGAGGGCCGTGTTTTTTAACACTCCAGACAGCAATCTTCTTTCTCAGCAGATTATTTAAAAAACGCTCCAGCCCTTTCCCTGTTGCTTTAACTGTTACAATCCCAGTAAAAAATTCTATCCAATGATTTTTCATAGCTTCCTCCCATGTTATTCGTTTATGTACATCACCTGATCTATTTTTCCTTCCAGCAGTATTTCCTCTGGCAAGATCGTCTTTATGACAAAGCCTTTGCCCTTTATTAAAAGCTGTCCCTGTTTTAAGAGCAGCCTTAGCTCTTTGTCTGAAAAAGTCAGCAAACCACGGTGGTTCTCAATATAAATATGGATTTGGCCAATCATTGTGATCCTGGGTAAGTCCATCATGACATCTTGAGGAAGCTCTAGGTTTTTAATCATCCAATTCCGTACCGTATTTCCCCATTTTTTAGCCATAAAAAAAGAACCCCCTTTCATCTCATGTGTATGAGAAAAAGGAAGGTTCTAGCACCTATTTTTTAGGAAAATTCAGCATTGCTGCTAAATATTTTTACTGTTTAATCATTTGCTTCTTGCGGGTTGCAGGATGGGGCCGTTTAGCCCTTGGAGGCCCAATAATTTCCGAAAGAATGACCGCCTCAGCAAGATTTGAACCGTTAAGCAGGTCTTTTGATTCTATTGGCAGAATCTCCTGCTGTTTGTGCTCGTGCTGGCTTCGTGCGATATTTCTTTCCATCAGCTTCAGCTTCTTTTTGAGGGCATCTCTTTCTTTTTTAATGGCATCCAATTCATTCGGCACTGGCACTGTTTCTTTTCTCACAGGTGCTTCCAATGCCTGCTCCACTCTTTTCATTACTTGCTTCTTAATATCAGGCATATTAACAGGCGCGGTTTTCTTCTTCGCCTTTTTGCCATTATCCTCCTGTTTTTCTTTCTCTTTTTGGAATAAGGAGAACAGGAAGCCTACTATCACGATAATAATTGAAATATATTCCAAGAGAGACTACTCCCTTCAGCGTGCCTTACTTTTTATCTTCATCTTTATTTTCATTATTTACTTTGCCGATTGAACCTCTCATTTCCGTATCTGCGGTAATGTTCTGCAAGTTCATATAATCCATAACACCCATATTTCCAGAACGAAGAGCGTCAGACATCGCCATTGGAACTTCTGCTTCTGCCTCGACAACCTTCGCGCGCATTTCCTGAACTTTGGCTTTCATCTCTTGTTCTTGTGCAACAGCCATTGCTCGGCGTTCTTCCGCTTTCGCTTGTGCTATCTTCTTATCAGCTTCTGCCTGTTCTGTCTGTAATTCAGCTCCGATGTTTTTGCCTATATCCACATCCGCAATATCAATCGATAAGATTTCAAACGCTGTTCCAGCATCTAGACCTTTTGACAATACAGTCTGTGAGATCATGTCTGGGTTTTCGAGGACCTTCTTATGATTATTCGATGAACCGATTGTTGAGACAATTCCTTCACCGACACGAGCTACAACTGTTTCTTCTCCAGCTCCCCCTACAAGGCGCTCAATATTTGCGCGAACAGTAATTCTAGCTTTTGCTTTTACTTCAATTCCATCCATTGCTACACCGGCAATAAATGGCGTTTCAATAACTTTCGGGTTAACACTCATCTGTACCGCTTCGAGAACGTCACGGCCAGCCAAATCGATTGCAGCACAGCGTTCAAACGAAAGCTCAATATTTGCCCTGTGTGCAGCTATCAATGCATTGACAACTCTGTCGACATTACCACCAGCCAAGTAATGGCTTTCCAATTGATTGATTGTTACATTAATTCCAGCTTTATGCGCCTTGATTAACGGATTAACAACACGGCTAGGAATTACCCTTCTCAACCTCATCCCAATCAATGTAAATATGCTGATTCTTACACCTGCTGCTAATGCTGAAATCCACAGCATAACTGGGACGAATGTCAACAGGATTCCAAGCAAGATAATTCCAATCACTACTACTGCAACCCAAAAGATTGTCGTTGCGCTTAATGCTTCCATTAATTTTCCTCCTTGTGCAGATCAATATCGGTGAATTCTCTAACGACAATTCTTGATCCTTCTGCTTTTACAATTTTAACTTTTACATCTTTTCCAATAAAGTTACCTTCACTGACCACATCAATTCGTTCGTCTCCAATAACAACCGTTCCTGAAGGACGAAGCGCAGTCATTGTTATACCTGTCTTGCCAACAAGATCATTTCTTGTTTTATTGGAAACATATCCTTCTTCCGTACTCGTAGAGTCTCTCAGCACAATTTTTTTGAAGAATTTCATTTTTCTACCAAACACCTTTACTAAAAGAATAGTGGCGATAATCGATACAGCTATCGCAATACAAATGCTAATGGCAATATGATAAGCATTCCCTCCGGCAAGAAAGATACTGCCTATAATTGCAACAATGCCCAATGTTCCAGCTATTCCGCCGACTATAAAGAACTCCAGCAGAACAAGAAGTATCCCTACAGCAAACAGAATGATTGTTTCATATCCTGCAAGCCCTGAAACAAGGTGGCCATAGAAGAACAAAAGCAGGGAAGAGATTCCCACAAAGCCAGGAACACCAAAACCTGGAGAAAACAACTCAAATATCAAACCAAGACTGCCAATTGATAACAAAATCGGAATAATGAGCGGATTTGTCACAAAGCGTGCCACTTTGTCGGCAAAGCTTTCATCCATTCTTTCGACTTTTGCATTTTCCATGCCCAGCTCACCAAGCAGTTCATCCAAATTAGAGACTGTTCCATTTGAATAATCAACGTGAAGACTTTCTGCAGCTGTCAATGTAAGAAACTCATTCTCATCATCACCGAGCTCTGGTATGGCAATCGATTTATCAGCCATAGCCATCGCATAACGAGGGTCTTTGCCCCCTTTTTCAGCGGCTCCTCTCATCGCAGACAGCCAGTATGATTGCGCTTTTTCGCCGGCAGTGTTTCCTTGTCCATCTATGATACCAGCTGCCCCGAATCTTCCGCCCTCATCCATATAAATCATATCTGTATTTAAGGCAATATAAGAGCCTGCAGAGATAGCATCCTGATTGATATATGTGACTGTCTTTATCTTTGTTTCAGAAATCGTCTTTCCGATCGCAGCAGCTGCATCAACTGCTCCCCCAGGTGTATCCATGTCAAAGATAATAACGTCTGCCTTTTTTTCTTCTGCCGTTTTGATCCCCCTGTCGATAAACTCACTCAGGCCTTTTTCCACTGTATTCTTTATTGGAATGATATAGACTAATGATTGGTCGTTAGCAAAACTGACTACAGGAAAAAAGGATAATAATAAACTAAAAAGAAAAGGCAAAATCAATATTTTTTTCCTATTCAAGTTCCTCCTCCTTTCCTGAACATCGTGGCTATAGTAAATATACGATTAACTTTTAAAAAAGTTTCATACATTTATTATTATTATAGACTTCTTCATAACTTTCCAACACAATGTAAAAAGGCTGCAGTCTGAGACTGCAGCCTTTAAAACAATTTCATTTATGAAAGGTGTTGTTGTACAAGTTTATTTACTAGTGAACCATCTGCTTTACCTTTAACCTTTGGCATTAAAGCAGCCATCACTTTTCCCATATCTTTCTTTGAAGAAGCTCCAGTTTCTGCAATTACAGAAGTAACGATTTCTGTTAACTCCTCTTCTGAAAGCTGTTCAGGCATATATATTTCAACATGCTTTAACTCCGCACGTACTTTGTCAACAAGATCTTGGCGACCTGCTTTTTCAAACTCATGGAGGGAGTCCTTGCGTTGTTTCACTTCGCGAGAAAGGACAGTTAACTCATCCTCTTCAGAAAGATCTCCGCCAATCTTAATGCTTTCATTTTGAATGGCAGCTTTCAGCATTCTGATATTAGTGAGTTTATCTTTATCTTTGTTTTTCATCGCTTGCTTCATATCATTGTTTAAGCGTTCGAGAAGACTCAATTAATACACCCTCTCTTAGAACTTACGTTTTCTTGCTGCTTCTGATTTCTTCTTACGTTTAACACTAGGCTTTTCATAGAATTCGCGCTTTCTAGCTTCCTGCAAAGTACCAGTTTTTGATACTGAACGTTTGAAGCGACGAAGAGCATCTTCAAGCGATTCGTTTTTACGAACGACGGTTTTAGACATTCTCTTTCCCTCCCTCCGAAACACAACACACTAACATCAACATGGATTCCATGTACCTTGACATTATAATATATCAAGGAAGCAAGGTCAACTGTATTTAGCCTTGTACCGAAAATTGTTTTCATTTTTTTTGTGATTTCTAAACAAGTATCCCTCATTGTCCATCCTCACACTTATATATTACCACAAAATAGAACTTTAAATCTTGTATATTTCTATCATTTTGCATTTTTAGCATGTCCATTTCCTTTCTTTCATATATTTTTTTGAAGGAGTGAACATTCATGCTTTATATTGGACTATTTATCATCATGATATTGTTATTTATTTATGGAATGACGTTGCTGCGGACAGGCCTTTTCAACCTCTCTTCCCATTCACTTAAAGCCTTATTAGAGAAGCTTACCAATAAGCCTTGGAAGGGCATGGTTGCTGCAATAATCATCACTGCTGTCCTGCAAAGCAGCTCTGCTGTTATGGTGCTGACAATCGGATTAATTGCTGCACGGGTATTGACCTTTCCTCAGTCAATCGGCATCATTCTCGGAACAAATATCGGCACGACCTTTACGACGGAATTTATCACCTATGATATTAGTGACTTTTTGCTTCCATTAGCAATAATCGGAGCTGTTTTCATACTAGTCAACAAACATAAACTAAGAAGTATCGGGTTTGTATTATTCGGGATAGCGATTGTCTTTACGGCAATGAAAGGATTTAAACATTTTGCGTCCATCATTCAAGACAACCCTTTTATGCAGACCTTCCTCGCTCATTTATCTGACCGGATTATTTTGGCTTTAGCTGTCGGAATTCTCCTGACAGCATTAATTCAGTCAAGCACCGCAACAATCGGAATTATCATGGGCTTTTTGACTGCTGATATGCTGAGTATTGAAGCCGGAATTGCAATTATGCTTGGCTCTAATATCGGCACCTGTATAACCTCCTATCTTGCATCTATCGGTGCCGAAAAGCAGGCAAAGCTTTGTGCATATGCTCATATTTGGCTTAATGTCGGCGGGGTGCTTCTGTTCTACCCGTTCATTGGCCAATTAACAGATGCTGTGGAATATATGACGAGTGCTAAGGACGTTCAGCTTGCACATGCAAGCCTTTTATTCAATGTGCTGTCCTCTATCCTTGTCCTGCCGTTTGCTGAACAGTTCGGGAAATGGATTATGAAGCTGCATAAGGTTTAGACGCAATAAAAAAAGGATGGACCCTAATGGGTACCATCCTTCTTCTTAGTAGTCGCTGTTGCTTGTTAGTCCGTTAACAATCGCAACACCAGAACTTGCGCCAATGCGAGTAGCTCCAGCAGCAATCATTTTCTCCGTATCTTCACTGCTTCTTACACCACCGGAAGCCTTAACACCGATATCTGGTCCAACTGTTTTTCTCATAAGAGCAATATCTTCAACCGTTGCTCCACCTGTTGAAAATCCAGTAGATGTTTTCACAAAGTCAGTTCCTGCTTCGACTGCTAAAACACATGCTTTTTCTTTCTCTTCATCAGTCAGCAGACTAGTTTCAATAATTACCTTTGTAAGTGCTTTGCCTTTTGCTGCATCCACTACTGCTTTAATGTCTTCTTTCACAAGGTCATAGTTCTTGTCTTTAAGTGCACCAATATTAATAACCATATCAACTTCCGTTGCTCCATTTTCAATAGCATTCGTTGTTTCAAACGCTTTTGTTGCAGAAGTAGTTGCGCCTAATGGGAAACCGATAACAGTGCACACTTTTACTTCCGTGCCTGCCAATAGCTCACTAGCATATTGAACCCAAGTTGGGTTTACGCATACTGAAGCAAAGCTGTATTGTTTTGCTTCCTCACATAATGTTTTAACCTGTTCTTTTGTTGCGTCTGCTTTCAATAAAGTGTGATCGATCATTTTTGCAATTTGGCTGCTCATCATTAATGGCTCCTTTTACATGGTATGTATGATTTTTGTCATTAGAAAAGCATCGCTTCAGATGCTTTTCCACTCTTTGAAACTGTTGTACTGCTGCTAATTATACAATCGCTTTTTCTGTTTCTGTATATTCTTCCAATAATCGGACGAATTGACCTTCGTTAACTGGATAGCCTGCTTTAGTAATTTTCACTTTTACGATTTGGCCAACCATCTCTTCTGTTGCCGGAAATACTACTTTCAGATAGTTATCTGTATAGCCGACATACAAATCGCCGTTTCCAGATTCCTTATATACTTCCTCTGGAATCACTTCCACGACTTCGCCTTCGTAATTAGAAGCATATTCTTTAGCAAGCTGGTCTGAAAGGGCAATCAGTCGATGAACTCGTTCGTTTTTCACATCTTCATCAATCTGGTCTTCCATTCTAGCTGCAGGAGTACCCGTTCTTTTTGAGTAAGGGAAAACATGAAGCTCAGAAAACTTATGCTCTTTAATGAAGTTGTAAGTTTCCATAAATTCTTCTTCTGTCTCTCCTGGGAAGCCGACAATTACATCAGATGTGACAGCGAGACCAGGAAGCGCCTCTTTAAGACGAGTGATTCTTTCTGCGAAGAACTCCATTGTATACTTTCTTCTCATTCTCTTCAATACAGTATCAGAACCGGATTGAATAGGAATATGAAGATGATTTACAATTATTTTCGAATCATTAAGAACCTCAATGACCTCGTCCGTAATTTGGCTTGCTTCAATGGAAGAGATACGAAGTCTCTTTAATCCTTTTACTTGTGATTCTAAATCACGAAGCAATCTTGCAAGATTATAGTCTTTCATATCCTCGCCGTAACCGCCTGTGTGGATACCTGTAAGAACAATCTCCTTATAGCCTGCATGTACAAGCTGTTGAGCTTGTCTGATTACTTCCTGCGGATCTCTTGAGCGCATTAAACCTCTAGCCCATGGGATGATACAGAATGTGCAGAAATTATTACAGCCCTCTTGGATTTTCAAAGATGCTCTCGTTCTGTCCGTGAAAGCTGGAACGTCTAATTCCTCATACACTCTGTTTTTCATAATATTGCCGACTGCATTAATCGGCTGGCGTTCTTCTTTATATTGCGTGATGTAATCAAGCATTTTCACACGATCCTGTGTTCCAACAACGATATCTACACCAGGAATAGCCATGATTTCTGCCGGCGATGTTTGCGCATAGCAACCAGTAACACAAATGACTGCGTCGGGATTTTTGCGAACAGCCCGTCTGATTACTTGACGACTTTTTTTGTCTCCTGTGTTTGTAACCGTACATGTATTAATGACATAAACGTCAGACATGTTCTCATAATCTACTCTTTCGTATCCTTGCTCTTTAAATAATTGCCATATAGCTTCTGTTTCATAATGATTTACTTTACAACCTAATGTGTGAAAAGCAACTGTTGGCATTATATTTCACCTCATCCATTCATTAATTCAAAATGATAGGAAACAGCGGAAAGCAAATACAATGGTGCTGTTTCCGTCCTTAATATTCTTGGTCCGAGTCCACAGGCAATAAAGCCGTTGTCTGTCAGAAGCTCGACTTCCGTATCTGTAAGGCCGCCTTCTGGGCCAAATACAGCAAGAATCGACTGCCCCTTCTTCATAGAGGAAAGCGCTCTCGCTAGATTAGCTGATTCTAAAGCCTTAGCTTCTTCCTCATAGGCAATGATTAATACATCATAATCAGCGGCCATCTTTATTAACTCTTTTGGCGAAACCGGGGCTATTACATTGGGAATCGCAGCGCGGTGTGACTGTTCTGCCGCTTCTTTTGCAATCTTGTTCCAGCGGCTGATTTTTTTATCGGACTTTTTTGCGTCCCATTTAACAATCGAGCGAGATGCAATAAAAGGGATAAACTCGTGCGCACCTAATTCTGTGCCTTTTTGGATAATCCATTCTAGCTTATCCCCTTTTGGCAGGCCGCTTACTATTGTTACCTTGACAGGGAGTTCAATGTCTTCCTCTACCCATTGTATCACCTTTGCCACTACTTCGTTTTCGGTAATATTTTCAATTTTACAGCGGGCGGTTTGCTGATTTGAATTGACACAATAGATTTCTTCATCAGGCTTCATGCGCATGACCCTTGTAATATGATGGAAGTCATCTTCTTTTATTAGGAATGTGTCCTCTACATTTTCCGCAAAATAACGTTGCAATGCATAAAACCTGCCTTTACATATAATCAGGAATAATTTGACAAAGCACTACTTAAGCATTATAAGCATGCTAAAAGAAGTTTGCAGTGTATCAAACAAACTTCTTTTTTACCTTACTTTCCTTTTTTCGCTGTGATGCTGATCCAATCTTCCATTTGAACCGTTTCAACAATTTCAAGACCTGATGCTATAATCGCTGCTTTCACTTCTTCTTTTTTCTGAAGAATGATTCCTGATGCGATAAAATAGCCATCCTGTTTTAATAAACGGTAAACATCATCCGTAAAGCGGACTATCACCTCAGCAAGGATGTTCGCCACAATGACGTCTGCCTCCTCGCTGATACCGTCAAGCAAATTATTCTGCTGAACATGAGCCGTTTCATGCACTTTGTTCAGTTTAAGATTAAGTTTTGCTGACTGAACAGCCACTTCGTCTAAATCAAGGGCAAGAACAGATTTAGCTTTAAGCATAGCTGCTGCAATGCTCAGAACACCTGAACCTGTGCCGACATCAATGACAGCATCCCCTTTTTTTACTATTCTCTCCAAAGCCTGGATACATAATACAGTCGTTGGATGTGTCCCCGTACCAAATGCCATGCCTGGATCCAATTCAATGATTAGTTCATCACTGTGAACTGGTGAATAATCTTCCCAAGTTGGCACAATAGTGAATTTCTCCGAAATCTTAACAGGATGGTAATATTTCTTCCATGCTGTTGCCCATTCTTCTTCATTCACTTCCATAATGGAAACTTTATTTAAACCAATATCAATATTAAAAAGGATCAAATTATTGATTGCCTCTTTAATTTCCTCTACCGTTTCTCCCAAAAAGCTGTTGATGGGAAGATAAGCTTTTACCAATACGCCTTCTTCTGGATAATCGTCAGGATTGAGTTGGTAGATTTCGCCAAAACGGTCTTCTCTTTCTTTAATCAAATCGAAGGGATCTTCAATTACCACCCCGCTTGCACCTGCTTCATGCAATATGTTTGAAATAGGTTCAATCGCTTCATTTGTTGTATGAATTGTGATTTCAGACCATTTCATTTTCTACCAACTCCAATCAATCTTTATTCACCTTTAAAGGCTCTTTTAACTTTTGAAAAAAAGCTTTCTTCTTCTTCCCCTTGAGGAGCATTTCCTGTTACCTCTGCAAATTCCTGCAGCAATTGTTTCTGTTTATCGGATAGTTTTGTCGGCGTAATCAAGCGGACAATAACATGCTGATCCCCTGTACCGTAGCCGCGCACATTGGCAATACCTTTACCTTTTAGACGGAATTTCGTTCCTGTCTGTGTTCCTGCCGGCACTTTCAATTTCACTTTGCCGTGCAGTGTTGGTACTTCCACTTCATCACCAAGGGCTGCTTGTGCAAACGTAATAGGCATTTCGCAGTATACGTCCTCACCATCACGCTCAAAGAACTCATGTGTTCTAACATGGAACACCACATATAAGTCCCCTGCAGGTCCGCCATTAACGCCTGGTTCCCCTTGGCCGCTGACGCGAAGCTGTTGACCGTCATCAATTCCAGCAGGAATTTTCACTTTAATCTTACGGCGTTTTTTCACTTTACCTGTTCCGCCGCATGTTCCGCATTTATGTTTAATTTCTTTACCAGTACCATTACAATGCTGACAAGTTCTTCTGTTAACAATTTTTCCGAATGGCGTATTTTGCTCCACATTCAATTGCCCTGTACCACTGCAATGTTTACATGTTACAGGTTTTGTTCCAGGCTTAGCACCTGTTCCGCTGCATGTTTCACAAGTTTCCTCACGCGGAATTTCAATTTCTGTTTCTTTTCCAAAAGCTGCTTCCTCAAAGGACAGAGTCATTGTGTACTGCAGGTCTGCTCCTTGTCTTGGTGCATTCGGATCACGTCGGCGTCCGCCGCCGCCAAAGAAACTGCTGAAAATATCTTCAAAGCCAAAGCCGCCGAAGTCTCCAGCTCCACCACCAAAGCCTTGGTTAGGATCTGTGTGGCCAAATTGATCATAATGGGCACGTTTTTGATCATCGCTAAGTACTTCATACGCTTCTTTTACTTCTTTAAACTGATCATCTGCTCCCGGGTCTTTATTAATATCCGGATGATACTTTTTTGACAGCTTACGATATGCTTTTTTGATTTCATCCTTGGAAGCCGTTTTTGCAACTCCAAGGACTTCGTAGTAATCTCGCTTATCCATTTATGATTGCCACTCCCCGATTCTTTTCACATAGATGATATTGTATCATTTTGCATTTCTAATGTACAATAGTTTATTCTAAACGATTAAAAAAAGCCTTTACTTTTATAGGTTAGAAAGGAACGCTAAAAATTAGCTCTCATAAAGAAAAAGCCAAAGCCAAGGATAACCTGACTTTGACTTTTCGAAAATTAGTGCTTATTTGTTGTCGTCATTAACCTCTTCGAATTCTGCATCAACTGCATCATCGTTTTTGCCAGCAGATTGACCTTCAGCACCTTGTGCTGCTTGTGCTTGTTTAGCTGCTTCTTCATAAAGCTTTGCAGAAAGGTTTTGAACGATTTCTTGAAGCGCATCTTTTTTCGCACGAATTTCTTCTAATTCGTTTTTCTCGATTGCTTCTTTAAGCGCATCTTTCGCTTCGTTCGCTTTTGCAACTTCGCTTTCGTCCACTTTGCCTTCCAAGTCTTTTAGTGTTTTTTCTGTTGTGAACACTAATTGGTCAGCTTCATTGCGCAATTCTACTTCTTCTTTGCGCTTTTTATCAGCTTCTGCGTTTTCTTCTGCTTCTCTAACCATTTTATCGATTTCTTCATCAGATAATCCTGTTGAAGA
This sequence comes from Niallia sp. Man26, assembly GCF_022049065.2. Taxonomy (NCBI): domain Bacteria; kingdom Bacillati; phylum Bacillota; class Bacilli; order Caryophanales; family Bacillaceae; genus Niallia; species Niallia sp. Man26. Next base: position 2,680,532 of record NZ_CP095743.1, read on the forward strand.
CTTGATTGTGATAGTTTGCTCTTTGTTTGTTCCAAGATCTTTCGCACGAACATTCACAATACCGTTTTTATCGATATCGAAGCTAACTTCGATTTGTGGAATTCCACGTGGTGCTGGCGGAATGTCAGTCAATTGGAATCTACCTAATGTCTTGTTATCTGCAGACATTGGGCGCTCCCCTTGAAGAACATGAATGTCAACAGCTGTTTGGCTGTCAGCAGCAGTAGAGAACACTTGTGATTTAGATGTCGGAATTGTTGTATTGCGTTCAATAAGCTTTGTGAATACGCCGCCCATTGTCTCAATTCCCAATGAAAGTGGTGTTACGTCAAGAAGAACTACGTCTTTAACATCACCAGTGATAACTCCACCTTGAATAGCTGCACCCATTGCAACTACTTCATCAGGGTTAACGCCTTTATGCGGCTCTTTACCGATTTCTTTTTTGATTGCTTCTTGTACAGCAGGAATACGAGTAGAACCACCGACAAGAATTACTTTATCGATTTCAGAAGCGCTTAAACCAGCATCTTTCAACGCTTGACGAGTAGGACCCATCGTGCGTTCAACTAGATCAGAAGAAATTTCTTCGAATTTAGCGCGGGACAATGTTACTTCCAGGTGAAGCGGTCCAGCTTCACCAGCAGTGATGAATGGAAGCGAAATTTGTGTAGATGCTACACCAGACAGATCTTTTTTCGCTTTTTCTGCTGCGTCTTTCAAACGTTGAAGCGCCATTTTATCCTTGCTTAAGTCAATTCCGTTTTCTTTTTTGAATTGATCTACTAGATAGTCAATAATTACTTGGTCAAAGTCATCTCCGCCAAGACGGTTGTCACCAGCTGTAGATTTAACTTCGAATACGCCGTCACCCAATTCAAGGATGGAAACGTCGAAAGTACCGCCACCAAGATCGTATACTAGGATTGTTTGATCTTCATCTGTTTTGTCTAGACCATATGCAAGTGCTGCTGCAGTAGGCTCGTTAATGATACGCTCTACTTCAAGTCCAGCGATTTTACCTGCATCTTTGGTTGCTTGACGCTCAGCATCGTTGAAATAAGCAGGAACTGTGATAACAGCTTTTGTTACCTTTTCACCAAGATACTCTTCTGCATAGCCTTTCAAGTATTGAAGGATAATCGCAGAAACTTCTTGAGGTGAATAGTTTTTGCCTTCAACTTCCACTTTATAGTCTGTCCCCATATGACGTTTGATGGACATGATTGTGTTAGGGTTTGTAATAGATTGGCGCTTTGCCACTTCCCCAACTTGACGCTCTCCATTTTTAAATGCAACTACGGATGGAGCAGTGCGGTTACCTTCTGGATTCGGGATAACTTTTGGTTCTCCGCCTTCCAATACAGCAACACATGAGTTTGTTGTACCTAAATCGATTCCAATAATTTTACTCATGGAAAAATTCCCTCCAATTCATTTATGTAGACCTTACTGGCTAACCTTAACCATGGCTGGTCTGATTACTCTGTCTTTTAATTTGTAGCCTTTTTGGAACTCTTCTACTACAATATTAGGTTCTGTATCTTCCACTTCTACTTGCATTACTGCTTGATGAAGATGAGGATCAAATTCAGTTCCGACAGACTTGATTGTTTCAACACCCTCTTTTTCAAGTGCATCCAACAATCCTCTGTAAACCATTTCCATGCCTGTATATAGGCTTTTCGCTTGTTCTTCTGTTGCTTCTACCTTCAAAGCTCTCTCAAAGTTATCGATAGCTGGTAGCAAATCCAAAACTAGGCTTTGTGCTCTATATGTTTGCGCCGCTTCCATATCAAGCTTCGCTCTGCGGCGGGAATTATCAAAGTCTGCTTGCAGACGCAAATATCGGTTTGTTTCACTCTCTATTTTCGCCTCTAGCTCAGCAATTTTAGCATTTGCTGCTTCGAGATCCTCAGCAAATGAGTTTGTGTTTTGAGCATCAGCAGTTGTTTCATCTTGCTGAACTTCTTCAAAGACCGCTTCCGTATTCTCTTCAGCATTGTCCTCTTGAATCTCTTCATTCATTGTTGTTTTATCTTCTGCCAACTTGTTCACCTCCCTCAAATGAATTAAATCTTTGTAAATAGTCTTCACAGTGAACTATTATACATAATCAACTTATATAAAGCTTCCAATAACTATCATTTTTTTTAAATGGTTTCCCTACTACCGTTTATCACTGATAATAGGGAGTTACTACATATTAACTATATCCTTCGCTGCTAGTTTTGATACAGCTTTGTCAACACTTTTGTGAGATCATGCGCCATCAGATTTAGCAGGCTGACTACCCGTGAATATTCCATTCTCGTTGGTCCCAATATGGCAATGGACCCTAGCTGCTTTTCCCCTAATGCATAAGAAGCGGAAATAACACTGCAATTATCCATTGCGGTAATATTGTTTTCTGTCCCAATCTTAATGTTGATGTCTGTTGTGTTATTACGGATTAAGTCATGGATGCCTTCCTCTTTTTCAATCATATTGAGCAAATCGCGAATTTTGCTGACATCATGAAATTCCGGCTGACTCAGCATATTCGTCTTGCCGCCGAAGAAAAGCTTCTCATGTGTGTCGATTTTAACAGCATCATAGATTGAATTCAAAAACAAATCATAATGGTTAATATGACGTTTTAAGAGTGTGGCAACTTCCTTATATATTTTGTTGTGCAGCTTCTCAAGAGAGACTCCTGCGAGCCTTTCATTAAGAATATTCACAAGCTTTTCAATTTCGTTTGCATCTGTCGATTCCGGCAAATGAAACATTTTATTTTCGACATGCCCAGTATCTGTGATGATAATGGCAATGGCTGTCTGGGCATTTAATGGCACAATCTGAATTCTTTTCAGTTTGTTTTCCTTTACAGCTGGCCCCAGCACTATTGTCGTATAGTTCGTTAACTCTGAGAGTATTTTTGCTGATTTTTGGACGATGTTCTCCAACTCATAAATCTTCTCAGCAAAAACAGAATTCAGTGTTAACACCTCTTCTTTACGAAGCTTTTGCGGCAATAATAAGTGATCGACATAAAATCGATAGCCCTTTTCGCTTGGAATTCGTCCAGATGAAGAATGGGTCTTTTCCAGATATCCCGATTCCTCCAAATCCGCCATTTCATTTCTAATCGTGGCAGAGCTAAAGGATATTTCCGGTTTTTTCGACAAGCTTCTAGAACCAACCGGCTGAGCAGATGCTATAAAATCATCAATAATCACTTGCAATATCAATAATTGACGATCTGTTAACACATTCATCACCTCTGTTAGCACTCATTAGCACCGAGTGCTAATTCTACTTATAAATTATCAAATAAAAGGGGAGTGTGTCAATAATTTGGTTTTTATTTCGCAAAAGAAATTCTTTCCTAATTAAACAGACAACCTCCCCCTATTTTAGGAGGAGGTATTGTTAAAGAATTCCGATGAAAGATTGAAATACTTCATTTCCTAAAAAACGGCCATTATATGTGAGTTTTAAATTCCCATCCTCAATGGAAATTAATCCTCTTTCCAATAATTTCTCCAGTTCAGCAGCAAACAGCGTCTCAATGTCTTGCTTATACTTTTCCTTAAACACAGCGAGACTGACGCCACTGTTTTTTCTCAGCCCTAAAAACAGCTCCTCTTCCATCATTTCTGCTAAAGTAACCTGATGATTGTCGAGAAGAGGCAGACTTCCTGCAGCCAAAGGCTCCATGTATTTTTTTAATGGGCCAAAGTTAGAGCGGCGGTAGCCATTAACGTAACCATGTGCACCTGCACCAAATCCGTAATATTCTTCATTATTCCAATACGTTATGTTATGGATGCTTTCATAGCCCTCTTTTGCGAAATTACTAATTTCATACTGCTTGTAACCATGCTGTGCCATCTCCTCCATAAGCAGGCGGTACATGCTTGCTTCTGCATCTTCACCAGGTGTAAGCAGTTTGCCCTTGCGGAGAAGATTATAAAATACTGTCTTTGGCTCAATGATCAGCGAATAACCAGAAAAATGCTGGATATCTAAAGTAAAGGCCTGCTTTAAGGTAGCGGCAAAATCGTCTAATGTCTGACCTGGCAGACTGTACATTAAATCGATGCTAATATTGTCAAACCCGATCTTTTTGGCAGCCTCTACCGATGTGAAGACATCTTTAGCTCTGTGCGTTCTGCCTATCCTCTGCAATAGGTCATCATTAAATGATTGCACACCGAAGCTCAAGCGGTTGACTCCACCTTCATACAAGGCTTTCAGTTTATCTGGTGACAAGTCTCCAGGGTTTGCCTCAAATGTATATTCAGCATTTTCTGCTAAGTGCAGATTTTCACTGATAATCGCACATAACCTCTCCAGCTGCTTAGCATTAAGGCTTGTTGGTGTTCCGCCTCCGACAAAAACGGTTTTAAGCGGGGCATTATTTTTACTTGCCGTCAGCTTTATTTCCTGTTCCAGTGCATCCAAATATTCGTCCACAGGCTGGCCTTTTAAAAACACTTTATTAAAATCACAATAATGACATATATGTTCACAAAATGGGATATGGATATATGCTGCTTTAATCAATATGTCACAGTCCTTTCTCTTTGCAAAAAATAAGAAAAGAGGTTAGCACTGCTCTAAAGCTGCAGCCTAACCCCGATTTTAGCTCATTAATTATTTTTCGTCGTGTTATTGTCATCCATGCGCAGTACAGCCATGAACGCCTCTTGCGGTACTTCTACGGAACCGACTTGCTTCATCCGCTTCTTACCTTCTTTTTGCTTTTCAAGCAATTTACGTTTACGGGAAATGTCACCGCCATAACATTTTGCCAATACGTTTTTACGCATAGCTTTAATCGTTGAACGGGCAACAATCTTTTGGCCGACAGCAGCTTGGATAGGCACTTCAAACTGTTGCCGCGGAATAAGTTCCTTCAGCTTTTCAACAATGATTTTTCCTCGTTCATAAGCAAAGTCCTTATGGACAATAAAGCTTAATGCATCGACTTTTTCTGCGTTAAGGAGAATATCCATTTTTACAAGCGTCGACGTTTTATAGCCGATTAGCTCATAATCAAAGGATGCATAGCCTCTTGTATTTGATTTCAGCTGATCAAAGAAATCATATACAATTTCAGACAGCGGAATTTCATAAATTATTTTAACGCGCGTCTCGTCCATATATTGCATATCAATGAACACACCGCGTTTTAGCTGGCAAAGCTCCATGATTGCACCGACATATTCGTTTGGCGCCATCATTGTTGCTTTTACATACGGTTCTTCAATATGATCAATTTTTTGCGGATCTGGCATTGCCGATGGGTTATCCACCTTCAATTCCGTTCCGTCTGTCATAATTACATCATAAATAACACTTGGAGCTGTCGTGATTAAATCGATTTTGAACTCTCTTTCAATTCTCTCTTGAATAATTTCCATGTGCAGAAGTCCTAAGAAACCACAGCGGAAACCAAACCCTAACGCCTGCGACGTCTCTGGTTCAAATTGAAGGGCAGAATCGTTCAGCTCTAATTTTTCTAATGCTTCGCGAAGGTCATTAAATTTCGCACTGTCGATTGGATACAATCCGCAATATACCATCGGATTCAGCTTGCGGTATCCAGGCAGCGCTTCTACCGCTCCGTTCTTCGCACTTGTAATTGTGTCCCCGACACGTGTATCGCCAACGTTTTTAATTGCTGCTGTAAGGTATCCAACATCACCAACAGACAGCTGATCTGTATTGACAGCCTTTGGCGTGAATACACCGACCTCAATTACTTCAAACTCTTTGCCTGTTGCCATCATTTTAATCTTATCCCCAGGTTTAACTGTACCTTCGACCACACGAATATAAGTAACAACACCTCTATAAGCATCATAAAGGCTGTCAAAAATAAGCGCTTTAAGCGGCGCTTCCGGATCTCCTTGAGGAGCAGGAACCTTTTCAACCACTTGTTCAAGGATATCTTCAATTCCAATACCAGCTTTCGCAGAAGCTAGGACTGCTTCAGAAGCGTCTAATCCAATAACATCTTCAATTTCATTGCGGACACGTTCTGGATCTGCACTTGGCAAATCAATTTTGTTAATAACAGGAACGATCTCCAAGTCATTGTCAATTGCTAAATATACATTCGCAAGTGTTTGTGCTTCAATTCCTTGAGCAGCATCGACAACTAGCACAGCTCCTTCACAAGCTGCTAAACTGCGGGATACTTCATAGGTGAAATCGACATGTCCCGGTGTGTCAATCAAGTGCAGTGTATAAATTTCACCGTCTTTTGCTTTATATTTAAGCTGGACAGAATTCAGCTTGATTGTAATTCCGCGCTCTCTTTCTAAATCCATCGAATCAAGGAGCTGGTCCTTCATTTCACGGGCTGTCAGCGCATTTGTCTTTTCTAATATTCTATCTGCTAAGGTAGATTTTCCATGATCAATATGAGCGATGATGGAAAAATTACGGATTTTTGATTGTCTTTTAAGCATTTCTTCTCTGTTCATCTAGTTCACTCCTACAATAATCGCGCATATACACTATTTCTGATTATAGCAGTGTGATGGGTAAGATTCAATGAAATTATCTGCAAGAAAAAGCATTCATAGACACTTTGTCAGCATTCAATGGATTTTTCGCACCTGCTATTATGGCTGTTCACCGCTGTCTTGGCCCTTATTCATAAAACCGCCCACCAAATCAACCCCTTTTTGCGCAAGGGAAGAAACACCGTCAGCGACGCCCTTCCCAATCCCTGAAAGAAGATTAAAGGTTTTCATCTCCTCCATCTGCTCTTTCTTCTTTTGCAGATCATGGCTTGTTACATCCGTCCCTAGTATCGACGCCTCTAACCCGCCCTGCTCATTGCTGATTGATAGTGCACTGTTAAAGTTTTTATCTTCATATCCTTTCAAGCTTAGGATCCCCCCATTTGCCTGCTGCATGCCGAATAACACACACGCAAACATTAATAGCGCAATCCCAACTGCCCGCAAAGTAAACATCTTCACGTATTAACACCTCTTTCTAAAACGCAAGTTTAGCCGCCGTTCACACTTTCTGCTTTCCAATAGTACTCACTGAAAGCATCAGCTAACGCCTTCGATGTTCGATTTAATTCTTCAAATGTATTATCAACACCGCCGATTTCGACCAACATGCTGTTCTCTGATAAATCCTGATTAAATTTTCCGTTTGTATAAGCACCTTTTTTTAGAATGACTCCTCGAGACAGAGATTTATATTTTTTCTTTAAAATAGAGTGGAGCTCTTCAGCGAGCTGCTGATTTTTTTCAAAATTATTATTGTTTCCGCCGATGACGAAGGCGATTTTCGCATAATCTTTTCCGTCTATTGTCGTCGTTGTGTTTTTTCGTCTCTGGGAATCACGGTGCACATCTATTAGGTAGCTTAAATCCTTATTGTCAGTCATCGCCGCTGTTACTACTTCTCTTGAACCTTGATAGGATTGAGTATAAGTCCAGCCTTTTTTATCTAGCAGTTTTTGAATATCCTGTTTTTCGACTGTTGTGCCAATCCCCTTCATTTCCAGTTCTTCCTTGATGACATCCCCTAATTTTGTAATGTTAATTTTAGAATGCTGAGCTAAGTTAGGATCTGTGACTCCTTTGAGGTACGGCAAAAATGATTCTCGGTTATGGGAAAAGTATAGATAGACAATTTTCTTGTCGCCAGTTGTAGGAGCGGCCGCAGGTTTTTGTTTCTCTTGCTCTTCCAGTCTTTTAATTTCATCTGTCCGCTGCAATGCCGCTTCTTTTCCAGCCTCAATAAATGGCTGAGGAGGTGCTGATTCTAGAGGCAGGTTCGTATAATTGGTTCCATCCCCAGCTACTAGTATTTCACTGTCATATAAGGAAAAGGCGGGAAGCTCTCTTCCTAATAAACTGCGGGGATCATCCAAATTTATATTTGTTGCTAGTTTTATAAACACTTGGCTGAAGCTTGTATTTTTCTGTTCTTCTGACAGTACGGACAAAAAGTGATGATTTTCTGCACCAAGCAGAGAATAAAAGAAGCTCCCATCTATTTCGCTAGGCGATTTCTCAAGTAAGGTTGAACTCATATTCATTTCCTGCTTTACAGAAGAAATAGCAATTACTGAAATGAAAATTAAAATAAAAAGGATAAATAATACTGGCAGGATGTTCAGCGCATTAGCATTCCATATATAAACTTCTGGTTTTTTTCGTAGTGGTTTCATATTCACCTCTCCTAGCAAGTCTATTAATAACTATGTAAATGCTAGGAGAGATAGAACTAGTAATTTAAATTGGAATGCTAGATTTCTCTATTAAACGAACAAGCTTTCCTTATTAATGTGTATTAAATCCGGCATTATCTTGATTGATTGCACTGTGCAGTGCTGCATTCAGTCCGCTTGCGATGAGATTGGACATGTCTTCAATAAAAACATCGACTTCTTTCGGCGTGACCATCAAATTATGGCCAATTGGCGAAAGAACTTCATGAATAAGGCGGCGCTTCTCCTCTTCCGGCAGTGTGCCGATAATCCCTAAAAATGTTTTCCGATGGTGCTCCTCTGGTAAATCTTCGTCTGTCAGCACTCTTTTCTCCCCAAAGCTCAAACCAGCAGGCGCAAGCGCTCTTGACGGCCTGTCTCCTTCTCTAAGCTCCTTGCCAAAATGCTTCAGGATATAATCTATCGTGTCACTAGTAATGGAAACTGCATCAACTACTGTCGGAACGCCGATTGCTATTACAGGCCTGCCTAATGTATCTTCACTTAGCTCTTTCCGTTTATTTCCTACACCAGATCCAGGATGGATGCCTGTATCAGAAATTTGAATAGTAGAATTCACTCTATCAATACTTCTGGATGCAAGTGCATCTATTACGAGGACAAAGTCAGGATTTGTCTTTTCCACTACTCCTCTAATAATGTCACTTGTTTCAATTCCAGTCAGTCCCATGACTCCAGGAGAAAGTGCACTGACAGGTCTGTAGCCTTCTTCTACATTTTGCGGTTGCAATTCGAATAAATGCCTTGTAACAAGAATATTTTCGCAAACTTGCGGACCGAGTGCATCAGGGGTCACATTCCAGTTCCCTAAACCAACGACAAGACAGGAGGCATCAGCGGGAATATTGCTAGTAACAAGAAATTGAGAAAACTCTTTAGCAAACACTTTTTCTACTTCTGCTTGAAGCTTGCTATCCTGCTGGCGAATACCTTGAACTTCTAAAGTTAAGTATCTGCCTTTTTTCTTTCCAATCAGCTCCTCGCCTTTTTCCGTCACTTCCACATAAGAAACTTTTATCCCTTTTTCTTCTTTTTCTTTAATAATGACACCATCTAGTTGTGATTGATTTGGTTCTGTTTCAATAAGGGATTTCTGTGCTAGCGCCATGTCTGTTGCTTCAATGGCCAAATCTGTTCGGACGGCATACTTGCTTAAATCCAGCTGTTCACTCATACAGTTTCTCCCTTCATAGAAAGTAATATATTCTTATCATGCCCGTGCAGCAGCCAAAAAATTCATGGAGAAACAGACAGAAAAGGGAGGTTTTTTAACAGTTACAACAAAAAAATAGCTGTTAACGGTTCAAATTAAGTGGAGAGTATTGCATTATTAGAAACGGTTTGATAAAATATCATTTGTTCTTTAAGTTTTTTAGGAATGTAAAAATCGAGTTTATATATGATTCTCGATGCTTCTTTTTAGGAGGTGAACGTAAATGCCAAATATTAAATCTGCTATCAAACGCGTAAAAACTAGCAATGCTCGTAACGCTCAAAACACTACAGTGAAATCAGCAATGCGTACTGCTGTTAAAAAAGCTGAGGCTGCTATTGCTTCTGAAGATAAAAATGCTGCGAACGAAAGCTTTGCAGTAGCTGCTAGCAACCTAGACAAGGCTGCTGCTAAAGGTCTTATCCATAAAAATGCTGCTGCTCGTAAAAAATCTCGTCTAGCTAAGAGAAACAACGCGATCAACGCATAATAAGCACAAGCACAAACAAAATTGGCTATCCATTCGGTAGCCTTTTTTATTGCCGCAAATTAAAAACGCTGCCATCAAGGCAGCGTTTTTTTAGGTTTATTTAGCCTGTCCCAATTTAAATAGAATCATCTCAATAATCATTGTTTTATTCGCAGCGCCCGTCTTCATCTGGTAGTCGGCTTCAGCAAACATGCTGATACACCTTGTTAGCTCTTCATCAGTAAAGCGGTTAGCTTGGCCTGCAGCGAGCTTGACACGAAATGGGTGAACTTTTAAAACAGACGCAATTTGCTGTTGTCCGTAGCCCGTTTTCGATAGTGCTTTAACTTGATAAATAAGTCGGAATTGGTTTGTGATAATTGCTAGCATTTTTAACGGCTCTTCATTTTGTTTCAATAAATCATAATAAATTCTTAATGCCTCATCAATTCGTTTGTTAATGATTTTTTCCACAAGCGCAAAAATATTTTGTTCCAATGATTTAGAAGCGAGTTCTTCCACTATTTCCTTGGTAATCAATTTAGAATCCTGTACATACAGCGCCATCTTATCTACTTCACTTGTTAAAAGGAACAAATTTGTTCCAGCAATGCTGAGCAAAGCTTCAAGGGCATCATTGTCCAGTTCGACTTTATTGTAGGATGCTCTTTGTTTCATCCAGTTTTTTAATTCCTGTTCATTTAATTTCTTAGCTTCTAAAATTTCTGCGGTTTTTTTTAGTTCTTTCGTAATTTTCTTCCGCTCATCAAGCTTTTCATAACTGCCTGTAAAGACAACAATCGTATAAGGAGAGGGCTCCTTTAAATAAGCTTCAAGTCTCTTTACATCATGTTCCACTTTCGATTTTGTCTTTTCACTTGTTAGAAAAAACGGGTTCTGCAGAATAACAACCTTTCTGTCTCCAAAAAACGGAATTGTTTCCGCATCTTCTATTGCCAGTTCAATACTGACTTCCTCTAAGTCGTATACAGACAGGTTAAAATCTTCTTCATCAGGATTTAAAGCTGTTTGAACCAATAATGTTCTTGTTTCATTTATTAGAAATGATTCCGGCCCATACATTAAATAAACAGGCGCAAATTCTTGCCTTTTAATTTTTTTCCAAATTTCTTGCATCAAAATTCTTCTCTCCGATCATGTCCTTTTACTTGCAAGGACAGCCTGATATTACATATCAAGCATGTTTTTAGCATCTATATTATATCGTAAAGAAGCATTTCTATTTTGACAAGCGTTAAACTAAAAAGCGGACAACTGTTTTTACGAAAAGCTCCAGCCTTCTTTGAAAAACTGGGAAGATGCTTTTCAAAGAAGGCATTCGCTTTTATAACAGCTGCCCGCTTTCAATCTATAATGAACGCAGCATATTAAGGCCTAGGATACTTAACATGCTCCGGTACACTAAGGTTAGTTTTTACACTCACCTATAGCTTTATATATGAAACTCAAATCCAAAACAGGAAAATTTCCGCTTTTGCATGGTAATCGAAATGTAAGTATTGCCCTAGGGATATTCACTATTTATTGCAGCTGATTTCCTCTGTTTTGTTATATGTTATGGCTGTTGCAAAAAAAAGGTGCCTTTTTTTTGAGAAAATTTAAAAGAAATGGTTCCATTCACATCTGTTCTCCACACAGTTATCTTTTTTGCTTGTAAACGTTTAAGCACCCCCTTATCCGGATGGCCGTAACGGTTGTTTTTTCCTGCTGAGATAATGGCAATATCAGGATTCACTTCTTCCAGAAATGCTTCTGTAGTGGAGGTTTTGCTGCCATGATGGGCTACTTTAAGTACATCTGTTTCTAGATTGGATTGTGCGGCAAGGAGCATTTCCTCCCCATTTTCTTCTATATCCCCTGTAAACAGCCATGACAGCCCTCCAATTTGTGCAGAAATGACAATTGATCCATCGTTCTCACCGCTGCTGTTCACAGTATTCCTACCTGGTGCAATAATTTGAAAAACGGAATTTCCATTTGTCCAGCCATCTCCCTCTCCTACAAAAAAGACAGGAATATTTTTCTGCCTTGCCAGCTCCCATATTTCCTTTTCCTTATCATTTGGTTGGTTACTAGATTTAGGCATAAGAATCTGTTTAACTGGAATGCTCTTTATTAGCGCAACACTTCCGCCAATATGATCCATATCACCATGGGTAAGAACTAGCTTGTCAATTTTGGTAATTCCTTTGCTTTTTAAGTACGGAACTAGAGTATCTTCACCGACCTCATAACTATTCTCTCTTTCCTGCCATTCTTCTTTTTGATATTCCATTGTACCGCCTGTATCAATTATATATGTCCCCCTATTGAACGGCTCATTAATAAGAATACTATCTCCTTGTCCAACATTAATAAAAGTAACTTCCCCATATTTACTCCAAAATTCTCCTGTGTATTGAAATAAGAGCAAGCAAAAGGGGATTAAAAATGCACGTTTTCTCAAATGGGGCAATGCTTCATAAAGGCAGAAAAACACTGGTATGAAACAAAAATACAGTATCAATTCAAGATTGTTCGGTTTACCGAAAATAATCGTAATATAGGGAATGTCTGCTGTTTTTGTTACAAGCCAGTCTGACAGCTGACATATTTTGTCTATGGGGTAAAGAAAAGCTATGGTGACTTTAGGTAAAAGGAACGATAGAAAAAATACAAGGATGAAGTATGGGAGCAGAATCGAAAAAAGGGGGATATATACAAGGTTTGCAAGGAGTGACAAAGCAAGAAGCTCATAAAAATAACTCAATAGAAAGGGCAGCACAGAAAGCTCGCAAAAATAAGCAGTAAGCAGATATATTTTCACCGGCTGCTTTTCGCCTTTAAGAATAGACGTACTCAGCAATAAAAACAAGCTGACGATAAAGGACAATTGGAAGCCGATATCAGTCACAATTTTCGGAAACAGAAAAAGATAACCGAGGAACGCGATACTCAGCAAATCGATCGAGGAGTAACTCGATAGCCGCCACCTCCTCTGGAGAAGCATTAGGCTGGCAGTAGAGACCGCTCGGATAACAGAAGGACTTAAACCAGTCAAAACCGTATAGGCAGGCAATATAAGCAATATTATCGTGATGCTTCTCTCTTTCGTCATACCAACTCTCAACAGGAAATAATAACCTAATCCAATCAAAAGCAGGACATGAGAACCTGAGATGGCCAGCAAATGTACAATCCCTAATTTTTGATAGGCGTTTTGAATAGCACTTGCTATATAATCCCTGTCACCAAACAATAAAGCAATGGCAACTGGTGCCGTATTTTCGAAAAAAACGGCTTCAATCCAAGCGATTCCCTGCTCTCGTAATACTTTAATGGCAGACAGCAAATCGAAGCTAAGCTCTTTACAGGAGGTGATATCCTTCACTTGTAATACCCAATGAATGGACTGCCTTTTTAAATAAAGCTGATAATCAAACATTCCTTCATTGGCAGCTGCTGCCGGCTGCGCTAATTGCCCTGATACCACACATGTATTTCCAAGGAAAGACTGTTCCGTAACATCTAGCTTCTCTTGAAAAGTGTTTAATTGGTAATGAAGCAGCAGCTTCTCATCAGACTGATTGTCTTTTGCAACGGCTGTCCACTTGTCACCATCGATTTTAGTTGTTTCCATTATTGTCAGTGAAAAGTTTGTTTGGGTACTTTTTAAGGAGGAGAAATTATTTTTGACATCTAAATGGGCCCTGTAAAAAAAGATAGCACCTATAAAAACTAGTAATAATAATAAGGGGATTGTCCATTTCTTTACAATAATCAGGAAGAATATGAACACAATTAAAGCAAGAAGGAAGATAAGAGAGGAGAAATTCGCTAAAAGAACAGCCAGAAGTGCGGCTACGGCAAAATAGAGGATATTATTATAAAGAAAATTCATGATTATTTAGGGAGAAACTTCTTCTTTAAACAGAAGAAGTTTCTGTAGGTATGATGGAGAACAGTTCTTCTGCTTGCTTTTCTAATTCCTCGATTCCCTCGCTGTCTTCCCCGCTCTCTTTCAACTGATTCAGCAATTGCTTTACAAGCAGTTTCTTTTCCTTATGCTTCTCATCAAAAATAACCTGCTGTGCTTCTACCTTTTCAACATGCACATTTGCCTGTTGAAACAACTCTAGCGCATATGGATGATTTTTATAGTCATGAGCATAATAAACAGTTTTTATGCCAGCCTGTACAATTGCCTTACAGCATTGCAGGCACGGAAAATGCGTAACATAAATATCTGCCATGGATGTCGCCACACCGAATTTAGCGCATTGTAATATCGCATTCATTTCTGCGTGAATGGTGCGAACACAATGATGATCAATGACATAACAGCCTTCATCAATACAGTGCACGCCTCCGGCAATGCTGCCATTATAGCCCCCGGCGATAATCCGCTTATCTCTTACAATCGTTGCACCAACAGCAAGCCTTGTGCATGTGCTTCTTAAGGCAAGCAATTCGCTCTGTGCCATAAAATATTCATTCCATGATAATCTATCCATTTAATACATTCACTCCTAGTAAAAGTTTAAAAAGTATCCTTATTAGTTTATATGCAAGAAACCATGGCGTCAATTTCACCTATCATACTAGTTCACTCTTATTAAATCCAATAACTTCTCCAACGTCTTTTCTCCAATGCCGCTTATTTCCTTTAATTCCTCCTTCTCCTTAAAGCCGCCATTTTGCTCTCTGTATTCAATAATGGCTGCAGCCTTTGCTTCTCCGATCCCAGGCAATGTCATTAACTCCATGGCTGACGCCTCATTGATGTTTATCAAGCCGCCTTGCTCGTTTCCCCCACCAGCTGGAGTGTGAAGCTGCTCTTCCCCTTCTGTCGGAACGTAAACGACCATTTCATCTTTCAATCGCTCTGCAAGATTTACAGCATCACTTTCTGCATTCTCCGCGAACCCGTTTGCCCTTGCAATAATATCCATCACCCGTTCCCCAAGTTGCGCTTCATACAGACCTGGGTTATTTACAGCACCCTTTACATCGACAAAAATTTCTGTCTCATCCCCCGATTTCTCCTTATCCTCCACATCTGATACAGGCAACTCCTTTGCTGCTATTCCTAAGTTTTCTGTCTTATTGGCTGAAGTGATAAAGTGAAATACTAGCAGTGTGATAATTGCTGCACTAAGCAGCAGAACAAGTTTATGTTCTGTAATCCATTTCATTTCATTAATCCTCCTTTACAGGTATATTCTATTTGCAACTGTCATATCGTTATATGAGAAACCGCTCATTATAGGGGGGAAATAAACCGTGAAAATAGGAATGATTGGAACAGGTAATATGGGGAAGATTCTTATTGAAGCATTGCTTGACAGTAAGGCTATTTCTCCTGAAGATATGCTGATTCAAAACCGGACACTCGCAAAAGCATTTCAGATCAAAGAGGCATATCCGGCTGTCACAGTTTTAAAAACTGCCAAAAAAATTGCGGAAAGTGCTGATCTTATTTTTTTATGCGTCAAACCGCATGACATCTTTAGTGTAGCAGCAGAAATTACTCCACATATTTCATCCGATAAATGTGTTGTTTCGATTACTAGTCCTATCAACACAGAGCAGCTTGAATATATGCTGCCATGCTCTGTTGCCCGGATTATTCCGAGCATCACCAACAGGGCGCAATGTGGTGTGGCGTTATTTTCATACGGAAGCAAGTGCACACAAGAATGGAAGCAAGGATTAAATACACTGTTTAGTCACTTTTCCACTCCAATTGAGATTGAGGAGAATATTACAAGAGTTGCATCCGATATCGTAAGCTGCGGACCTGCTTTCTTCAGCTACTTGACACAGCGTTTTATAGACGGAGCTGTCGAGGAAACAGATATCGATGCGGAAACTGCCACAAAGCTAGCAAGTGAAATGTTAATTGGACTCGGTCAGCTGTTAAATAAAGGCTATTACACCTTGCCGACACTGCAGGCGAAAGTAAGTGTAAAAGGCGGAGTTACGGGAGAAGGCATCAATGTGTTAGAGAGAGAACTCGGAGATACGTTTAACCAGTTGTTTCAGGCGACACAACATAAGTTCGAAGAGGATTTAAAGATGGTGAAAAATTCGTTATTGATCAATAAACACCGATAGTTTCTTAGTTTGTATTTTCGAGATATAAAAGGATTTTCCTGCTTTTTTTTGTTTTTTTCCAGCCATGGATTTATACTTCATGGCTTCTTCACACTTAGATGTACATAAGAAAACACACCTATTAACTTTTAGGTGTGTTTTCCGCTTACTTCCGGCAATAAAAGAAGATTCTTTCCGCATCTTCCCCTAATTCTCCATCATGGAAATCTGCTGTTACCTTCAAAATAGAAAAGCCGGCATTTATTAGCCAACTGCTATATTGCTCAACAGAATAAGTCCGCTGAAAATGCAGTTCATCATAACGATCATATTTTTGGGAAGCCTCGTCAAGCTGGAAAAAAGATAAATCATGTTCCACACTGTCAGGATACTCCCCTTCATAACACAACCAGATGAGACTGACATCTTCATCATTTAGTGCGTATGTTTGGTTTTTGAACAAATGGTTCATTTTATATAAAGAATGAACATCGAACAAAAATAACCCGCCTTCATCTAAATGCTCATACACCCCTTTAAAGGTGTTTACCACTTGTTCTTCTGTTTGCAAATAGTTCAATGAGTCGCAAAATATACCGATAATATCAAATAAAGGCAGGTCTTCAAGCTCAGACATATCCTGCTCCATAAAAAACACGGAAAGTCCTTGTTCTGCAGCTTTGTTTTGGGCAACACTGAGCATATCAGAAGAGAGATCTGCTCCTGTTACCGTAAAGCCCTTTTCCGCCAGCCTGACAGACAGCTCCCCTGTTCCGCACGCTAGGTCCAGAAGCTTGCTGCCTTCAATTTGGTATTCCTCTTTTGCAGCTATCAGAATCTCAACCCACTTATCGTATGGAACGTCATCCATCAACCTGTCATATAGATAAGCGAATTTCTGATAACTCATTGTCCGATCTCGCTTTGAATATTTTCAGCCGGCGCATCGCCCCATAATCTTTCCAAGTTATAATATGTTCTTTCATCACGGTGGAACACATGGACAACAATATCCCCAAGATCTACAAGAATCCATTTTGCTTCTTGGTATCCTTCTAGTCGTTTTACAGGAACACCGATTTCTTCACATTTATCTTTAATTTCGCTGGCAATTGCTTGTACCTGCTTATCGGAATTACCGTGGCAAATCACGAAATAATCCGAAACAAGAGAGATACCTTTCATATTTAATGCCACTATATTTTCTGCTCTTTTATCATCTGCTGCTTTAACTGCAGTCAGAAGCAAATTGCGTTCATCCATTTATTCAACCTCCGTTTTCATTACAATACTATTATACATCTCGAATGTCGCAGGAAAAACCGGCTGTCTGCGGCTCATTAAAAATGCTATTGTGTTGGTTACTGATTTCAAAAAAGCCTCATCCAAGCTAATCATCGCTAATTCCCTTACTTCATCCACTCCTGGAAAAACTCTTCCCGGTTCGATATAATCAGCTAAGTAAATGATTTTTTCAAGCTTGTTCATTCCAGGTCTTCCAGAAGTATGGTACTTAATCGCATTAAGCACTGCTTCATCTTTTATGCCCGCTTCCTTTTCCACTAAATAAGCTCCAACAGGTGCATGCCACAGCTCTGAATGGAAGGAAAGCAATCGATTATCCATATTCTGCTCTAAAATGATTTGTTTCATTTCTTCTTTAGGGCGAAATTTCGCATAGTCATGAAAAATAGCGGCTAATTCTGCCTTGGCCGTATCTTCATCATACCGGTTAGCCAGCTCAATCGCTGTTCCCATAACACCCATTGTGTGTACATAACGCTGTTCCGTCAATTGTTCCTTCACTATAAGAAGCGCTTGTTCACGATTCATATAATCTATTCTCCTTAATGTATCGTTCCACTTCATCCTTAACTAGAAACGATATTGTTTCTCCCTGTAAAAGGCGGCCTCTGATTAGTTTAGAGGAAATGTTGACATCCGGTACAGCAACATAAGTGACAGGATAATTTGTATCATTACTGTAATTCGGTCTGTTCACACTTATAAATCTAACCAGTTTAAGCAATTCTTCTATCATATACCATTTTGGCAAATATTCAACCATATCTGCTCCGATAATAAAATGAAAGTCAAAATCCGGATACATCTCTTTTAATATCGTCATCGTATCAAATGTATAGGACTTGCCTTCCCTGTCCATCTCGATCGTCTGGACATGGAAACCTTCCTTGTCTTGAATAGCCAGCTCAAGCATCTTAAGACGGTCTTCATTTGATACGCTCCCTGATTTCAGTTTATGCGGAGGCTCATGATTTGGCATAAACCATATCTCATCTAAACTTTCATGATGCATGACTTCATTTGCAATGATAAGATGACCAATATGGGGAGGATCAAAAGTGCCTCCCAATATTCCAATCTTTTTTTTCAAGATTATCGCCTCTTCTAACCCATTATGATGGTAAGTTAATGGTTTTGTTCTCTTTTGATTCCTTGTAAAGAACAATTGTTGAACCGATCAGCTGAACAAGCTCAGCCCCAGTTCCTTCTGCAAGCTCACTAGCCACAACATTCTTATCTTCTTCACAGTTTTGAAGGACACTCACCTTAAGAAGCTCTCTTACCTCAAGCGCCTCTGCGATTTGTTTAATCATGTTTTCATTGACTCCGCCTTTTCCAACTTGAAAAATTGGATTCAAGTGATGTGCCATTGCACGTAGATATCTTTTTTGTTTTCCTTTTAGCATTTAATTGCCTCCTAGTTGTTTCCATACATTTTTTCTCATTCTGTCTGTGTCCGGCATAAGACCGATCCACTTCTCAAAGGCTAATGCTCCTTGATATACAAACATCTCAATTCCATTTTGAACAATCGCCCCGCGCCTACTGCCTTCTGTCAGAATCTTAGGCTCTAGAGGGTTATATATTATATCACTTATAAGAGCATTTTCTTTTATATTTTCAACATTTAACGGGGTTTCATCAACATTTGGAGACATGCCGATAGAAGTTGTCTGGATAATTAAGTCGTATTCACCAAGCTGCCTTTCTGCTTCTTCCCGTTCAAGTATTGCTGTCTTAACCGGAAACGGACAAGAGCTTTTCAAGCTTTGCGCATTTCCAACAGTCCGATTTGTGATATCAATCGTTTCTACTCCATAATGGGCCAGCGTAAAATAAATGGCTCTTGCTGCACCGCCAGCTCCTATCATCAATGTTTTTTTATCCTTAATATCAGGCATGACCTTAAGAATACCAGTAAGATATCCAGATCCGTCTGTATTATAACCAATCCATCTCCCCTGCTCGTTCACAACCGTGTTAACAGCACCAATTGCTTTACAAAGTGGGTCGAGTTCATCCAAAAAAGGGAGGATATCCGTCTTATGGGGAACGGTCACGTTAAAACCTGAGACACCGTCTTTCTTAAGCAGTTCAAGCCCTTTTTCAAGCTTTCCCTTTTCTATATGAACCCTATCATATTGGGCATCGATTTGATAGTGCTGGAACAAGTCGTTATGCATAAATGGTGACATGGAATGTTTAATTGGATCACCAATAACCGCAAACCTCTTCATATCCACTCTCTCCCGTATTTTCTCTTCTCTTTATTTAAATAAGCGACTTTCTAATCATTGCATGTACACCTTGGGGAACATGCACGGAAACTTTAATGTTTGGTTCGTTGACAGTGATCCAGCCTAAGCCAGAAAATACGATATCTGTTTTTGCTTCCCTAATAGTGAAATCATGCTTCACAAGCTTAGGAAAATGGTCCATTTCGTCTCGCTTCGGCGGTGTCAGCATTTCACCGGCATGTTTTTCATAGAGAGCATCTGCATTTTCCGTCTTTGTGCGGTGTATGTCAAGCTCATTAGAGAAATAACAAACAAATGAATTCCGATCTCCGCTTGTGAAATCAAAGCGCGCCAAACCGCCAAAAAACAAAGTTTGTCCTTCATTAAGCTGAAATACTTTTGATTTTATTTCTTTTTTCGGTGTAATGACTTTTAAGTCCCGCTTATCGATAAAATGGGCCATTTGGTGATGGTTGATAATCCCAGGAGTATCAACCAGCGCCTTGCCGTCTGCTAAAGGAATCTCGATAATATCGAGAGTTGTCCCTGGAAAATGGGATGTTGTGATAACATTTTCTTCTCCTGACACCTCTTTCAGAACAGAGTTTATAAACGTAGATTTGCCGACATTCGTACAGCCCACCACGTAAACGTCTTTTCCTTCGCGATGAGATTCAATAGCTTCCAGTACCTCTTTAATACTTTGCCCTTTTTGTGCGCTTACTAAAAAGACATCCGCAGGTCTTAACCCCAGATCTTTTGCTTCTTTTTTCATCCAGTTGATCACTTTTTGCTTGTTAACAGACTTTGGAAGTAAATCAACCTTGTTCCCTATTAATAATACTTTATTCTTTCCTGTAAATCGATGAAGTCCTGGAAGCCAGCTTCCATTAAAATCAAAGATATCAACAATCTTTACAATCAGGCTGTCGCTTCTGCCAATTTCGTTTAAAATTTTCAAGAAATCATCATCTGTTAATGATACATCCTGAACTTCATTATAATGCTTTAAGCGGAAACAGCGCTGGCAAATAACCGTCTCTTTCTGCAAAGAAGAGGCAGGTGCATACCCAAGTTCTTCTTTATTTTCTGTTTGAATGGCAACTCCGCATCCAAAGCAATGTATTCTTTCAGTCACTTATTAATCCTCCCATGTCAATTTTCCTTTTCTCCGGAACCAATTCAATATTCTTCTTTCAATTTTTCTGTTTATCCTTGTCGCAAAACCATCTGTTTGGGCAACAGGCACAACGAGAATAGTATGAAAGCCGCTGCGGTTCCCGCCAAGAACATCTGTAAGAAGCTGATCTCCTATTACGACTGCTTCTTCTTTACTTAACTTCATTTCTAAAAGCGCTCTGCGAAAGGCTTTCCCCATCGGTTTTCTGGCCGCAAAGATAAAAGGAATGTTTAAAGGATCAGAAAAAGACTTTACTCTTCCTTCCTTATTATTTGATACGATTGTAACTTTTATATTGTTTTTCTTCATATCTTCGAACCACTCTATTATCTTTGGTGTCGCCAAAGGGCGGTCCCATTCAACAAGCGTGTTGTCAAGATCTGTAATAATTCCCTTTACTCCCTTTTCTTTCAGAAGTTCTGGTGTTATTTCGAATATATTTTTGACAAACTGATCAGGCAAAAAATTATTTAACAATGATTGACACCTCTTTTATCTACTAGTTGATCAGAAATTATTTGCATTTAAGGTTTTTCACGTTGTATGTATGTCACACTGATTATTTTCCATCCGAAAAACAATTTTAATGAAAGTAATATTATACCTTTTTCTACCCGTGAAAAGAAGTTTATGTCTGTTTTTTTTTATATTCTAAAAATATTTTTCGACAAAAATCGCAAAATTCCGCATTTGTGGATAACCTTATTCACATTATACCCTTTGTTATAATAAACATCTTTATACTTACAAACAACTTAACCACAGGTTATCCACCATAGATTGTGGATAAGAGAACAGTTGTTCTAAATGTTTATTTTTGTTAAAGTTAGGTTACTAGATAATATATTCACTAACCGTTTACAGAATTTACAAAATATGGATTGGAGGTGATTTCCTGACATGCGCAAACTGTCAGATGAATTGTTGATTGAGTCATATCATAAGGCTAGGGAATTGGATTTAAGCCCTGAATTTATACGTCTCATTGAAACAGAAATCCACCGACGTTCATTAAGCAATAAGATAAAAGTTTCCTCCTAACCCGCCTATCGCGGGTTTTTTTTATTCTGTGCATTTAGCTTTTTAATTCGCCGATAAGCTCTCCCATTTTAACTTGGAAAGGTGCTTTTATATCTTCCCGAAGTTGAAATGCATCTTTTTCAAACAACAGAATAACGGTTGATCCAAAAGAAAAATAAGCAATTTCCTCACCCATATCAACCATATTTTGCTGATGACTTAAAATAATAGAGTTGATGAACATTGCTCCTACCTTAACGACCGCAACATTATGGCTACTATTTGTTTTCACTTCCGAAATTGTTCGGTAGTTTTTAGAAAGAGGATTTTTTCCGTATTTTAAGCCATATTTATTAACAGGGTATGATTTTTCTCCTGCAGTCCATTGCTTAACTATTTCTCCGGCAACAGGACTGTGAATGCGATGATAATCACTTGGGCTCAAATAGAAGATCAAATATGTACCGTCCTCATAATCTCCTATTGTGTCGTCTTTGTCCAGCATCTCTTCAATGGAGTATATCTTGCCTTTCACTGTAATTGTTTTGTCTTTTTTAATTTTGCCGATGTCTTCAATAACAGCATCAACAGGACTTATTACACCATTATGCTTGTTATGTATTGCCCTGACGCCAGATTTTAACTTTCTAACAAAAAATTCATGAAGATTCGAAAACGATTCAACACTTTCTTCCGCTTCCCCAAGGTTTATTTGGTATACTTTGGAAAAGGAAGGGATCACCTTGGTGCTGATTTTTGAATGAGCAAATTTTTTTATCAGCATAGAACTCCACCTGCTGTTAGTCAGTTCTATTAATAATCGGTAAAAAAACTGTTTCAACGAAGAATCCTCCAGTAAATTGTAAATTTTTCTTTACGAACAATCATATATTACATTAAAATTAAATATTATTATATAAAAAATAAAGTTTGTATGAAATAAATTTCATACGAGGAGTGAATGGGATGTTTCTACATGAAGTGATAGAACAAACCGCAAAAAAGCTAAAGGCACAGATTGCCAATTTCCTTACCCTGACAAATCTAGGTCTTGGCGGGTTTTCCATTATTTTCAGCTTAAAGGGCCAAATTCAGCTTAGTCTTTTATTAATATTTATCGCTGCATTAGCAGACAGGTTGGACGGAATGGCTGCACGCAAGTTCCAAATCGAATCAGAATTAGGAAAGCAGCTGGATTCTATGAGCGATATCATTTCTTTTGGAGTTGCTCCAGCATTGTTGATTTACCAGGCAGTATTGTTTGAATTTAATGCAGTCGGTTCTTTCTTTGCCGTCTTGTATATTTGCTGTGGCGCATTTCGTTTGGCGCGATTCAACATTACAGAAAACAACGGCTTTTTCACTGGTTTGCCGATTACAGCAGCTGGGTGCATCATCACCTTCTTCAGCCTGGGTATAAACTATGTTCCGCCTCAAATGTATTTGTTTCTTCTTCTGATTTTATCTGTTTTAATGATCGCTAATTTCAAATGGAGAAAAATATAAAAGGATGCCTGCAGGCATCCTTTTTCCATTTACCTAGTTAACTCCATAAATTCTTCCACATCTTCTATGCATACTTTTATGGCGCTTTCCCAAAAAGCATCATCTGTTAAATCCACATTTAAATGCTTTTTCGCAAGCTCCTCAACAGACATGCTTGCCGTGTCTTTCAATAGGGCGATATATTTCCTTTCATATCCTTTTCCTTCTTGAATGGCTTTGGCGTATATGCCAAGAGAAAATAAATAGCCGAATGTATATGGGAAGTTATAAAAAGGAACTCCTGTGATATAAAAATGCAGCTTAGAGCCCCAGAAGGACGGATGATATTCTGCCAATGCATCTCCGAAAGCTTCTTTTTGCGCATCTGTCATAAGCTCATTTAGTCTTTCCTTGCTTACAAGCCCTTTGCGTCTTTCCTCATAAAATCTGGTCTCAAAGAGAAAGCGTGCATGTATATTCATTAACAAGGCAACAGACCGCTGAATTTTATCCTCTAACAGACTGATTTTCTCTTCTTTAGTCTTAGCGTTTTTCACAGCAGCATCTGCGACAATCATCTCAGCAAGCGTAGAAGCTGTTTCTGCCACATTCATCGCATAATTGCGGTTCAGTGTATGCATATCCCTCATTGCATATGTATGGAAGCCGTGCCCCAGCTCATGTGCTAATGTGGATACGTTAGACGGCGTCCCAGAGTATGTCATAAAAATTCTTGATTGCCCGCTTTCAGGAAAGTAAGTATGGAAGCCTCCTGGTCTTTTTCCGTGTCTGTCTTCTGCTTCAATCCATGCGTTCTCAAAAGCCTTCTTAGCAAAACCAGTCATTTCCTCCCCAAACTTCTCAAAGTGATTGAGAATGAATTCTGCACCCTCCTGATAACTCATCTTTGATTCAGTCTTGCCAATCGGAGCATCAACATCATACCAAGTCAGCTTATCTATGCCGAGCATCTGGGCTTTCCTATTTAGGAATTCAACGAAAGGCTTCTTATTATTGCTGATTACCCTCCACATTGCTTCAAGCGTTTTTTCTTCCATTCTGTTATATTCAAGAGGCTCTTTGAGCACATTATCCCAATTTCTCATTTCATATGTATTTAACCGGAATCCAGCAAGATGGTTTAATGTCTTCGCCAATACAGCACCTTTCTCATCCCAGGCCTTTTCCCATTCAGCAAAAACCTTCTTGCGCACTTTTCGATCTGGATTGGAGAATTTATTCGCTGCCTGCCCTACAGACAGAAACGTTACTTCACCATTTTCTTCAAATGGGATTTGTATACTGCCCACAACTGTATCATACATTTGTCCCCAGCCGTGATAGCCGTCAATACTAAGCTTATTGATTAGCATTTCTTCTTTTTCGGAGAGCTTCTGCCTGGCATTTGTTCTTCTTTCTGTAAGAACGAAAGACAGTTCTTTCAGCTCTTCATCTTTAAGAAGAATCGCCCATTGCTTTTCCTCATATTGCGATAATTTTCCGTCAAATATGGTTAAAACATTCTGAAACTTGGCACTA
The DNA here is from genome assembly GCF_022049065.2 of Niallia sp. Man26. Classification (NCBI taxonomy): domain Bacteria; kingdom Bacillati; phylum Bacillota; class Bacilli; order Caryophanales; family Bacillaceae; genus Niallia; species Niallia sp. Man26. The sequence goes on from NZ_CP095743.1 coordinate 2,705,330, forward strand.
AGCTCCGTTACCTTCCCCCTTAGGGCATCTGCCTCTTTATCATTCATGTTTTGCGCCTGCAGACAGCTGACGAATGCGCCTGCTTGACGGATTTTTTTGACAGTTCCTTCAAACAGGAAAATAATATGCCGCACCGTCTCCCTTTCGGCTGCTCCATCCATTGGAACATATTTACCTACAGCCCTTGCAAATTCTTCTATATTACTTCCAGTTTCATCAAGATGTTGTACAAATGCTTGCGAACTGCTTCCTCCAGGAAAAAAAACATCCAAATCCCATACATCAGAAAACGTTTTGTTTGTCAAAGTTATGCGCCCCCTTTATTACTTCTTATATTATTATAGTTTTATTATTAAAAAATTTCTATCTATTATAATAGAAGAAAGCAAAAACGATACTAACCAAAATATGTTTTCAGCAAAAAAAATCATTTGCCTAAAGGATGGCAAATGATGAATAATCACGCTTAATAGAAACAGTTGCCAAATGCCCAAATTCCCCAAAACAAAATAATGATAATAAACAGAACAATCAATAATGCATACCATGCTCCGTATCCTTGCTGTGCACCATAGCCGTATCCAGCTTGAGGCGGGTAGCCACCAGCTAAAAACGGTGCCCCTGGCACGGATTGATATGGGTAGCCGAATGCTTTCATAATGAAACCTCCCCTCCCTATTAACCTATTCGGCAGATAGCCTGGTGGGTTAGGCGCCAGTCCTATTTTTATTGATTTTCTATGCTCATAAAAAACTTGAGTCTTTATAAAAGACCCAAGCACTGTAGTTTTATGATTCTGTCAAAATGATGGTTGCATAGCCTGCATCCTTGGCTCTGTCTTCCATCGCTTCCGCATTTGCACGATTTGCAAAAGCTCCGATTTGGACTTTATACAGATTGTCCCTAAACAATACTGCTGCCTCAAGCCCATCTCGTCTTGCTTGTTCTGCTAAGCTGTCTGCATTTTCTTTATTCCTGAAGGCTCCGATTTGCACCTTATATAGATCTCCAGAACCGCCGCCGCCTGTATCTTTTTTGTTTAGGTTAAAGGCATCGGCTATGCCTTCTGCATGTCCTCTTGCCAATGTGGAAAGGAAAGAAGCGCTTTTCAGTTTATTTGCATCCGTTGCATTGTCAATAAATCCGTTTTCTGTCAAGATAGCCGGCATATTAGTTTCTCTTAGCACATGGAAATTCGCCTTTTTCTTACCGCGGTCGCTCCAGTTAGATAGGTTGATTATACGATTATGAATTGCCGTCTGGTATGTCGTTGTTGGAGCACCAACTCCAGTGTAAACATAGCTTTCAAATCCTATCCCTCCGCCTGCATTTACATGAACAGAAACAAAATAGTCAGCTCCCCATGCGTTGGCAGCATTAGATCTTTCTGAAAGGCTGACCGTTTCATCAGAGGTTCTGCTCATCCTTACTGTTACATCTTCGTATTCACTGACAAGCATATCTCTAATCATTGTCGCAATTCGCAATGTGATATCCTTCTCCTGAATTCCATTTCCCACAGCTCCTGGATCAGAGCCGCCATGGCCTGGATCAATAAATATTTTCGCCATTATAATTCACCACCTTACTATTATTATAGAAAGGCGGTGCATCATTGCTTGTACGTATGACTAATTTGTAATTAAAACAAGATCCTTTTCCATCCTGTCACTAAACAGAACGGTTTCCCTAATACTTCCGTCATCCGCTTTGTAGTACATTGATTTTCTAATGATGTTACTCTCTGAGAAGCTTATAAAAATAATTCTTTCAACTGAATCTTCCGTAAGACCATTTATATCGACAGCATCCATTTCGGCTGGATAGCTGTAATGGTTGACTGTACACAAATCAAAACGCCACACTTCATTTCCATTCATAGCGTCTGTCATTGACTTGTAATCCCCTAACTGCAACGCCTCTATATCAGCTTTATTATGAAGGTTTTTCAGTGTTGCTTTCCACTCATTATCACTGTGTTCACATGTATCCTCAATGCCTGCCTTCACGTCTTTCGCCTCCTGTAAAGGCGAGATGATGGCAGTAATTAACACGGATAAAAAAAGCAGCTGTTTCAATAGCATTTAGTCTTCATCCTCCTACTGGGTAGTTCTTACATATCCGCTTATACGCTTATTTATATTTCAAAAACATTACTATTATTATATTTTATTTACAAATTGCGAATTTTTTTCAGGAGGGAAAATCAGCTGAAGTGTAGGGCATGTACTTTTTAAAGAATATGTGTTTACGAACCAATAAATGATAATATTTTCCTTTTCATCAAACTATCCTACCATTCCTGCCACATAGTAAGAATATGTAGGAAGGACATGCATAAATATGTAAGGAAGGAGGAGAGAAAATGAAGAAACGCCTTGCAGCAATCGTTGTAATTGTTCTGCTTGCCTTTATTGCATATGTGGAGACACCTACTGCAAAGATTAATGAGGATTATGTTTATTTTTATGGTGAGACAACGGAAAGTGAACCGGCAAGCACGTCTTCGGAGGTGTATGGAGCGCCAGAATTAGAATATAAATTAGAAGATACGCAGGTAGAGGATGGATTTGTTGTAGAAACATACAGAGAATACGAGATTTATAAGAATCGTGAGGGTGAAGTTGTTAAAAATGTTCCTACTTCTAATCGGGAATATTTAAGATACAAGCAATAGAAGTTTCGTTGTGACAAAAAAGAGGGCTGCACGAAAGACAGCCCTTTGTTTAGAGGCTAATCCTGCCCCTTTCTCCGTTTTTCCTTTTCCGCCCTGTAAAATTCATGGAACATCTTCATTAGCGCTCTTTTTTCAATACGGGAAACATAGCTTCTTGAAATACCAAGCTCTTTAGCAATTTCCCTTTGGGTTTTTTCCTTTTTTAAGTCTAGCCCGAATCTGCCGACAATAACTTCTTTTTCCCGTTCATCCAACACATCGATATACTCTTTCACCTTTTCCAGCTCCATATTCAATTGAATCGTATTTACTACATCTTCGGATTCCGACTTTAATACATCGATTAAGCTGATTTCATTTCCTTCCTTATCCTGACCAATCGGATCATGCAAGGATACATCTTTTTTTGTTTTTTTCAGTGCTCTTAAATGCATAAGTATTTCGTTCTCAATACATCTTGCTGCATATGTGGCAAGCTTCGTTCCTTTCCCTTCCGAAAAGCTTTCTATTCCCTTTATCAACCCAATTGTTCCGATAGAGATTAAGTCTTCCGAATCCTCGCCTGTGTTTTCAAACTTCTTCACAATATGTGCAACAAGCCGCAAATTATGTTCTATCAACATATTCCGTGCATGTGAATCTCCCTCTGCCATCAGTCTTAAGTACTTCTTTTCATCTGATGCAGACAACGGCTGGGGAAAGGCGTTATTTTTTACATAGGACACAAGAAATAACAGTTCTTTTACTAAAAGCCCGAGTGAATAAATTATCCCAGACATATTTCCACCTCCACTTTTGCCTATACTCCATTACTATGTAAAGGTCGAGGATGTCTTGCATGTCCTCGCTCGAATATTAATAGGAAAATATCCATTAATTATGTTTACGATAATCTGCCGCAGGGTATAAAGGACATCCTAAAAAAGTATAAGCAGTCATTAAAGCGGAATTATATTTTTAGAAATAAGGTAAATTAAAAGAGGATTTTTCTTTCCTTGGCTGGAAAATAGGAATAAAATGGGCTTATGCGTTTTTTTAACAATAATTGGACAACTTTTCGATAGGAGAGGTGCAGATGGATACAAAATATTTAGACCTGCTAACAGAAAAATACGATAGTGAAGAAAAAGTAGTGACAGAAATAATAAATTTGGATGCCATTTTAAACCTGCCAAAAGGGACTGAGCATTTTGTCAGTGACCTGCATGGGGAATTCCATGCGTTCCAGCACGTCTTGAGAAACGGCTCTGGAAATGTAAAGGAAAAGATTAAAGAATTGTTTCATGAAGAGCTTTCCAAAAAAGAGATGGACGAGTTTGCTACACTTGTTTACTATCCTGAGGAAAAGCTCCAGCTTGTTATCAACTCATTCGAGTCAGACCAATTATTGTACGAATGGTATGTGGAAACGATTGAAAAGATGGTTCGCCTAGTTTCCTATGCTTCTTCCAAATATACTCGTTCTAAGGTTCGCAAGGAGCTGCCGAAGCAATTCGTGTATATTATTGAAGAGCTGCTGTATAAAAAAGACGAACTCGACAATAAAAAAGAATACTACTCAAAAATCCTCCAAAGAATCATCTCCCTTGGTCAAGCAAGCAAGCTTATTACAGGGTTAGCATATACGATTCAAAGACTGGTAGTGGACCATTTGCATGTAGTTGGCGATATATACGACAGAGGCCCTCATCCTGATAAAATTATGGAAACCTTAATGGACTATCATTCTGTTGACATTCAGTGGGGAAATCATGATGTTTTATGGATTGGTGCATTTGCCGGCTCTAAAGTATGCCTTGCCAATATTATCCGCATATGTGCACGCTATGACAACCTTGATATTATTGAAGATGCTTATGGCATTAATTTAAGACCATTGTTAAATCTTGCAGAGAAATATTATGAAGATAACCAAGCCTTCCGTCCGAAGCTGAATGCTAAAAGGGAAGAAATTGGCGAAGAGAATATCCTGCAAATCACTAAAATCCACCAGGCTATCAGCATGATACAATTTAAATTAGAGCAGCCGATTATTAAAAGAAGACCAGATTTTAAGATGGAGCACCGTCTCCTTTTAGATAAAATCGATTTCAAATCAAATACGATTGTTTTGCATGGTAATACCTATCAACTTGAAAACACTTGTTTTTCAACCATTGATCCATCTGATCCGGCAAAGCTTTTGCCTGAAGAAGAACAAGTTTTAGAAAAGCTGCTTTTTTCGATTCAACATTCTGAGAAGCTTGCAAGACATATGACTTTCTTAATGAAAAAAGGCAGCCTTTATTTAAAATACAACGGCAACTTACTGATCCATGGCTGTATTCCGTTAAATCAAGATGGCAGTATGAAAACAATGGAGCTAAACGGCAAAGAGTACAGCGGCAAAAAGCTGCTTGATGTGTTTGAGAAATACTTGCGCGAAAGTTTCTCTCATCCTGAAATAACGGATGACCTGGCAACAGATATGATTTGGTATTTATGGACAGGCGAAAATTCCTCGCTGTTTGGAAAGAAAGACATGACTACCTTTGAGCGCTATTTCATCAAGGAAAAAGCGATACATAAAGAGCAGAAAAATCCTTACTATCAGTTAAGGGAAGAAGAAGCAACTTGCAGAAGAATCCTTGAGGAATTCAACATGAATCCTGATCACGGCCATATTATCAACGGGCATACGCCTGTTGAAGAAATAAACGGAGAAAATCCGATTAAGGCTAATGGAAGGATGATTGTTATTGACGGCGGCTTTTCCAAAGCATATCAATCTAAAACAGGGATAGCAGGCTACACCCTTCTTTACAACTCATATGGCATGCAGCTAGTGGCACATAAACGTTTTATTAGCAAAGAAGATGTTCTCCAGACAGGAACAGACGTCCTTTCTGTCAAAAGAGTTGTAGACCGAGAGCTGAAGCGAAAACGAGTTATGGAAACAAACATAGGAGAGAAATTGCTCGAGCAAAGAGACGACCTCCAGCATCTTCTCGAATACAGGTACAAAGTGAGATAATTAGAAGCTCATGCATCACTATGATGCATGAGCTTTTTTCATTGAGATTTCTTGCCGATTCTTTCTAACCACCACTTAAATTCTGCCGAAAGCAACAAAATAAATATATGCATATAGCCTTCTCCTTTTAAGTTTCGTTAGGTGGAGTCTTTCTCCACCCACAGGATTGATTGACGCCTTTGCAAAATGATAATCATATTGTTCACCCTTTCTTTTTTCTTTTATTAAACATTATAAATATCGATGATGTGACATATGTTTGTCTTTCTGCTCTTCCATTAACTTTTCAATTCTTGCTTGATGCAAATGTTCCTCTGTACTTACTTTCCGCTTGCGAATAATGAGGGTAAAAAACAATAGATTCAGTGTCATTTATACCACCTCCTTCTTAGTCGTACTTTTCTTACTTAAAACATATTTCTGGGAAAATCACCTAGCAGCAATTGCTTTTGGTTGTTTTCTTCTATTAATTGCTCCATTAGCAAATCATGCATATGTTGCTCATGCGATTTTTGATTTTTTTTAATCGTTATCGACATAAATAGAATATTCAGTGTCATTTGCTCACCCCCTTTACGTTGCCATTACCATTATTTAACTAAAATGTTAATTTTTAATTAAAAAGGCGCAAAAAAACCGCAGTTAATCTAGGCTCCTGCGGCACTTTTTAAAAAAAGGCATATAAAAAACCGCAGGGACAGAATTCACCTGCGGTTGGATAGGCTATTATAATGAATTAGCTATTCCAAATTATCACTGGTTGAATTCGTGCATAAACATATTGAGTTGTCATTTTGCCTGCTGCTCCGATAAATACGTTTTGCATATCATTCAACCTCCTTTTGAAATAGTTTTTACATTGGCAATTATATCCTCGATTTCCAGTTTTGTAAACCCCTTTTTCCAGATATGGGTTTTTTATATTAAAGTTTTTGAATAATAGGTTTAATGCTTGTATTTAAAGGGCATAAAAAAAAGAGCATGATTTTCTCATCCTCTTTGTAGCATATATATTTTATTACATATCGTTATCTGTCATATCACTGATCATTTTTTTGTATTTCTTTACTTTAGCGAAAAAGAAAATAGATGTACCTAATGTTAAGACTGAAGTAATTGCCATCGCTTCATCATGCCATTTCACTTCATGAACAGCCGGAACGATAACCCCTAAATAAAAAAAGACTCCAACAGCTAGCAAAACAATGGCAAATCGTTTGTAGTCTGCCAATTTCCCCGACAAGTCCTTCAACGTTTTCTCCATTTTTATCCCTGCTTTCTACTTTTCTATAACTCTACTGTACCATAAGCATGGTCGTCTTTTCTTTAGCAATTGATAGCATGTTAGGAAAATAATAACAAGAAAAAAACTGCCTTCTATAAAAGGCAGTTTTCTTCTTATTTTAAGCCTTGTTCCAAATCCTCTAACAAGTCCTCTACGTCTTCTAAACCTACTGAAATGCGGACAAGTCCATCGGTAATGCCAAGTTCTGCTCTTCTTTCTGCTGGAATAGATGCATGCGTCATTTTTGCTGGTACAGATATTAGACTTTCCACTGCCCCAAGACTTTCTGCTAAAGTAAAATACTTTACTTTGCTAAGAAGCTTATCGGCATTTTCTGCACTGCCAACATCAAAGCTGATCATTCCGCCAAAACCTGACGCTTGTTTTTTACTGATTTCATGATTTGGGTGTGTTTCCAGTCCTGGATAGTACACTTTAGATACAGCAGGATGCTTTTCAAGGAATGCGACGATTTCGCTGGCGCTTTTTTCATGTTCCTCCATTCGAATACCTAACGTTTTCATTCCGCGGATTAACAGCCATGAATCATGCGGTCCAAGCACTCCTCCAGTGGAATTCTGAATAAAATGCAAATCTTCTCCTAGTTTCTCATTCTTAACTGCAACAAGACCTGAGACAACATCGCTATGGCCGCCTAAGTACTTTGTAGCACTGTGTAAGACGATATCTGCACCGAGTGTTAATGGTGTTTGCCAATATGGTGTGGAGAAGGTATTATCAACAATCGTTACTAATCCAAGCTCCTTCGCTGCAAAGGAAGCTGCTTGAATATCAGTGATTTTCAGCAACGGATTTGTCGGTGTTTCGATATAAAGTGCCACGGTATTTTCTTTTACTGCTTCTTTTATATTGTCGATATCGCTCGTATCAATAAAGGTAGCTTCTATTCCAAATTTATTAAGCACCTTTGTTATTACCCGAAATGTGCCACCATAAACATCATCTGTTATTAAAATATGATCGCCTTGTTTAAACAGCATTATAACCGCCGTAATAGCTGCCATTCCGGAGCTAAATGCAAATCCCCTAGTTCCGTGCTCTAAATCCTTTATAAGCTCCTCCAGGGCGTGGCGGGTAGGATTGCCTGTTCGTGAATATTCAAACCCTTTATGATTGCCTACTCCTTCTTGCTTATAAGTGCTGACTTGATAAATTGGAACATTGACAGCACCTGTATGCGGATCTCCTGGTATTCCTCCGTGAATGAGCATCGTTTTGCGTTTCATTTAAATTCCTCCTTCAAAAATCTTTTTACTAATATAGCGGTCGCTGCTGTCCGGTAGGATTACAACTATATTGGTGCCTGGTGCAGCTAGTTTCGCTTCTGCCAAGGCGGCATATAGGGCTGCCCCTGAGGAGCTTCCCACAAGCAGGCCTTCCTTAAGCGCTGCCTCATTCACCTTTAAAAAGGCATCGCTATCACTGACTGTATAAATTTTATCGAAGTAAGCTGGGTCCATATAAGGTGGCAGAAACTCCATCCCAATCCCTTCTGTTTTATGAGGGCCAGACTTCCCGCCATTTAGGATCGATCCTTCTGGCTCGACAATAACCGTTTTTATTGAATGTTTTTGTTCTTTCAAATATCGGGCGGTACCCATAAATGTCCCGCCCGTACCTGCACCTGCAATAAAAACGTCAATATTGCCTTCGAGCTGTTCCCAAATCTCCGGTCCAAGTGTCTTGTAATAGGTGTCTGGGTTTGCTTCGTTTTCGAATTGGCCTGGAATAAAGGAATCGGGAATGCTTTTTTGCAGCTCTTTCGCCTTTTCAATCGCACCAGCCATTCCTTTTGCTGTTGGGGTATGGACAATTTCTGCTCCTAATGCCTTCATAACTTGCTGTTTTTCCACGCTGAATTTTTCTGGCACACAGACGATTACTTTCACATCTTGATTTAATGCTGCAAGAGCCAAGCCGATTCCTGTATTCCCTGCAGTCGGTTCAATAACCGTTCCGCCTTTCTTCAGCTTCCCTGTCTCAAAAGCATCTTGGATCAACTTGATTCCCAGTCTGTCTTTAATACTTCCTCCTGGATTATAATACTCAAGCTTTGCAAATATACGAACTTCATTGGGCAAAGGAAAATGGGTAATCTCAACCATTGGTGTATTGCCAATAAGCTGATGCACATTGTTGTAAACTCTCATGATCATTTCCCTCCTTCTATATATCATTGCCTGTTTTGCTTCTAACTCTGTTTGCAATTTATACCGATTACCGCTTATCACAGCTATTCCTATTTGAATAGTCAGAATTAAATGCTAGAATCGGGGAAGTTCCTATTATTAGGACTCCCCGCTATAATCAGTTCATTTTTTGAACGATTCCCACTACTAAGTTCGCCGAATGGACTGCTGCCTTTTCTAAGTATTGATCAAAGGAAAGATGTGATTCTTTTCCAGCTATATCCGATAGAGAACGAATGATAACAAATGGAATTTCATGCTGATAGGCAACTTGAGCTATTGCAGCTGCTTCCATTTCTACAGCCTGTAATCCAGTGAATTTCGTCTTGATGAAGGCTGCCCTTTCCGGATCATTAATAAAGGAATCACCTGTTGTAATAAGGCCTCTGACAACAGCATACTCCCCTATTTCCTTCGCGCTTGATTCAGCTATCTGGATTAGACCATTATCTGCTGCAAAACTCGCAGGCATTTGCGGTACTTGACCGTATTCATAACCAAATATAGTCGCATCCACATCATGATGTCTCACTTCGTCTGAGATGACAACATCGCCGACATTCAAGTCAGGGTTTAATCCTCCAGCAGAGCCTGTATTGATTAAATAGTCCGGTTTGAACGTTTGCAGCAGAATAGTCGTGCTCATCGCAGCATTAACTTTGCCTATGCCTGAGCGAAGCAGCACAACATCCTTCCCAGCAAGATTACCTTCAATAAATTGAAATCCGGCAATTGTCTGCTCTTTTTTATTGTCCATTTGTTCTCTGAGTATGGCAACTTCTTCTTCCATTGCACCGATTATTGCTATTTTCATGTACTTCCCTCTTTCTAAGCTACACTTTTGTTCCTTCCATGATCCAAACAAACTCATTTAAGCGGGTGAATGCGGCAGTAAAGCCTGCTTCCTCTAACATCCTCTGTAATACGGGAATAGTGGAATAGTATTCACGAGCTAAGTCTTCAGCCAGGTTATGGAAACCACTTTTTGCAGCGGCATCTTTTGCTTTTTCATAGTCTTCTTCGGAACGAAACATCGTATCCGCAAAAACTATTTTACCAGATGAAGGCAGTAAATTACTATAAAGAGTAATTGCTTCTGCTTTTTCTTCATCTGTTAAATGATGAAAAGCATAGGTGCTCACGAAAACATCTGGCGCACTCTCTGTTGAGAAGTTAAGAAAATCTCCATCCTTCACCACTGCTTTTTCATTCAGCTTCTCCTCTGCTAATTTCCGCATAGCTTTGGAAGGCTCTATACCTGTAACAAACAATCCTTTATCTGCAAGCTTTAAAGTCAAGTTCCCAGTGCCTGGGCCAAATTCGACTACTGTGCCGTAAGCCCGGTTTGCCACTTCATCTAATATCTGTTCGTAGTTTCGGAACACTTCTTTGTATTCTATATCTTTTGTTAAACTTTCATCATAAGTGTCAGCCCATTTTTCAAAGATCTCCATAAATTCTTTACCCATTTCTCATGCCCCTTTCATAGCAAACAATTCCAATATACATACTATGAATTAGACAAGAGTCATGTTCATAATTTACCACATCCCCTATGCCTTTTTCAATAATTGTGTTGAAGACAATGTCTCCTTGTTTCATGACATATGATAAAATAGGAAAAGAGACTATTTTATTTATTGAAAGGAAGTAAAGGATGAATTTCCAGCTAGATATTATAAAGGATAAAGTAGAGTTCTTTGAAGGTGATTCTTTAAGTACTATCGAAAAAAAAATTACAGAACAAATTGAAATTAACAAAGCAATCCTGCTTGAGGTCCATTCTGTCAATCACCAAACAACACTCCAAGAAAACGGCAGACCTTATCATACGGTTATGGTTCATTTTAAAATAAAAAAATAACAAAAAAGAAACTGCTTATAAGATTATAAGCAGTTTCACTCATTTAACGTATATTTAAATCATTGATTTCCTCTACTTTTGTCGGTTTCCAGCCGCTGCCGTCCACCCACTCAATATAAACGCGATATTTTTCGCTTTTATCCTTTGTAGAAACAGTGCCGATTGATTTATTCTGATCTTTATTATTGTTCCCTAAAAACCAAACAACCATATTGCCTTCATCTATTCCTGTTCCGTATGCCAAAGCTTTTAACTGTTCATCCCAATCAACACCTGCTGAGTAGGAAGCTGTATGTTCACCTGACTGCGTTGTTCCAACAGGCTCCCATGAAGGATTCTCGATGGTTTTAATGACGTTTGAATCACTTCCGCCTTCGGTGATAATAGCCTCTCCATCTTTTTGTGTTTCCTGCTCTTCATCACTTTCAGAGTCATCTGTACTTTTTGCAGCATCATTATCTGCTTGAGCGGAAGCTTGCTCGTCTTTTGTACTCTCTGTTTGGGCAGTTTTCTTATTTTCCTGGTTATCTGTCTTATTATCACCATCACTGAAAATGGAATAAGAGACAAAAACAATTAATGCTATCACAAGAATGATTAAGGCATTAAGAATAATATTCGTTTTTTTCCTCTTTGAACGCTGTTCAGATCTGCTTCGAACATTATCGTTAGTGTCTGTGCTCAACTTGTTTCTCCTCCCTATTGTTCATACATTTGTATTTACTTTTAATTAATATCTGTATTTAAGCCAACAAAGGCTGTACATATTCTATCATGACTTTTGAATAGTGAAAAGGAAAATGGGTATTTTCTATTGAGCATGACTCTCTTCATGGTCATAAACCGCCTTTACCATATCAGCAAATAGCGGATTGACTCCTCCTTCATCTGCGAATACCTCAAGGTTGACTGCAACTAAGGCATATTTGGGTTTATCATATGGAAAATAGCCTGCAAACCACTTATTATGAAGCTGTTCCTCTCCCTTATAGATGCCAGTCTCTGCCGTACCGGATTTACCGGCAACTTCATACGGCAAGTCTTGAAACCATCTTCCTGTACCTTCTTTGTTCTCAACAACTTCTCTTAAGAGCTTCTGAAGTTCTTGTGCTGTATATGGCGAAATCGTTTCACCATCTAGCTTTTTCTGATCGAATTTCACCAATGTACTGCCATTTTTATATTCTATCTCAGAGGCCACTCTGACTGCCTGCTTTTCCCCGCCTCTGGCGATTGTAGCCATCATGTTGGCAACAGCTATTGGTGTAACCCTGACTTCATTCTGACCAATGCCTGTCAATGCTACATAATTCTTATCCTTTTTTGCATCCTCTGAAAGGAACACTCTGCCTTTTTCTTCATCTTGTATTTGCTTAAAGTCGCTTGAATGAAAAATAGTCCCTTCCCAGCCTGTCGTTGTTGTTAAAGACAGCTTCTTTGCGTAATCTTCTAAGATATTTTTGTCAATATCCTTTAACTCATTGGCAATTGTTGCGAAAGTATTATTGCAGCTGACAGCAAAGCTGTTTGTGAAATTAAGCATACCATGCTGATAAACAGGGTCTGGATCTCCATTTATTTTTTGGCTGCAGTTATAAATGGCATCATCATTATTCAATTTATTATCTATCGCAGCTGCTGCCACTACGGTTTTGAAAACAGAACCGACTATCTGCTGTTTAAGCATAAAATTATTAATACCATCTGTTTCATAAGGATTTTTATCAATAATAGGACGAGATACCATAGCGGCAACTGAATTTGTCTCTATATCTAAAAGCACAAGTCCGCCTTTTTTGATATTATGCTTGTCCACCAGCTCTTCTGCCACTTCTTGTAATTCTTTATCAATGGTCGTTTTAATATTTACAGGATAAAATGGATTGCCAGGCTCCACATATTTAACGTTCGTTCCAAACAACGGACCTCCTGTGGCATCGACATGATAGACAAGCTTAGATTCTCCATCTGGGAGAAGAAACTCATCAAAGCTTTTTTCTAGTCCCGTTAACCCGATTAATGTGTCATAAGACAGTTTTTTGTCAGGGTATCTTATTTCAAGCTCTGCTTCATTTTGACCGGTAATCCCTAACAGTTGTTCAGCTAACTCATTTTGGACCCTGAATTTTTTATTAACGGCAAATACACCGGGAATTTTCAAATTATTAATATCGGTCATTTGTTTTGCGGAAAGCTCTACCGGCTTGCTGCCACCAAGGACTACAGGCTCTTTTGCCTCCGCTATCGTTTTCGTTAAAGTATATTCAGTTGTCCCAATAATATCCGCAATTTTTCTACTGTCCCATTCCATATTTTTTAAAAACGGAAATAAAATAAGAACTGTTTTCGTTTGCTGTGTCAGCGACTCCCCATTTCTGTCCAAAAATCCCCCGCGGCCGTTATCCAGTACCATCTCCTGTGATCGTTGCTTCACACTAGCTTCCACTAAGTTAATATTATGTTTAGTAAAATGTTCTGTTTCCACAAGCTGTATCTGCACAAGTCTTGCAAGCAGCACAACAAGCATACAAATAAAAAATACACCGATAAATATTGCTCTCTTTCTCCACATAAAAAAACACCTCATCAAGAGTGTTGACGAGGTGTCCTTTTTTCAAACAATTACCGTGAAATTGTTATTTAATTGTAACGATTTCTACATTCATTTCTCCACCAGGTGTTTGAACAACTACTTTATCGCCGACTTTTTTGCCGATTAGGCTTTTTGCAATCGGTGAATCATTGGAGATTTTACCTTCGAACGGATCAGCTTCTGCACTGCCCACAATTGTGTATGTTTCTTCGTCACCATCAGGAAGCTCAATGAAAGTAACAGAACTACCTAGTGAAACAGTGTCACGATCTAATTCATCTTCTGAGATGATCTTCGCATTGCGGATCATGTTTTCAATTGTAGTGATGCGTCCTTCTACAAACGCTTGCTCTTCTTTCGCAGAATCATATTCCGAATTCTCTGATAAGTCTCCGAAGCTGCGCGCTATTTTAATACGTTCAACGACTTCTTTACGTTTAACCGTTTTTAATTGTTCTAGTTCTTGTTCCAGTTTCTCTTTACCAGCCAATGTCATTGGAAATTCTTTTTCGATAGCCAAAATGTTCACTCCTTAAAGTATCCAGCACAATCTATATATTTTGATTGTTGGTTTATGGTATGTATTAAAGTTGATGATGTAAACTCAAGCTAAATTACTAATAGGATGAGTTTAATACGTATTCCGAAAAAAAGAAAGCATTTTCTTTCAAAAAAAGAATAATTATTCCCTAAAATGCATTATTTTAGGGAAATAATAATGCCTCTAATCCTTTATATAAAAGGGGTTAAAAGGTAAAATCAAAGATTTTAAAAAACCTTCTCATTTCTCTCGTGAAAAAATAAATTACAGAGCTTATAATAACGATTTTTGCTCAAGAATCGTCTGTATCTTCGTTACCATTAAGTCGATAGCAACGTGATTTTGACCGCCTTCTGGAATGATGATATCAGCATAGCGTTTTGTCGGCTCAATAAATTGATTATGCATCGGTCTTACAACACTCACATACTGATCAATAACAGAGTCCATTGTTCTACCTCTGTCTTGAATATCCCTAACAAGCCTTCTAATAATGCGCAAATCTGCATCTGTATCCACGTACAGCTTCATGTCCATTAGATTGCGAAGTCTTTCATCCTCTAAAATAAGAATGCCTTCCACAATAATAACATCACGAGGTTCGACAAGTATTGTCTCATCTGATCTCGTATGCATGGCGTAATTATATACAGGTTTATCGATTTTTTCATACTTAAGCAATGTTTGGATATGTTCAATTAATAATTCTGTATCAAATGCCAACGGATGATCATAATTTGTTTTTAGTCTTTCTTCAAATGGAAGATGTGATTGATCTTTATAATAATAATCCTGTTCAATCATCAGGATGGAATGTCCTTGAAAATGCTCAAAAATAGCTTTGGTCACGCTTGTTTTTCCTGATCCGGAGCCACCTGCGACACCAATTACAACTGGTTTGCGCTGCATGCTTTAGAGCTCCTTTCTCATCATGTTATTTGGAAATACAGGGTGATCCACTTTAAATTTAACAATTTGCAGCGGATGGCGGGCTGCATCAAGCTCATTGCCTTTTTCATCCCATATCGTATCAATAACTGTCGTAAAATTAGATATTTCTGGACCGAAGAATTCTACTTCCTGTCCTGGTTTAAAGAAGTTGCGCTGCTGCAGCGTTACAATCTTTTCCTCTTTGTCATAATCAAGAACAAGTCCAACAAAATCAAAAGTTGTCTTTTTGCTATGATTACCAAACATTTGCTCTTTATACCCTGGCTGCCCTTCAAAGAATGCTGGTGCTGTTTCTCTGTTTGCACATTTATCCAGCTCTTTCAGCCATTCTTCGTCAATAACAAAATTATCAGGATCAGCACAGTAAGCATCAATTACTTTACGGTACACGCTGACAACTGTTGCCACGTAGTGAATAGATTTCATACGACCTTCAATTTTCAGACTGTCAATGCCCAGTTCAATCATGCGGGGAATCGATTCAATGAGCTTAAGGTCTTTAGGACTCATCGCAAAAGGTGCATCCTCTTCAGAGAAAAGCGGCTTTTCTTCTGTGTTTTCCAGTCTGTACAGATCATAATCCCAACGGCATGATTGACAGCATCCGCCTCTGTTAGAATCCCTTGCTGTCATATGATTGCTTAGTGTGCATCTTCCAGAATACGCAATACACATTGCTCCATGAATGAATGTCTCGATTTCAATATCGACTTTTTCTTTCATTTCCTGGATTTCTTCTGCACTGGTTTCACGGGCAAGCACAACTCTTTCTAAGCCCTCTTCCTTCCAGTACTGAACAGCTTTCCAGTTGGAAAGAGACTGCTGTGTGCTTAAGTGTACTTCTATTTCAGGTGCTACTCTGCGGCATGTTTCAATAATGAGCGGATCAGCAACAATAATGCCGTGAATGCCTGCTTCTTTTAATCCAAGCAGATATTCTTCCAGTCCGTCGATATTTTCATTATGCGCAAAAATATTTGTTGTTACATATATTTTCGCATCATAGTTTTTTGCAAATTCCACTCCCTCTTTCATTTCCTCGAAAGTGAAATTTCCAGCGTTAGAACGGAGTCCATATTCTTGGCCTCCGATAAAAACCGCATCAGCTCCATAAGCAACGGCTATCTTCAATTTTTCAAGATTGCCTGCAGGCGCCAAAAGCTCCGGCTTTTTGACAATGATTCTTTTACCGTCTCGAATTTCAGAGATAGGTGTTTTCACTGCTGTCATCGTCTGTACTCCTCCTAATTATTAATACACTGTTTCTTTAAAGAAAAATCCTGTGTCCAACGGTCTATTTGCCGGCTGTATCTGTTCAATTTCTGCTAGTAGATTATCCTTTTCCTCATCGTACTGATCAGGATTATTTACAAACATCGTTATTGCTCGATGATAAATGCTCGTCACTTTTTGAATATAAGCAGAATCCTTTAAAATACCGTCTATCTTAAAAGAATCGATGCCTGCTTCTATCAATTCCTGCAATTCATCAACAATGCAAATATCATTAGGACTCATAATATGTGTGCCGTTTTCGTCTTCAAAGATCGGATACTTGTTCTCTCTCTCTTTATCATGGAGGAAGTAATCCCTGTCTTTCTGTTTATCGGCCATATCTTGCTCTTTGCCCTGATGTTGGAAGTAATGCCCTAAAAGGGTGCGCTTTGATTGGAACATTGTCGTCATGCCGTGAACTTGGATTTCCAATTCGACTTCTGCATTCTCTTTCATCTCAATGATTGCATCCATGCTCAGTTCCCGTGCGAGCACCGCTCGTTTAGCACCTTTTTTCCCCCAGTAATTGCAAGTATACCAGTTAGTTCCAGTGGTTTCTGTGTTCCAATGCAGTTTCATGTCTGGGGCAACTTCACGCGCCACCATAAGAACTGCCGGATCACCAAAAATAACGCTGTCCGCATTCACATCTCTTAAGAAAGCAATATAATCATAAAGGTCATCTATTTTTTCATTGTGAAAAAGACCGTTGACAGCTACATATACCTTCTTGTTTCGTCCATGGGCACGTTCAATCGCTTTTTTTACATCATCGCGCTTAAATTCTCCTGCTAAACGCAATCCAAATTTCTGTTCACCGATCACAAAGGCATCTGCTCCGCTTTCGATCAGTGGAATAATGTCTTCAACCGTAATTGGTGTAACGAGCAATTCAGGTTTTTTCATTTTTTATCTCCTCTTTTTGCTAATTGCTAATCCATCACCAACAGGCAGTATTGCTGTATGGTAATCTGGATGCTGCATTAGCCATTGATTAAAATCCTTAATTTTTCGGACAAGCTGCCTTACATTCCGGCTGTCTATATTTTCCTCCACAACAAGCCCGTGGAATAAGATATTATCCGTAAAAATCACGCCTTCAGGGGAAAGCATCTTGGAGTATATATCAAAAAACTTCCGATATTGGCTTTTTGCAGCATCTATGAATAAGGCATCAAAAGGACCGTGCTCCTGCACAAGATTCTCCACTTCTAACGCATCACCCTTAATGAAGTGAACTTGTGAGCTTTTGTTCAATGTCTCCACATTGGATAAGGCCACATTATATCGGTCCTCATCACGCTCAATGGATACAATCTTGCATTCTGGCAAAGCGTCTGCCATCCGCAGTGCAGAATATCCTATCGCTGTCCCAATTTCGAGAATTTTTTTGGGCTGCTGCATTCTTAACAGCTGAAGCAATGTTTCAATGCCTACAAGCTCCATAATTGGGACTTCATTTTCCTCAGCATACTTTTCAATACCTAAAAAGGCTTCACTTCTATCTGGAATTAAATTCTCGATATATTTCAGCACTTGTTCTTCATTCTGCAACAGAATTCACCTCTATTTACATTTGCCAGACGTTACTGAATGTCTCTTTTTAATTGGCTAAATTTTCAGGAATGGTTTCCCTCCACCTGAAAAATGTTAGCTTCTTTTATTAAGAACCTAACTTTGCGGTGTATGCCAAATTTGTTAATTACGTATAACTTGTTCCTGTTTAAAAACACTTGTACTATTTTAACATAAAACGCTGGGGAAAGCTAATTAATCATGCTCTCCCCACATCGTTTTAATTATTTGTAATATATTTTGCCTTTAATGAGTTATGCTCATCAAGTGTGCTCGAAAAATATACAGTTCCATCACTGGATGCCAGGAAGTATAAAAAGTCGGTATCAGCTGGATGAAGCGCTGCTTCCATGGACATCGTACCTGAATTGGAGATAGGCCCTGGCGTCAACCCTTTATTTTTATACGTATTATACGGAGAATCTACTTCTAAATCCTTGTATGTGACTCTTGCTTTATGTTTGCCTTGTGCATACAGTACCGTCGGATCTGTTTGCAGCGGCATTCCTTCATCTATGCGGTTATAAAACACACTCGCAATTTTATCTCTGTCTGCCTTTTCTGTTGCTTCCTCTTCAATCAAGGATGACATAGTCAAGAATTGATGAACAGTCATATCTTCTCTTTCAATATCCTGCCTGTACTTCTCCACAACGCTTTGCGTCTTATCAAGCATGGTAGAAACAATCTCATCGAGGCTAGGGTCCTTTTTGTAGAAAGCATACGTAGCAGGGAAAAGATATCCTTCTAAAGGATACTTAATATCTTTAGCCCAAACCTCTGTTGTCAAAATGGACGGATACTTTTCCATTAATGACTGAATGAACTTTTCATCATTTAAACTTTTGAAAACTTCCTTCTCAGGCTGCTTTGTCTTATCAGCTATCACAGCTGCTATCTCGTCAAGCTGTTTACCCTCCGGTATCGTCATAGTAAATACCGGCTCCTGCATGATTCTACCAGTCTTTAAGCTTTCGATGATTTCCTGGAAAGTCATCGAGGGATTCATATGATACTCCCCTGCCATGAACTCTGATTCGTTTTTAAACTTTACATAGTATTTAAATACTCGCGCGTTTTTAACAAGTCCGCTGTCCTCTAACGTCTGAGCTATATAGGAGACACTTGAACCGATTGGAATATCAACAATGATTTCTTTTTTGCTGCCAGGGTCCACTGGTTCTAAGCTTGATTTAATATAAAAATAACTGGTTAGTGACACAGCTGCAAGTACTACAGCAAGTACGAGAATGGTTAAGCCAACGAATCTCCTGATTGTTTTTGCTTCATTTCGTCTTTCCGCTATCTTCTCAAAAAACATTTCTTTTTTATTTTTTCCTTCATTATTCCCCTCTTTTATTGACAATTATCTTTCCCTCCTAAAACCGGGTATGTATTACCTATAATAAAACCATATCTCGACTAATTATACTATATTCTAACAAAGAAAGTGAAAAAAATAGCGAATGAAGTCTATTTTACTATCGGAGAATAGTGTTTGGAAATAATATCCACAAACAAAACCCTCCATATTTATGCCATTGTCCACGACCGTTTTCAAGCATAAAAAAAAAGGGACAGCACTATTGCTGTCCCCCATCTGTTTCTTATTCTTCTTCTTCGTTAGCAAGGAATGTGTTAAGCATTTCCTCTACTAAATCCCACTCTTCATCTGTTTCGATAGGAGATAGCTCACCATCGCCAGTTTCTTCGTTCGGGATAAATGAAGATGCATGAATGTCGATTTCGTCGTCTTCACCGTCATCTTCTCCGATTGGGTAATAAAGAACATATGATTTTCCAAATTCATCTGATTCAAATGTGAACAAAATTTCGCATAATTGTTCGTTTCCTTGCTCGTCCACTACTGTAATTGTATTAGTTTCTCCGTGTTCCATTACTTTCACCTCATCATTTCTGGCTATCTAAATAGCCTTGTAATATCATAGATGCTGCCATCTTATCAATTACTTTTTTCCTTTTTTTTCTGCTGACATCTGCTTCAAGAAGGACTCTTTCAGCAGCCATCGTCGTCAGTCGCTCATCCCAAAATACAACTGGTAGACCGAATCTTTCTTCAAGAAGCTTGCCGAAATGTTGGCTTGCTTCACCGCGAAAGCCGATGCTGCCATTCATGTTTTTTGGAAGGCCAACCACTATTTTACTTACATCATGCTCAACAATCAATACTCCTAAACGGTCTAATCCGAATTCTTGTTTCTCTTCGTCGATTTTTACAGTTTCAATGCCTTGGGCTGTCCACCCAAAAGCATCACTAATTGAAACCCCTACCGTTTTTGAGCCTACATCCAAGCCCATTGTTCGCATTTCTTTAATCCTCTCGCTGCTGTTTTAAGTAGAACTTAACAAGCTCTTCAATAATCTCGTCACGCTCTAGTTTGCGCATAATATTTCGTGCATCCATATGGCGCGGGATGTATGCAGGGTCTCCTGAAAGTAGATAACCGACAATTTGATTAATTGGGTTATAGCCTTTTTCTTGAAGAGCATCATATACTTGATTCAACACTTCTTTTACGTCATGTTCATATGGTTCTTCAGGAAAATTGAATCTCATTGTTTTGTCGAATGAGCTCATTTACAACACCCCTATTTTCAGACAGATTCTGTTAATTGATACCTACATTTTACACTACTTGCCCACATTATCAAATGGATTTGATATATTCCTCAACATAGTTTAGCGCTTCTTGCAATTTTTGAGGGTCTTTTCCGCCAGCTTGAGCCATGTCCGGACGTCCTCCGCCGCCACCGCCGCAGCGTGTTGCCACTTCTTTGATGATCTTACCAGCATGGTAACCTTTGTCCATCAAGTCTTTCGTAACAGCAGCAATTAAGTTTACTTTATCTTCATTTACGCTGCCAAGAACAATGATTCCAGAATCAAGCTTTTGCTTCAAGTCATCAGCCATTGTGCGCAAGTTGTTCATGTCCACACCTTTAATGCTTGCTGTAAGAACATTAACTCCATTAACGTCTTTTACTTGGTCAACTAGGTTGCCTGCTTCAATGTTGCTTAGTTTTGCTGCAAGCGACTCGTTTTCACGCTGAAGCTGTTTCAGCTCTGCTTGAATTGTCTCAATTCTAGTGCCGACATCTTTCGGGTTTGTTTTCAGCTTGCTTGCTGCATCCTTCAAGATGTTAAGCTGATCTGTCAACTGCTGGTAAGCAGCTTGTCCTGTTACAGCTTCGATCCTTCTTGTACCTGCACCAATACCAGCTTCTGAAATTATTTTGAACAAACCGATTGTGGATGTGTTATCAACATGACACCCACCGCATAGCTCAAGGCTGTAATCGCCAACTTGAACAACACGAACAACTTTTCCGTATTTTTCGCCGAATAAAGCCATTGCTCCCATCGCTTTTGCTTCCTCGATATCTTTATAATCAATTTGAACAGCAATACTTTCCCAAATTTTTTCATTAACGATTTTTTCAATTTTTTCAAGCTCTTCTGCTGTAATTTGCCCGAAATGAGAGAAGTCAAAACGCAAACGGTCTGTTTGTACTAGAGAACCTGCTTGGTTAACATGCGTTCCAAGCACATCCTTTAATGCTTGATGAAGCAAATGTGTTGCCGTATGGTTTTTAACGATTTTTGAACGGTTGCTTCTGTCAACAGCAGCTTCCACTTCGTCATTAACTGTTATAACACCTGATTGCACGATGCCTCGGTGCAGGTTTTGTCCGTTTGGTGCTTTTTGAACATCTTGGACCAAAATAGTAACAGCTTCTGATGAAATGGTTCCAGCGTCTGCAATTTGTCCGCCGCTTTCCGCATAGAATGGTGTCTTATCCAAAATGAACTGGATTTCTTGGCCTTCTTCTGCTTTCTCTACTACCTCTCCATCTACTAGCAAAGCAGATACAACAGCAGAAGCAGTTAGAGATTGATAGCCAACGAATTCACTTTCCACTTTGATTTCCCCAAGAACACTCGATTGAACTTGCATGCTTCCCACTTCTTGACGTGCCTTACGAGCTCGGTCACGCTGGCTTTCCATTTCTTTCTCAAAGCCTTCATGGTCAATTTTCATGCCTTGCTCTTCTGCATATTCCTCTGTCAATTCTACAGGGAAACCATATGTGTCATAAAGACGGAATACATCTTCACCTGAAATAACCAAGCTGTTAGACTTCTTCGCCTTTTCCATTACTTCCCCAAGAATGGAGAGACCTTCATTCAATGTCTCATGGAAGCGCTCTTCTTCGCTCTTCATTACTTTTTGAATAAAGTCGGCTTTCTCTTTCACTGTCGGATAGTAATCAAACATGATTTCACCAACAACAGGTACTAGCTCAAACATGAACGGGCGGTGGATATTGATCTTTTTCGCATAGCGGACAGCTCTGCGCAGCAATCTTCTTAAAACATATCCTCTGCCCTCATTAGAAGGCAATGCTCCGTCACCTACTGCGAATGCAACTGTACGAATATGGTCAGCAATTACCTTAAATGCTTCATCTGTTTCCTTATCTGCACCATATTTCACATCAGCAATTTGTGCTGTTGCCGCAATAATTGGTGTAAAAAGATCTGTATCAAAATTGGTTGGAACATTTTGCACAACAGAAGCCATGCGCTCAAGTCCCATCCCTGTATCAATATTTTTCTTTGGAAGTGGTGTGTATGTTCCATCTGGATTATGGTTAAATTCAGAGAAAACAAGATTCCATACTTCTAAATAACGGTCATTTTCGCCGCCTGGATATAGTTCTGGGTCATTTAAATCATTTCCGTATTCTGGACCACGATCATAGAAAATCTCTGTATTCGGCCCACTTGGACCTTCCCCGATATCCCAAAAGTTTCCTTCTAAACGAATAATGCGGCTTTCAGGAATCCCTATTTTGTCGCGCCATAACGCATATGCTTCTTCATCCTCAGGATGCACTGTGACAGATAGTTTCTCTTTGTCAAAACCAATCCACTTGTCGTCTGTTAAAAACTCCCAAGCCCAATCAATTGCTTCCTCTTTGAAATAATCTCCAATTGAGAAGTTTCCAAGCATTTCAAAGAATGTTTGGTGCCTTGCGGTTTTTCCGACATTCTCAATATCATTTGTGCGAATTGATTTTTGTGCATTTGTAATTCGCGGATTTTCCGGGATTACACGGCCATCGAAATATTTTTTCAATGTTGCAACACCGCTGTTGATCCAAAGCAAAGAAGGATCTTCATGAGGAACTAATGATGCACTAGGTTCCACACTATGCCCTTTTTCTTGGAAAAAATCAAGGAACTTTCTTCTAATTTCTGCCCCTGTTAATACTTTCATAAAAAGTTTGCCTCCTTACTATGTATGACTCCTTAAATATTGATTAGGAGTAATAATTTTAAAGCATAAAAAAAACCCCCATCCCTGGACAGGGACGAAAGTATGCTCGTGGTACCACCCTGATTTATGGCAAAACACTGCCATTTCTCAAATCTCCTTAACGCGGATGGACGGCAGGTATTAACTGCATTCAAGAATTAGCTTTCGACTATCCTTCACTTATGTTCCTTTCAGCCACGGGAACACCTCTCTATTTAGCATACGCCTAAAGTGGACTATAATCTACTTGATTCTATCATCATTTTGTCACTATGTTCTTCTCTCGAATTATACTGATTTTTCTCTGCAATTGTCAACATGTGAATCACTTAAGAATGCTAAGGATTAGTGGTTTTTCCAAAATGAACGTGCAAATGCATGATTGCTACTTTCAAAATAGAAAGGACAGGAACTGCTACTACCATTCCGACAATACCGCCTACCTCTCCACCAAGGAGCAGGGCAAACATAATAAATAGAGGATGCATATGCAAGCTTTTCCCAACAATAAAGGGCGAAAGGATGTTACCTTCCAAAAACTGCAGCACTACAATGATGATAACAACAATGATCAGCATCTTAACAGACATTGTACTTGCAATTATAACGGCTGGAATTGCCCCTATAATGGGTCCGAAGTAAGGAATAACATTGGTAATTCCAATGATTATTCCTAATACTAGCGGGTACTTTAAATCAAAAAAATAAAAGGAAATCGATGATAGACTGCCAATGATAAAACAAACTAGCAGCTGTCCTCTTATATAGCTGCCCAAAGACTGATTTACATCCTTCAAAAATAAAACACTGCTTTCACGCCATTTGTTAGGAGTTAAAAGCAAGGCCGCTCTTTTTACTGCTTCAATATCCTTTAACATGTAAAAAGAAATAAACGGTATTAACATCATAATTACGAATGAATTAACAAAACCCATGATACCTTTAATAAGCTTTGTCAGCAATCCATCCAGCTTAACTTCAAAAGATTCAATCCCTTTATCAACCTTCGTCTGCAAATTATCAGGCCATGCCCTTGTTCGCTCTTGTATATAGTCAATCCAGCTTCTGTACTGGTTTGCAAGCTCTGGCGCATTTTCTGTCAGCTCTCTCATCTGCTCAATGAAAATCGGAATGCACTTATAAAGTCCATAGCCGACTCCTCCAAAAAAGAGGATATATATAAATGCCACAGCAAGGCCGCGATGCAGTCCCATTTCGTGGATTTTTTCAACAATCGGATGAAGCAAATAGGTAATAAATGCACCAAGGACGAAAGGAAATATCACCTTCATCAACAGCTGCAAGATTGGAGTCCAAATTGGAGATAATTTAAAAAAGATAAAAACTACAATAAACAGCAATAGTGTAAATGCTAAGCGATAATACCACTTTACTCTTATTTCCATTCTACACTCCTCCCACCCATAATTTGTGTGAAAAGGAGGTAATTTATACAAATAAAGGAGGCGAATTACACGCCTCCTGATTTCTTAACTGTATCTGCGATTGTCTTCCTCGAACAAGTCATCTAATGAACTAAGGCTTCCATCCTCTTCCACTTGATGTGTATGGATAACCCCTTTTACTAATGACAGCTCAATAAAACAGTTCCAGCAATAATACTGGCTGATTCCAATTTTCCCGATATCTTTGCTTTGGCAATTTGGACAGACTAACATCTGAAAACACCTCTAACAATAAGTTTATAGACAGCCATTTCTCAAAATGGTTGTCACTGGTGTTTCCAGTGTGTCCAATTCTTACCATAAATAAACATCTCATAGCTTTTTTTATAGGAGCCGGCTTTTTAATGCTGTTTTCTTCTCAAAAAAAACAGATGCCATTCCTTTAGAATGACATCTATAGCTTGCTTCTTTATATAAAAACAATGTGATACAAACATTTCCACTAATCGTTTATTGTGTCAGCTTTCTTGAGCTGGCATAAAATCATATGGAGTAACATTCTCCATTCCGATAAGCGGATCAATTTCCATTATCCGATCACTGTAAAACAAGGAAACATCTTCTTCTGCTGCCTCGATATCTGCATCACTTTGCGAAAAGACTTCTTTCAGCTTTTCCTGCAGGGAAGTTTGGCGGTTCAGCTCATCATTTCGGCCTACCCCTATTTCCATCGCATCCACTTCGCCAAGCAATATTAAAAATTGTTTACTTCTTGTAATGCCGGTATATATTAAGTTTCTCCGCAGCATCCTATAGTAGCTTTTTACAATCGGCATAATAACAATTGGAAATTCACTACCTTGGGACTTATGAACAGAACAGCAATAAGCATGGGTAATTTGATTTAAATCCTGCCTAGTATAAGTTGCTTCAATTCCATCGAAGGAGACAATAACCATGTCTTGTTTTTCTGTATTTTCCTTTGCATAAAAGATGGATACAATTTCTCCCATATCTCCATTATAGACATTGTTTTCTGGCTGATTAACGAGTTGCAGCACCTTATCGCCAATTCGGTATTTAACATCGCCGAACTTCAATTCCTTACGTGTTCCATCTGGATTTGGGTTCAATATTTCCTGGAGAATGACATTGAGCCGGTCTATTCCTGCAGGGCCTCTGTACATCGGTGCCAGAACTTGAATATCCATTGGCGCATAGCCCTTTTTCTTCGCGTTGAGGACAACCTTCTCAATAGCCTGTGCTATTTGTCCAGAGGCACATTTAATGAAGGACCTGTCTGTTTGCTGCTGAGTTAAATTACTTGGCAATCTGCCGTCCTTTATCTCATGAGCAAGTTCAATGATAGAAGAACCTTCACTCTGCCTGTAAATATCAGAAAGCCGGACTGTCGGAATGCAGCTTGATGCCAGCAAATCCTTCAGCACCTGGCCTGGTCCAACAGACGGAAGCTGGTCTTCATCTCCGACAAGAATGACTTGAATATTGGCTGGCAATGCTTTAAACAGCTGAAAAGCTAGCCAAATATCAACCATGGAGGTTTCATCAACAATAATGATTTTTCCTTCAAGAGGATTCTCCTCGTCCTTGTCAAAACCGCCGCTTCCGTTCCAGCCTAACAGACGATGAATGGTGACAGCAGGTAAACCAGTCGATTCTGTCATCCTTTTAGCCGCTCTTCCTGTGGGAGCCGCTAAAATAAAAGGAAAAGGTTCTTCCTTTTTGTAATCCTTCGGATCAAGGCTGCAGCCATGCAGTTCACCATAAAGCTCTACAATCCCTTTTATAACCGTGGTTTTTCCTGTCCCCGGTCCGCCTGTCAGCATAAGCATCGGCGCCATCAGTGCTGTTTGGATGGCTTCCCTTTGTGATGGTGCATATTGAACTCCAAGCCTGTCTTCCAAATTTCCGAGTGCAAGCAAAAATTCCGATTCTGGAAACTGATCTTCGTATTCCTGCTGTTCCATCACTCTTTTAATATGCCGGACAAGGCCTTTTTCTGAGTAATAAAGGGAAGGCAGGAAAATCTTCTTATCTTCGACGATGATTTTCTTTTCTTCCTGAAGCAAGACAATCTGGTCTGCAATAGCTGAAAAGTCTACTTGCTCCTGTTTATTTTCCTCGAGAAGATCCTTTACTCTGTTCAGCACATATTCTGCTTCCAGGTAGACATGTCCCTCCTGGCTGCTGCCAAGCTCGAGCACATAGAGGCAGCCTGCTTTAATTCTGTCAGGATGGCTGCCAATCAGGCCAATCTGAAAGCCTAAGTCATCTGCTTTACCAAAACCGATTCCTTCTACATCCTCTACAAGCTTATAAGGGTTGGACTGGATAACCTCCAATGTGTTTTCCTTATAAGTCTGGTAAATTTTCATGGATAGCTGCGGCCCGAAACCATACTGATTCAACGATATCATCGCCTGCTCCAGCCCTTGATTCTGCATGAGCGTATCATAAAGAAGCTTCGCCTTGTCTGGAGGAAGTTTGGGAACAGTATCAAGCAAAGATGGTTCATTCAAAATTTTAGAGATGGCATTTTCCCCTAAAGTGTCCACGATGTTCTCTGCTGTTTTCTGGCCGATTCCTTTAAATAGCTCACTAGACAGATAGGTGATAACCCCTTGTTTTGTCTGCGGCATCTCTTTTCGGAAAGAGGAGACCTGGAATTGGAGTCCAAAGCGGGGATGGTCTTTAAATTCACCAAAGAATGTATATGTATCATTTTCATGCATCTTCGGCAAATATCCTGTGACAACGGCTTCCTTATCTTCATAGCTGTCATTCGTTTCATCTACCCTTATCCTGAGCACGGTATAAAGATTATCTTCGTTGTGAAATATCGTGACAAGATGGCGCCCCTTCACATACTTACCCTGCTCCTCGAAAAGATCCAGTGAATTTTGCTCTTCCAATTTTTTCTCCCCCCTCTTTTAAATTTTTTAAAATACAATCAGCCTCCGAGAATTTGTTTTCCCATTTGAGCCAGCTGATGATCAGGCTGAATTTCCAATGCTTTGTTAAACATCTCAAGCGCTTTTTCTTCCTGTTCCTTAAATCCATATGCAACACCAAGATTATAATAAGCATCTGCATGCTCTGGGTCTAACTCAATGCAGCTTGTAAATTTCTCCATTGCTTCATCAATATATTCCCCTTGCGCAAGGCATAAACCAAGCTGGAACAATGCTTCTGCATCCTCACTGTTCAGCTCAACGGCACGCTGCAGAAAGGGAATAGCAAGAATCGATTTTTCCAACCCAATATATGTCATGCCCAGCATGAAATAGTTGTCACTCGATTCGAGTCCTTTCTCAAGTGCTGTCTCGAACATCGCTTTAGCAGACTCAAGCTCCTCCTGTTCAAAATAGACTGTTCCTGCACTATAGTAAGCTGCGGCCATATCTGGATCAATTTCTATCGCTTTTTCATAGAAGGAAACAGCTCTGCTTAAATCACCCAACGCTGACAGCACATTTCCAAAGTTAACATATGATACTGCGTTAGCAGGGTTCTTTTCAATTTCTTCCATAAACACTTTTGCTGCTTCTTCAAATTTGCCTTCTTGCATATATTTAATTCCTAATTGATTTGTCTCCACTTATAAACACACTCCGTTTCTCACTAAAAGTATAGCATATTTTAGCCTAATGGAAATCTTCCAATTCACTCTGCATTTCTTTCTTAAAAAAAAGAGAAACAGCTGCTTAATTCCAAAGGAAAAGCAGCAAGTTTCTCTTTTTTTATCAGCCTACATATGTTAATTGCTCGTTGTTGCGGTACACTTTATCTATTGTTCCGCCGCCAAGGCATTCTTCTCCTTGATAGAAGACAACTGCTTGTCCTGGCGTAACTGCACGAATTGGTTCATGGAAAGTTACTTTCACTTTCGAATCATCGAGCAGTTCCACTGTCACTTTATTATCTGGTTGACGATAGCGGAATTTAGCTGTACATTCGAATGTTTTTGGAGTTGAATCATTAGAAACCCAGCTCACATTATCAGCAATAATGCTGTCAGAGTAAAGCATATCATGATGGAACCCTTGACCTACATACAGCACATTTCTTTGCAAGTCTTTGCCGATAACGAACCAAGGATCACCGCTTCCGCCGATGCCAAGACCGTGTCTTTGCCCGATTGTATAGTACATTAAACCATCGTGTTTACCAACAACCTTGCCATCGAATGTTTCCATATTTCCTTTTTGTGCAGGCAAGTAACCGCTCAAGAACTCCTTAAAGTTCCGTTCGCCGATAAAGCAGATACCTGTGCTGTCCTTTTTCGTTGCCGTCGCTAAGTTCGCTTTAGCAGCCAGCTCCCGCACCTTTGATTTTTCCATCCCGCCAATTGGGAACATAACCTTGCTTAACTGCTCTTCTGTCAATTGGTTAAGGAAATACGTTTGATCTTTATTTTCGTCCTTGCCGCGCAGCATGCGGACTTTGCCATCTTCTCTGACAACTTGCGCATAATGCCCTGTAGCCAAATAATCTGCGCCAAGACTCATTGCATGCTCTAAAAACGCCTTGAACTTGATTTCTTTGTTGCACATAACGTCAGGGTTTGGCGTTCTTCCTGCCTTATATTCATCAAGGAAGTAAGTGAATACTTTATCCCAATATTGCTTTTCAAAATTGACCGCATAATAAGGGATACCCAGTTGATTGCAGACACGGATAACATCCTCATAGTCCTCTGTTGCTGTGCAGACGCCGAATTCGTCTGTATCATCCCAGTTTTTCATAAATATGCCGATAACGTCATAGCCTTGCTCTTTTAAAAGCAGTGCAGCAACAGAGGAATCGACTCCACCTGACATGCCGACAACTACGCGTGTATCTTTTGGTGCTTTTTCCATTTCATTCCCCCCTGTATTCCATAGTCCTATCTATTTGGAAGAATACAGTTCAAGCTAGTCAGATAAGCTTATTGCCTGTTAATCTTTGCACGATTTTAGACAGCTCAGATCCGACCTTTTTGATCTGTTCTTCTGTATTGTATAACCCGAAGCTAAATCGAATAGAGTTCTTCGTCCTTTCTGAGTTCTCGCCAAACATGCTTACGAGTACATGGGAAGGATCGATAGAGCCTGCTGTACAAGCAGAACCGCTTGAAGCAGCAATGCCTGCCAAATCTAGATTTACGAGCAGTGCCTCTACATTTGTTCCAGGAAAGCTTAAGTTTAAAACATGTGGCAGCATATTTTCAACTAATCCGTTTTGCACAAACTCAATTTTATTTTCTTCCAATGTTTGAACAAGCGTTTTTTTAAAGCTTTCATACTTTTGCTTTTTTTCCTGTCTCTCAGAAATGGCGATTTCTGCGGCCAGTTGAAAGCCTGCTACTGCTGGAACATTTTCCGTACCAGCTCTGCGCTTTCTTTCCTGTTCACCGCCAAATAAGCGTGGTGAAAGCTGAATGCCATTTTCAATATAAAGGAAACCAATTCCTTTAGGGCCATTGATTTTATGAGAAGAAACGGACAGAAGATTGATATGCTGCTTCTTCACATCAATTTCCTCCATACCGTAGGCTTGGACAGCATCTGTATGGAAAAGGGCCTGATGGTCTTTTAGGACTTCTCCTATTTCAGCAATAGGCTGGATTGCGCCAACTTCATTGTTTCCATACATAATTGTCACAAGTATAGTATCGTCTCGCAATTCCTTTTTCAACACATCAAGATCAATCACACCAAATTCATTAACAGGAAGATAGGTAACATCAAAACCTTTTTTCGCCAGCTCCTCACATGCATGCAAAACTGCGTGATGTTCAATTTCTGTTGTTATGATATGTTTCCCAAGATGTTGATAGCTTTCAGCCACTCCAAATATTGCGTGGTTATCCGCTTCTGTCCCGCCGCTTGTGATAATGATTTCCGACTCTTGCGCTCCTATGCTTGATGCAAGGCTGGCTCTGGCATTATCAATAATCTTTCGGGCCTGTCTTCCAAATGTGTGAATGCTTGAAGGATTTCCATAAATCGATTGCATCACTTCATGCATTCTTTCGATAACCTTAGGATGCATCGGCGACGTTGCCGCATGATCCACATATATATGTTCCAACTTCTTCACCTACTAAAGTTTTATTCTAAATAGCAACTATCTTATAGTAATAGGATAGGCACATTCTTTCCAATTATTTGTTTCAACGATTAAATATAGAACATGTATGAATCTGTATCATTTTCCTCTTTATGGTTCGCCAAGTCCTCAATTGTTGTGGAATCAAGCACTTCTTTAACTGCATCACGGATTTTCATCCATAGAGCTTTTTTAGCAGGCTCCTCGTTTTCAATCCCCTCAACAGGACTGATTGGTCCTTCTAAAGTGCGGATGATATCACCTGCAGTGATGTTTTTCGGGTCGTCACCAAGAACATAGCCGCCGTATGCTCCTCTGATGCTTCGGACAAATCCTGCGTTGCGGAGCGGTGCTACAAGCTGCTCTAAATAATGCTCTGACAAGTCATTTGTCTGTGCAATTGACTTAAGGGAAATCGGACCGTCTCCATGTTTTTTTGCTAATTCCATCATAATTGTTAAGCCGTAGCGGCCTTTTGTTGAGATTTTCATAAACCAGCACTCCTATTATTAGCTATTTTTTTATGTCGATGATGTGATTTTTTCACATTTGCCAGCAGCAATTCCGTCCATTTCCGGCATTGCGGAATACTGAAACCAGCGATTTTACCGATGATAACCGCATATGCGACCGTTCCCCAAAATACAGGTCCGCCCATAAGCCAGCCTGAAAACAGAACAGCCGCCTCCATGATAAACCTGGTTTTAGAAATACTTAAGCCAAGCTTTTGTGATAATACAAGCATCAAACTGTCTCTTGGCCCCGCTCCCAGGTTCGCAGAGATATAAAAGCCCATTCCATAAGCCATGATAACAAGACCAAATAAAAACATTACTTCCCTGCCAAGTAATGTGGGAGGTGTCTTAATAAATGGCATCATTAAAAATAAATCAATAAAAATACCTACTAACAGCATATTGAGAAATGCACCGATCTGCGGGATTGACTTGGAAAGGATTGCACTTACAAAAAGGACAAAAAAGCCGACAATGATCGTCCAGCTCCCAATTGTCAAACCAAGTTGGTAGTACAAGCCGATATTCAGTACATCCCACGGAGCAGAACCTAAGTCTGCTTCTATCAAAAGAACAATTCCAAATGACATGATAAGCAGGCCGACAATGAATATTACCGTTCGCCATGTAAGCTGTCTCATCTTCAATGTGGCTTCCATTCTTTATATCCACCTTTACATGTTTACAAATATCCGCAGCAAATTGAACAATATGCATTATAACATATTCCCTCTTCACGCCGCTTGCTTCAACACTAATACTTTCATTATGAATATGATATATCCTATCTATTCAATAGGATATCATATTTCTGGTCTTTTTTTTGGTTTTTAAGTGGTTGCTTACGTAAAATTTCGTATTAAAGGCTGTATTTTTGTTATTTCCATGACAAACAGGCAGCTTTTTTAAAAAGCTGCCATTGCATTAATTTTCATCTGCAGTAAACTCATTCAGTCTCATGACAGACAATGCCATAATTTTAATGCCATTTAGCAAACTATCCAGTTCAAATGACATTTTTGGATGGTGCAGGCCTGGTTTTAGGTCTGTACCTAAGCCGATCATTGTCGAATGTAGGTTTTTTAATTTTTTTGCATAAAAATGGAAGTCCTCGCCTCCTGGTGTAACTGGTGGCGGAACAAGTCCTTTTTTACCAAGCACTTCTTTAATGCTGCCTGCTACTGCTTCTTCCATCGCATTATCCTTCTGTGCTGCAGGCATCTCAGACAAGAGCTCTAACTCTACTTTAGCTCCATTTGCTTCTCCAGCGTGATAGATGCTCCTCTTTAGTTTATCGATAAGGTCATTCATTGCTTCATTCGTTTGTGCTCGCGCATCAATGCCGAATTCTGCATAATCAGGAATGATATTAAAGCTTTTCCCTCCGCCTTGAATGAAGGTCATCTTTGCTGATGCAGGTATGATAGGATTAAGCGGTATAGCGCGGATTGCCGTATTAATAGCCGTAATACTGTCTATAACATTTATTCCTAAATGATGACGGGCGGCATGTGCCTGCAAGCCAAAAACCCGCCCTTTAAATGACGCTGCTGCTCCGTGATAGATAGCTGGAGATGCTTCATTATGCCTCATTTCCTGAATCGGCCGCAAATGAAGCCCAAGTAAATAGTCCACATCATCTAATAAATTTTTATTGATAAAAGAAAGGGCACCGCCGCCTGTTTCTTCTGCAGGCTGAAAAAAACTTTTAATCATTCCTCTCGGTTGTACCCCAAGCTCTTTTAGGCATTTGAGTGTAAAGAGTACAATTGTCATATGGGCATCATGGCCGCATGAATGATTTGCCTTCCATACACCGTCGACATTTTGCCATAATGCATCTATATCTGTGCGCACACCGATAGTTGGTCCGGTCCTGTTATTGCCCCAATAGCCGACTGCTCCTGTTTGGTCCGAAAAAGTTTTATAAGGTATATCTAGCAAATCAAGCTGTTTGCATATAAAAGCTGTTGTATGATGTTCCTCCCAGCTAATCTCTGCATGTTCATGCAAATAATGATACATCGCTTTTATTTCTACTTCTTTTTTGTTCACCCAATCTATTACTCTATCCTTCACTGTTCGTCCTCCGCTCCCTGTTTACCAACCAATATACCGAATGTTCTGTGTTTTCAAATCATAGGAGCACAATCTTAGCATTGCAAGAGATTGTGCTGTATGTTGATTAATTATTTGTGAATGTCTTTTTTCCTAATAAGTATTTTTCAATCACTTGCTCGTTCAGCTCATAACCGATGCCCGGCTTTGTCGGGACTGCTATTTTTCCTGGAGCAGACATAATCACCTCAGGCTGGATAATGTCTTCCTTCCAATAGCGATCAGAAGCAGAAGTGTCACCGGCAATTGTAAAGTTCGCAAGCGAGGTTATAGCAATATTATGAGCCCTGCCGACACCAGCTTCAAGCATTCCTCCGCACCAGACAGGAACATTATAATTATCACATAAATCATGAATTTTCTTTGCTTCTGTCAAACCGCCGACGCGGCCAATTTTCAAATTGATAATTCTGCAGCTGCCCAGCTCGATTGCCTTGCGGGCATCCTCAGCTGAATGGATACTTTCATCCAGACAAATCGGAGTGCTTAGCTCCTTTTGCAGAACAGCATGGTCAATCATGTCGTCAAAGGCTAAAGGCTGTTCAATCATCATCAGCTTGAATGCATCTAATTTTTTTAAATGTGTCAAATCTTGCAGGCAATATGCTGAATTCGCATCGGCCATAAGAGGAATCCCAAATCCGAACTTCTCCCTGATTTTCGCCAATGGCTCCAAATCATAGCCTGGCTTTATTTTAACTTTTATTTTTTTATAGCCATCTGCCAAATATCTTTCGATTTTCAAGAGTAGCTCGTCTAGCGACTTCTCTATTCCAATGCTTACGCCAACATCAATGCTTTTTCTCGTCCCGCCAAGTGCATGGGCAAGGGACACTCCAATTTTTTTGCTGTAAAGATCCCAAACAGCTCCTTCTAATGCTGCTTTTGCCATATTATTTCTTCTGATTGGTGCGAATATATTAGAAACGTCGTCTGGATGGTTAATGGTGCTACTAAACAAAAGAGGAATTAAAAATTCTTCTATTATATGCACAGAAGTGCCTGTAGTTTCTTCACTGTAGCCTGGATTGGGCATAGCAACGGACTCTCCGTAGCCTACATGCCCGCCGCTGAACATTTTAATAATCAGGAAGTCCTTTTCCATTAAACTCCCGATACTTGTTACAAATGGATGCAGCAACGGCATCTTTAGATGAAGAAGCTCGATTCTTTCAATCTTCAAAACTAACTACACGTCCCTTAATCGTTAAATTCGGTAAAGCTTTATTGTTTTTTCTCGTTTTCTGTCCGGAATCCTGCCAGCCGTTCGTAAATAGCCTTAAGCTTTTTCTCTTCTCCCGCCTCAGTTGGCTGATAGTATTGCGTTCCTTTAAGCTTTTCTGGCAAATATTCTTGATTGACCCAGCCGCCGAATGTGCCGATTGGATAATCATGAGGATACACATAGCCAACATGGCCGAGCGCTTTGCTTCCAGCATAATGGCCGTCGCGGAGATGCATCGGAATATCCCCAACATGGCCACTCCTAACATCAGCGATTGCTGCATCTAGGGCCTTATAGGCTGCATTTGATTTAGAAGATAAACACATTTCTACAACAGCAACAGATAAAGGAATTCTTGCTTCAGGCAATCCAAGCCGCTCACTTGCTGTAACGGCTGCAAGTACATTATTGCCTACAGATGTTTTCGCAAGACCGACATCTTCATAGGCAATTACAAGCAGTCTTCTGTTAACAGCAACAAGATCACCTGTTTCGAGCAAATGAGCAAGATAATAAAGAGCTGCGTCAACATCGCTTCCGCGAATGCTCTTTTGCAGGCTGGAAAGAAGGTTATAGAAATGAGACCCCTTCTTATCTCCATAAACTCCGACTCTTTCAATCATTTGTGCGACTGTTTCATCTGTTACAACAAATGTATCTTCTTCTTTATCAGAGGAATAGACAATAGACTCTAAAAGGGTTAAGGATTTCCGAGCATCTCCATTCGTTCCTTGGGCAATTTTTTTTATTTGTTCATCACTTATCTTTATCGACAGGGTACCTAGACCCCGTTCTTCTTTAATAGCCCTAGTAAGTAGCTCCTCAATATCAACATCTGTCAATCTTTTAAGCTGCTTAATCTGCCCGCAGCGGCTTCTGATGGCAGGATTCACATCATGATACGGGTTTTCAGTAGTTGCACCGATTAAAACGATATCCCCTCTTTCCACATGGGGAAGCAAATAATCTTGCTGTGCTTTGTTGAAGCGGTGAATTTCGTCGAGAAACAGCAGCACTTTCCCTGTTAATCTCGCTTCATCCACGACTGCCTCCACATCCTTTTTGCCTGCTGTTGTCGCATTTAAGGCAATAAACGGCAATTTCGTCGTACCGGCAATCGCAAAGGCAATGGAGGTCTTTCCTATGCCTGGCTCCCCATATAAAAGCATGGACGGAACATGACCATTTTTAATCATTTTATATAAGCCTGTTTGTTTGCCGATTATATCCTTTTGCCCGACTACTTCATCAATGGTAGTCGGCCGCATTCGATAGGCTAGTGGTTCTCCATTCACTATATGTACACCTCTTTACTCGCACTTCTTTAAAAACTATTATATCGCAACTTACCCCATAAACGAAAAAGTTTAGATGAAACACCAAAAAGCGGATGGTTATATTCCATCCGCAAAAACCTAACTTATGCCGCAACATCTCTTTTCTTGAATACGAAAAAGGCAAGCAAGTGAAAAATCAGGAAATAAACACACAGCATTACAATTGAAAATGTTAATGTCATGCCTTCCATTAATGGAGTACCTTCAAAATACTGAGTCAAATCTGTATTAGCAAATAAAATATATTTTGCCCATTCAAACTTTGTCGACAGCATGTAGGTCACTGTGCCGCCCATAAACATTAAGAATATCGAGATTCCAACAGCAAGTGAACTGTTGCGGAATACACTCGAAATCATAAACGCCATTGTCGTAATCATCAGCAGATCGATTGAATTCAGTCCATATGTTATTAACAGATGGAGAATCATACTTTGTTCTGTCACTTTTCCGTCATGATAATTTAAATAGGGTGTGCTGCTCTCTGGGAATCCGAACAATATGGCGCCCAGCAATAAAGCAAAACCAAATAGAACCAAAATTAAACATACCCCAAACAATATTACGGACAAATACTTAGAAAACAGTATTTTGGCTCTTCCAATCGGGCGTATTAGCAACAGCTTTACCGTACCCCATGTAAACTCGTTTGCAACTATGCCAGCTGCAATGATAATGGTAAACAAGCCGGCAAAGGAGATGAGTTCTGAACTATCTGATATAAAATCCCACACAGAGTAATCCACATTTGTAGTAATATCATGCTCTAATCGATATTCATTAATGGCAATCTGTGACCTTGTATATTCAATTAAATCAGGGGAGACTGTTCCTTCATCGAGCTGTTTTTGATATTCCTTGTTTTCCATCTCTAAACCTTGGCGCCAATTTTCATTGTCAGGAACAGATAATCCATTTTCCTGATATTTCGTAATGGCTCCAATAGCGATTACACTTAGAAGCAAAAGGACAACCATTACGTGTGTGGCTGCACGCTTCCATATCTTCATCCATTCATTTTGCAACAGCTGCAGCATTACAATTCCCCCTTCTCATTTGTTACTTCTAAGAATCTGTCTTCGAGTGTCTTAGAAACTTCTTTAATTCCATAAATGGAGAAATCCTGACCCGAAAGAAGTTTTACCAATGCTGGAATCTGCTCTTTCGTTACTGGGATTTCTATGCCTGCAGCACTTTTGGACACCTCTATGCCAGGCATATACTCACGTACAACACTTAAAGCTTCGTCGCTACGGTCTATTTCCACTTCATAGAGCTTTTCTGTGTTGTTGACAAAGTCCTTCACCAATTGGACATCCACCAGTTTGCCTTGCTGGATAATACCAATCCGGTCACACATCATTTCCATTTCCGACAACAGATGGCTGGAAACTATTACGGCCATCCCTCTGTCTCTGGCGAGCATTCTTAAATGGTCGCGAATTTCTCTTATTCCTGCTGGATCTAAGCCGTTTGTCGGCTCATCCAATATTAGAACTTTTGGATCATGCAATAAGCTTTGAGCAAGTCCAAGTCTCTGTCTCATCCCAAGAGAATAGGTTTTAACCTTGTCACGTATTCTATCTGTCAGGCCGACAAGCTCAACCACCTCATTAATCTTCTCCTTGCTTACTCCTCTTGTCATCCGAGCATAATGGACTAGATTATCGTAACCTGACAGGAATTTATACATTTCTGGGTTTTCTACGATTGCACCGACATGCTGCACAGCCTTTTCAAATTCCTTGGTAATGCTTTTTCCGCTTATTAAAATATCACCGGCTGAAATGTTTATTAGGCCAACAATCATTCGAATGGTCGTTGTTTTTCCGGCACCATTTGGGCCAAGAAATCCAAACACTTCACCTGCTTCTACATTAAAGCTTAAATTATCAATGATTTTCCTGCCTTTAATCACCTTTGAAACATTTTTCAGTTCAACAATGCTTCCCATTTTATCTCCCCTTTTTTATGAATGTTTGATATTGTTCTTCATCCACTCCACAATAGACAACCCTTGCTCTTCTTTCAGCTGGTCAACATGAAAATGCGCCGCTAAATGTCCCTTATTGATAACAACAACATCATCCAAAATTGGCTCTATTTCAGCAATCTCATGTGTAGCAATAATAACTGTCTGCTTTTCAAAATCAATATAATGGAGCAACCCCTTAACGATCGAATCTCTTACCATCGGGTCTAGTCCGGAAAACGGCTCATCCAGCAACAGAACTGGAACCTGCCTGCTTAAAGAAAGAACCAGCTTCAATCTTCCTCTGTTGCCCTTTGACAACTCTTTAATTTTCTTGGCCTTATCAAGCTCCATGAAATGAAGTAGCTCCGTTGCCGTCTCAAGGTTTAAATCCTGAAACTGCGAGGCAGAAAAGCTGATCATGTCAGCAACAGTAAAACCATCGTAGAACATATCTAATTCCGTCAAATACGATACATCTGCTGCTATTTTTCGATTAACCTGTTTGCCATTTACAGTGACAGTTCCAGAGGAAGGCTGAACGAGTCCTGCAATAAGTTTTAAGGTTGTTGATTTTCCGCTGCCATTAGCACCGACTAAGCCGTAGATTTTCCCTGGCAGAAAAGAGAAATCAACATCTTCTAAAGCTGTTTCTTTGCCATACTTTTTTGTAACTTTCTCTAATTTAATCAATCTTTTCAGCCTCCTCCCCCTGCTTAAATGCAGCTTTTAGTTCTGCAATCATTTCCTCTTCTGATATTCCGAGTTCCTTCATACTCTCGACAAACCTGCCAACAAGTTCAAGCTGCAATTTTTTCTTCACTTCCTCTAGCACTTCCTTCTTTTCGGTAATGAATGTCCCTTGCCCTCTTCTCGTTTCCACGATATTCATCCTCTCCAATTCACTATAGGTTCTTTGAATTGTGTTTGGGTTCACTCCTGAATCAATGGCCATTTCCCGTACAGAAGGCAGCTTTTGGCCAACCTTTAATTCCTGTCTTGCAATCTGCCGCATAATCCGATCAACAATTTGCATATAAATCGGCCGTGATTGCTTGTAGTCATCTGCCATGCAGCTTACACCTCTACTTTCTTATCTAACAGCCAAGACGAAACCCAAAAAATAACAAGAGCTGTCAGACAATAGCCTGCTAGGACAAACACGGAAATGTCTGTTGCTTCAAAGGTAGCTTGAAAGGAATTCATACCTGTTTCCATCTGAAAAGCTCTACCTAAATTAAACATCCCTATTTCTTTTAAATCTTTAATAAAGCTGATTTTCCCAAACTGTTCTTTTAACAGTTCCCATCCATAGAAAAAGGCAATGAGGATAATCCAGCGAAATTTCTTCAACCATAGGATGGCTCCTAAACTGTGGTAGACAGTCCAATAAAAGATGACCCAGATGCTCAAGTAAAAAGAGATTAACCATATTGCCGCAGCCATAAATACAATATCAAATGCAGTAAACATTTCTTGAAATTCTGCTATCGGCAAAAGACTTAAAATGGTAATAATGGTTATAAGGACAGCGGAGCATAACGATAATATAGAACAGGCCGTAAGCTTTGACAGCAATAATTGCACACTGCTTGCTGGATTATGGAGCCACAATTGCGTTTTGCCTTCCAAATTAAGTGATGTCAGCAAAGACCCTGGTAAATAAATAACATGGGCAATAATTAAAGCAATCGAAATGGTTCCTGCCAGCATGCTAGTGCTGTAATAACCAGAAAGGAACCAGCCAGCCGCATAGGCGATTGCCATAAAAATTAATATCGTATAAAAATAGCCGATGGTTATTTTTAAGTCCTTCCTCAACAAGCCTTTAAATGCTTTCATATTCTTCCTCCAAAACTTTGTATTAGTGTACTATCTAGATAGTACACTAATACACCAATGCCTGCAATAGGTTATTTGTAAATTTAAACCAGTATTTTTACTCTAAAAAAAGATCCTAGGCCGATAGCCTAGGATCTTTCGTTTATATTAGTCATTTACACGCTTAATTTTAATGTCCCCCAGTAATTCCTTCACCACATGGCTTGCCATAATTAAACCGGCAACAGATGGAACAAAGGCATTGGAAGAAGGCGGCATTTTTGCCTTGCGAATCGGTGCATCTTCTTTCCCAACCACTTTGCGGACATCTTCTCTGATTACGATCGGGCTTTCATCTGAAAAGACTACTTTAATTCCTTTACGGATTCCCTCTTTTCGCAGACGAAGACGAATAACTTTAGCAATTGGATCTGTATGTGTTTTGCTGATATCAGCAATTTGGAAACGAGTCGGATCCATCTTATTCGCTGCACCCATACTTGAAATAATAGGAATATTTCTTTGTAAACATTCCTTCATTAAGTGAATTTTATAGGAAATAGTATCAGATGCATCCACAACATAGTCCAAGCCGTATGCAAAGATTTCCTCATAAGTTTCTTCTGTATAAAACATTTTCAGTGCGATTACTTCACAATCTGGATTGATATCTGCAATGCGCTCTTTCATGATATCAACTTTCGGACGACCGACAGTTGACAATAATGCAATCACTTGGCGATTGACGTTGGTAATATCAACATCATCCTTGTCAATCAATATTAATTTTCCGACTCCTGAACGAGCCAGAGCTTCAGCAGAAAAGGAGCCGACCCCGCCAATTCCTAGCACTGCCACCGTGCTGTTTTTTAACTTTTCTAATCCATCTGTACCGATCGCTAATTCATTTCTTGAAAACTGGTGCAACATCTATTTCTTCAACTCCATTATTAGATTTACGTTAATAGGAATTATACATATGTTTTCTAGTATTATACTCTTAAACCCTTTTGTACTATAACATAAATTATTGACAGGTTCTAGCCCTTGTCCTCAGGACTGTTGACAGGAAAAAAAGGCTGTCACTTTTAGACAGCCCTCTTTTATCAGTCATTTTTTTTCGGTGATTTAAGTGCTAGATGCAAATCATCAAGCTGGCTTTGAGAAACCTCGCCTGGTGCATCTGTCAACAGACAGCTTGCACTTGCTGTTTTCGGGAATGCGATTGTATCACGCAGGTTTGTTCTGCCAGACAGAAGCATAATCAGTCTGTCTAAGCCGATTGCAATTCCGCCATGCGGAGGTGTTCCATATTCGAATGCTTCCAGCAGGAAACCAAATTGCTCATAAGCTTCTTCTTTAGAGAAACCAAGCAGTCCGAACATTTTTTCCTGAATATCTTTTTCGAAAATACGAAGTGATCCTCCGCCAAGCTCATAACCATTCAATACAATATCATACGCTTGTGCTTTAACTGCCTTAGGATTGGAATCAAGCAGTTCGATATCTTCTCGTTTTGGCATTGTGAACGGATGGTGAGCTGCATAGAAACGGTTCTCTTCTTCATCAAATTCAAACAACGGCCAGTCTGTCACCCATAGGAAGTTGAATTTCTCTGGGTCTATTAAGTTCAACTCTTTTGCTAATTTAAGGCGAAGTGCACCTAATGAGTCTGCAACAACGCTTGCTTTATCTGCAACAAACAGCAGCAGATCACCTGGTTCAATAGCAAGTGCTGCTTCAAACGCTTTTTGCTCTTCCTCTGAGATGAATTTTGCTATCGGACCTTTTAATCCATCCTCTTCTGCCTTCAACCATGCTAAGCCTTTCGCGCCATAAACTTTCACGAATTCTGTCAAAGCATCAATATCTTTACGAGAATATTTGTCATTTGCTTGCTTCACATTAATTGCTTTTACTTGGCCGCCTGATTCAACAGCAGCTGCAAACACTTTAAAGCTGGAGTCTTTAACGATTTCAGACAGATCTGTAAGCTCCATTTCAAATCTTGTGTCTGGCTTATCCGATCCGTAGCGTGCCATTGCTTCATCATAAGGCATTCTTGGGAATGGTGAAGGAACATCGATTCCTTTCACTTCACGCATAATTGTCACCATCATGTTTTCCATCATTTTCATGATGTCTTCCTGACTTAAGAAGCTTGTTTCAATATCAAGCTGTGTAAATTCAGGCTGACGGTCTGCACGCAAGTCTTCATCACGGAAGCAGCGGGCAATTTGGTAATAGCGCTCAATTCCGCCTACCATCAGCAGCTGTTTGAAAAGCTGCGGAGACTGCGGCAATGCATAAAATTCATTTGGATGAACACGGCTTGGCACAAGATAATCCCTTGCTCCTTCAGGCG
The DNA here is from genome assembly GCF_022049065.2 of Niallia sp. Man26. Classification (NCBI taxonomy): domain Bacteria; kingdom Bacillati; phylum Bacillota; class Bacilli; order Caryophanales; family Bacillaceae; genus Niallia; species Niallia sp. Man26. The sequence continues at coordinate 2,747,526 of NZ_CP095743.1, forward strand.
TGCTTTTTGTAAGGATTGGTGTTTCGATATCCAAGAAGCCTTCGCTGTCTAAATAATCTCTCATAATCTTTGTTACTTGATGACGCATTTTTAATGTTTCAAACATAACTGGTCTTCTGAAATCTAAATAGCGATATTTTAAGCGAACATCTTCTGCTACGTCTGTTTTATCAGAGATAGCAAACGGCGGTGTTTTTGCTTCGTTCAGAATGATAATTTCGTCTACAACAATCTCAATTTTACCTGTTTGCAGGTTTTCATTGATTGTTCCTTCCTGCCTTGCCACAACCGTTCCTTTAATATCTAGAACAAATTCATTTCTTACTTTTTCTGCAATTTCAATTGCTTCTTTATTTATTTCTGGATTAAACACGACTTGAACAATGCCAGTACGGTCACGCAAATCGATGAAAATAAGTCCTCCCAAATCACGGCGTTTTTGAACCCAGCCCTTTAAGCTGACTTTTTCGCCAATAGCCTTTTCTGTTACTTCACCACAAAAATACGTTCTTCCAAACATATTTCATCCTCCTTTTAGTTCCCTACTATTTATTTTTAATAGCTTTGAAAATCTTGCAGCGCTGCCGCTAATTCTTCCAGCTTCACTTGTTTTTGTTCACCAGTTTCCTGACTCTTCACATTAATCTTGTTTTCCTTCAGCTCATCCTCGCCTAAAATAGCGACAAATTTAGCTTGAAGGCGATCGGCAGCTTTAAATTGAGCTTTTACTTTTCTGTCCATATAATCTCTTTCAGCAGATAAGCCTGCTCTGCGCAAATCATTTAAAAGTCCGACCGTATAATCCTTTGCTTCTTCTCCCAATGCAACAAGATAACAATCGATTTTCTTCTCAACAGGCAATTCGATTCCTTCTGCTGTTAAGGCTGCAAGCAATCTTTCCAAGCTCATCGCAAACCCGATACCAGGTGCTTCCGGTCCGCCAAGCTCTTCTGTAAGCCCATTATAACGACCGCCTCCGCAAAGTGTCGTAATGGCTCCAAATCCTTCTGCCTCACTCATGATTTCAAATGCAGTGTGATTATAGTAATCCAAGCCTCTTACTAGATTTGAATCGACTACGAAAGGAATATTTAAGGCAGTTAAATATGCTTTCACTTTCTCAAAGTATTGTTTAGACTCTTCATTCAAGTAGTCTAGGATCGACGGTGCCGACTTCATTAACGGGTGATCATGATCTTTCTTACAATCCAAAATTCTCATTGGATTTTTTTCGAGACGGCTTTGGCAGTCACTGCAGAATTCGCCGATGCTTGGCTTAAAGTGGCCGATTAGTGCATCTCTGTGTGCAAGTCTGCTTTCTTTATCACCAAGACTGTTTACAACGAGCTTCAGCTTTGAAAGCCCAAGTGATTCATATACACTATAGGCAAGTGCCATTACTTCCGCATCAATCGCAGGATCCTTGCTGCCGATTGCCTCTACACCAAACTGGACGAATTGGCGAAAACGGCCTGCTTGTGGACGCTCATAACGGAACATTTGTCCTAAATAGAAAAGCTTAACTGGCTGTGATGGCAACCCGAACATTTTATTTTCTACAAAAGAACGAACGACAGAAGCAGTACCCTCTGGTCTGAGTGTCAGGCTTCTTTCTCCTCTGTCTTCAAATGTGTACATTTCCTTTGTGACAATATCTGTTGTATCTCCAACACTGCGCAAAAACAGCTCTGTATGCTCAAAGATAGGTGTTCTTATTTCGTTATATTGGAATCTGTCGCAAAGCTCTTTAATACGCGTTTCAATATATTGCCATTTTTCCACTGTGCCTGGCAGAATATCTTGCGTTCCTCTTGGAATATTTATTTGCATATTATTATCCTCCTGTATTGGCTTATGTATCGGAATTAGGGATGGGCAATTTTAAAAAATCAAACAAAAAAATCCCGCCCCTTGTATATCAAGAAATATACAAGGGACGAGATTTTGGAATCCCGTGGTGCCACCCTAATTGAAGAAATGCATCTTCCACTTTGCAGTTAACGCCTGCTAACGTTTCATACCTAGTAATGTTAAAAAACATGTTCAGAAGAAAACCTACGGAGTGTTCGTTCATTAAGTCATCATGCAGAAATGCTTCCAGCCTTTGGCATTTCCTCTCTTTTCATGTGTATCCTAACTACTTTTCTCCCTCATTGGCTTTTTTAATTTATCCCTTATTATTTTATTAATAATAATAAGAGATGAATTGATTGTCAATAGCCCTTTAATATCTCCCAACCTGCTTTTTCAGTTTTCTTGCTTCGCCTACAGATAACCCAAACTCTGAAGCAAGCTCAACAGCTGTCGAGTTAGCTTCCTTTTCGATAAAATCATGAAAGTCCACACCGAGTAATTTCGAGCTTACATCATGGGTTTTTATGCTTTTTTCACCAAATCTCATTGTTTTCACCCTTTTTTCTTGTTAATTTCTATTATTATCCCCATGAGTTAAAAAATTTTTCATCATATGTTATATTTATTGTCTAAAATTGAAAAGAAAAAGAGAAAAGTTATCAAAGGAGATTGTATCTTGAAAGAGAAATGTATTAAAATGCAACTAACTATGCTCTTTCAAGGAAGGGAGGAGAAGCTATCAAATGATAAAGAAACAGCATATATGGATAATTCCCATTATGATGCTAATGCTGATTCCTGCAATCCAAGCTAAAGCGGAAAGCAGTCTATCTGTGCAATCGACGACAGTCCTTAATATAAGAGAAGGTCCTAGCCTTGATGATTCAATTATTGGGAAAATGGAAATAGGCACAAGCTATAAAGTGCTGACTGACAATGGGGACTGGCTGGAAATCGATTTAGGAAATGGTCAAGCCGGCTGGGTGGCAGCCTACTTAGTAACAAAGTCTGAAGGTTCGAGTAATGATGCTCCCAATACGCAAACAGACAGCGTCACAGCTTCAGAAGGAACCATTTCTGAAAATGGATTAAGACTGCGCAAAGGACCTGGAACCGAGTATCAGGTTATCACAACACTCAGCAAAGATACTCCTGTCACCATTCTTTCAAATGAAGGAGACTGGGCTGAAATCCAAACAGCGCTCGGAACAGGCTGGGTTAACAGCCAATATATTATCGGCGGCGCGCAAAACACTTCAGACACAACGGACGTCTCACAAACAGACGGCCAAACTGCGATTGTAGCTGACGATGATATAAACGTTCGTGACACAGCTTCTTTGAATGGAGTAGTCATTGGCAAGCTGGCAAAAGGAACGGTAATACATATAGTAGCAGAGGATGGAGATTGGGCTAAAATCCAATTTTCAGGCAATACTGGCTGGGTGTCTAAAACCTTGCTGACTGAGGACAGCGAGGTAGAAAACATTTCTGCAAAACCAATTGATGCATCTGTTACTATTCTTCATGATGGGACAAACATTCGGAGTGAAGCATCCGTACAAGCCTCAGTCTTAAGTATTGCAAGTGAAGGGGATTCCTTTAAAGCAACAGAAGAGATTGGCGACTGGTATAAAATTGAGCTGGCAGACGGTCAAGCCGGCTATGTAGCCAGCTGGATAGTGTCAGAATCTGCTGAAAAGCAAACAGCACCTTCCTCACAAGACAGTAACAAAACAGGCGACTTAAAAGGAAAAACAATTGTCATCGATCCTGGTCATGGCGGTAAAGACAGCGGAACGATCGGAGCTGTCGGCACATTGGAAAAAACGCTGACAATCCGAACAGCCAACCTTCTTGCTGAAAAACTGCAGGCTGCTGGCAGCAATGTGGTGATGACAAGACAGAATGACTTTTTTATCTCGTTGCAGGACCGTGTCAATATGAGCAGCTTCTATAAAGCTGACGCCTTTATCAGCATCCATTATGACAGCATAAAGGACAGCAGCGTCCGAGGGATGACAAGCTATTATTACAGCTCTTCCCAAAAGGAGCTTGCCAACAGTCTGCATGAAAACATTATTGAAGCAACCCAATTAAAGGACAGAGGTGTAAGGAAGAACGATTATTTTGTTCTTAGAGAAAACACACAACCAGCAACGCTTTTAGAGCTTGGTTATTTAAGCAACCAGCAAGAAGAGGCGCTTGTTTCGTCCCAAAAATACCAGGAGACAGTTTCCGCAGCCATTTATGAAGGGCTCGAAAGCTATTTCCAATAATAAAAAGAACCGTTCCAATCGGAACGGTTCTTTTATTTGCTTTCGAGTATAAGAGTAACAGGGCCATCATTCACCAATGAGACATACATCATGGCACCGAAAACACCTGTCTCCACATGCAAGCCCTTTTCCCTCAGCATAAGATTAAATTGATCGTATAGATTTACTGCATAATCCGGTTTGGCGGCATTCATAAAGTTCGGCCGTCTCCCTTTTCGCGTATCTCCATACAGAGTAAACTGGGAAACAGACAAAATAGCGCCTTCAACCTCCATTATGCTGTGATTCATTTTCCCATCCTCATCATCAAAAATTCGCAGATGAGCAATTTTATCTACAAGCTTGGCTGCATCCTCTGCTGTGTCATCATGTGTGACGCCAACGAGGAGCATATAGCCCTTATCAATTTGTCCAACGGTTTTCCCGTCGACTTCCACTTTTGCTTCTTTCACTCTTTGCAACACAATACGCATACCGTTTCTCCTTAGTTCATGATTCTACGTACAGAATAGACATCAGGTATCTGCTTAATCCGCTCCACCACTTTATGGAGGTGATTGACATTCAGAATGAGAATAGACATCGTGATGGTTGCCATTTTATTGCGGTCAGATTTGCCTGAAACAGCAGAAATATTCGTTTGCGATTCGTTAACTGCCTGAAGAACCTCATTTAAAAGGCCTCTTCTGTCATATCCGCTTATCTCAATTTCCACATTATATTCTTTCCGATCATTCAGCGCTGTTTCCCATTCAACAGGAATCAGTCTTGCTTTTGCATCCTCGGTATCGATATTAGTACAATCTGAGCGGTGAACAGAAACGCCTCGTCCTTTTGTAATGAAGCCGACAATCTCATCGCCTGGCACTGGGTTACAGCAGCGTGACAGCCTGATTAGCAGGTTGTCAATCCCGGTTACCCGCACTCCAGAAGCACGTTTTTTCGCACTAGGAAATGACTTTAATTCAGCAACAGCATTAGATATTGTTGCAGACTGCTCCGCATCACGCTTCTTGCGCCATTTCTCTGTAAGGCGGTTGGCGACTTGAAGGGCTGTTATGCCATTGTAACCGACAGCAGCATACATATCCTCTTCACCAACAAAATTGAACTTCTCAAGCACTGTCTTAATATTATCAGGGGTAAGAATTTCCTTCAGATCAAACTCCATATTGCGGATTTCTTTCTCGACAAGCTCCTTGCCCTTTTCCACGTTCTCCTCTTTGCGCTGCTTTTTGAAGAACTGCCTGATTTTATTTTTTGCTTGTGAGGTTTGTGCAATCTTGATCCAGTCTTGGCTAGGACCATATGAATGCTTGCTTGTATGAATTTCGACGATATCGCCAGTCTTTAACTTATAATCAAGTGTAACCATCTTGCCGTTAACCTTGGCACCAATTGTTTTATTACCGATTTCCGAGTGAATTCGATAAGCAAAGTCAATCGGAACGGAGCCTGAAGGCAACTCAAATACATCGCCTTTTGGGGTAAACACAAATACCATATCGGAAAACAAATCGATTTTCAGACTTTCCATAAACTCCTCGGCATTAATACTGTCTTCCTGGAAGTCGAGAATTTCTCTAAACCATGACAGCTTCTCTTCAAAGGAGGAGCCTTCATCAACTGTTTTTCCTTCTTTATATGCCCAGTGTGCGGCAATCCCGAACTCTGCAATTCGATGCATTTCTGTTGTGCGTATTTGCACTTCCAGCGGGTCACCCTTCGGCCCAATCACTGTTGTATGCAAGGATTGGTACATATTAGCTTTAGGCATCGCGATATAGTCTTTGAAGCGTCCTGGCATCGGCTTCCAGCGTGTATGAATAATTCCAAGCACGGCATAGCAGTCTTTGATGCTGTTTACCACAATGCGCACTGCCAAAAGATCATAAATCTCGTTGAACTGCTTGTTTTGCAGCACCATCTTGCGGTAAATGCTGTATATATGCTTTGGACGTCCCGAAATGTCAGATTGAATTTTTACTTCATCCGTGCCTTCCCGTATTTCGGAAACAACTTCTTCTAAATATTGTTCACGCTCAGCGCGCTTTTTCTTCATTAAGTTAACAATTCGATAATATTGCTGTGGATTCATATAACGTAGAGCTGTATCTTCAAGCTCCCATTTAATTGTAGATATCCCTAGTCTGTGGGCTAATGGAGCGAAAATCTCAAGCGTTTCATTTGAAATGCGGCGCTGCTTCTCTGCAGGAAGATGCTTTAGCGTTCGCATGTTATGAAGTCTGTCGGCAAGCTTAATCAGTATGACTCGTATATCCTGCGCCATTGCGACAAACATTTTGCGATGGTTCTCTGCTTGTTGTTCTTCATGGGATTTGTATTTGATTTTCCCTAGTTTCGTAACGCCGTCAACGAGCATGGCCACTTCATTGCTAAAGCTGTCACTAATATCCTCTAATGTGATATCGGTATCTTCAACAACATCATGGAGAAAACCTGCAGCAACAGTAGCCGGATCCATCTGCAAATCAGCAAGAATCCCTGCCACTTGAATAGGGTGGATTATATATGGCTCCCCAGATTTTCTATATTGTTCACGATGAGCATTTTGGGCAAAATCATAGGCTTTTTGTATGAATTTTGTATGCTCTTCGTTTAAATATCCTTTAGTCTTATCGATGACTTGTTCGGCGGTTAACACTTGATCATTCGCCATGTAATCACCTTTCATATTCCGAGTGTATTATTAGAATTTATCATAAGTTCGACTATTTATCTATCCCGCTATATGTTTTTCCTTATATTGCATCATGCAATTTTTAATAGAATTAAAACAATTTTAGAATGATTATTTCTATTATTAAAAAAAAGAGAGAGAATGTAAAGAGAATCCATGTAATTTTTTTGCAAAACATTAGAATTTTTGTCGAAAACAGTCGAAAGTTCCCGATGCTTTTTTATTGCAAAAAAAAGAGCGCTATCACAGCGCTCTTCTTCGTTATTAATATTCCATCAATGTCAAAATATCATAGCCATCAAGGTTTTTGCGTCCTTCTAGGTAAGACAATTCAATCAAGAAGGCAATCCCAGCTACTACACCGCCCAATTCTTCTACAAGCTTTATTGTAGCCTCAATTGTGCCGCCTGTTGCAAGCAAGTCATCAGTAATTAGGACTCTTTGGCCAGGCTTAATTGCATCCTTATGGATTGTCAGCACATCCTTGCCGTACTCCAAGCCGTAAGAAACCTTGATTGTTTCTCTTGGCAGCTTTCCTTCTTTACGAACTGGCGCAAAGCCTACTCCTAATGAATAAGCAACAGGACAGCCGATGATAAAGCCGCGAGCTTCTGGTCCGACAACAATATCGATTTCCTTTTCTTTAGCGTACTCAACAATTTTATCTGTTGCGTATTTATATGCATCACCATTATCCATAAGTGTGGTAATATCTTTGAAACGAATGCCCGGTTTTGGCCAATCTTCCACAATTGTTACATACTGTTTTAAATCCATTCTTGCACTTCCTCCTCATTCTTAACGGATTTCTGAAGAATAAGATCAAACCAATTCTTTAACTGCTCATAAGACGAGTATATTAATTCATTTTCGAGCGAAAATTGTGCTTGTTTCTGTTGGAAAGAAGGAGACTCTGTTAAATCTCTTCTATTGCTATTCTTATTCAGCGTAATAAACCCATCCTTCATTGTAACAAAATTCAGCTCAAAAAACACCTTTGACATAAAAACAATTGTTTCTTTGCTCCAGCCTTGGCGTTTCGCAAGCTCTCCGCCATACTTTTTAAGGTCAAAGCCATTTTGCTTTGCAAGAAAAGCGTAGTACCATTTAAAGTGATCCCTTGTCGGCATCGTGCTGAAAAAGTCGCTGTCCTGCTTAAAAAAGCTTGCATATATTCGTTCAGGGGCAGTACTAGCTAACAATTGTTGAACGATATCTTTGCTATGCGGAAAGTCTGCCAGTACTAGTATGCGATTTTCGGTTTGGAAGGATGCTGCATCATCAAGATTTTCAATAATTTTATAATCAGAAATAGAATTAAGAGCCTCAGGTGTTGCCGAATCCTTGTGAAAGAAAATCCATGTTGCACTGTTCCCTGGTATGGCAGATGCGAGCTTCTCCAAATTTCTAATACCTCGGTAATCGAAAAGCTGCCAATGCTTTACAGCAATATCCTGAATAAATATTTGCGGCTTTTTTATATTATTCCATTCATTGATAGAAAGCTGTCCTAGTACAGACACCTTTGCACTTGGCGATATATGGTCATAAAGCTCGCCAATCCCAAACCCAATTCCATCAAGGCTTGTGTCTTCCTGCTGAAATTGCACCTTCAAATGATTCTGGTTAGCTCCAATCTTCCTTATAGTGCTTATCTCAACAGAATCCATCACAATCCGCGGCTTAGCATTATCGACACCAAATGGCGCAAGCAGCTGCATTTCCTCAATGGCTTGTAAATGCGCATCTTTAAGGTCAATCTCCATATCAACGGCTGTTAATGGAACTAAATCTTCAGGAACAAGCTTGTCAAAAGCGAGTTGGTTCAAGCGCTGACGAAGCTGATCCACATCCTCCAATGCAAGTGTCATCCCTGCTGCCATCGGATGTCCGCCGAAATGGGGAAGTATCTCTCTGCATGTAGACAGATTCTGGTATAAATCAAATCCGGCAATACTGCGTGCCGACCCCTTTGCAATACCTTTTTCCTGATCAAAGCCGAGAACAATGGTAGGTCTGTAAAATTTCTCGACTAGCCTTGAAGCCACAATACCGACTACTCCCGGATTCCATCCCTCTTTACCGACGATAATCACCCGGTTTTCGGCCAACGGATACAGCGTCTCAACTTGTTCAATCGCTTCCTCCGTAATTTGGTTAACGATTGCCTGCCGTTCTTTATTTATCGCTTCCATCTCTTCTGCAAGAGATGCAGCAAGGTCTGGGTCATCTGTTAAGAGCAGTTCAACGGCAGGGTCAGCACTGTCGAGCCGGCCAACAGCATTTATCCTAGGGGCAATCATAAATCCGATTGTTTCCTCATCTATCCCGCTTGCTTCTGTCTTCATCTGCTTCAGTAATGCCTGCAAGCCGATGTTAGCAGTCTGCTTCAACTTCTTGATTCCAAGTTTGGCGATAATCCGGTTTTCCCCTGTCAGTGATACAAGGTCGGCAATTGTCCCAATTGCAGCAAATTGCAGAAGATGCTCTGGGAGTTCGCCGTATAGCGCATGCGCAACTTTTAAAGCAACACCGACTCCGGCAAGCTCATGGAAAGGATACTCGCTCCCATCCAATCTTGGATGAATGATTGCTAGCGCATCTGGAAGAACTAATCCAGGCTCATGGTGGTCTGTCACGATATAGTCTATCCCTAGCTCTTTCGCCACATCTGCTTCCTTGACAGCAGCTATTCCCGTATCCACTGTAACAATCAGCTTAATGCCGATGCTTGCTGCATATCGAAATGCCCCTTCATTCGGTCCATAGCCTTCTGTAAAACGATTGGGTATATAAAATTGAACATCGGCGCCTAGATCCTCCAATGTTTTCATCATAACAGTGGTGCTTGTTACACCATCTGCGTCATAGTCGCCAAATATAAGGATTGGCTCTTGTTTATCGATGGCATGCTTTATGCGGTTTACTGCTATATCCATGCCCTTCATTAAAAATGGGTCATGAAACTCATCTATGCTGTATAAAAATGCTTTTGCCTTTTCAAGGCTATCATACCCTCTGTTTACGAGTAAACTTGCTACAAGAGGTGTGATTTTTAACTGGTCTGCAAGTATTGCAGCATTATCATTATTTTTCTTTTCTGTAATCCATCTAGATTTAGGATGAAGCATCTTATCACCTCAATCTATCATTATACAAGTATGAGTTAATCCTTTCAATGTTTGATAGTGGAAGAAACAGACTTTGATTACACACAAAAAAGCTTATGCCATTGCTGAGCATAAGCTTTTTTGTGTGTGAAATTATTTTGTTGGAGCAGCTATTGTCTCTACTGGTTCTGCCTCACCAGCTTGTACTGGTTCAAGCTCTTGCAGCCGCAATTGAAGTGACTCGTTTTCCTTAACTGCAGCCTTCCATTTTCTCTGCAACGAATAAATTTTTATCAAGCCAGCAGAGCCTATCATAAGTCCTCCCAGCAATACGGAGATTAGAATTACGAGAATGAGCGGCCATTCTCCTGTTCCAAATAAATAGTTCACTGTAACAGAATCAACATTTATCACAGCAAAAACAGCTACTATAAGTGCAAAAACAATGCCAAATAATAAGTTCCATTGGATTTTCATAAGCTACCTCCAATACTAAGTCCTTCCCTATAACTTTCCCATAATATGCAGGTATTAAACTAAAAAGACAGGTCCTTCAATCAAGGACCTGTCTTAAATCAAACTTATACTTGCGGCTCATCTGAACTTACACGTTTTTCTTTAACCGTAATCAGAACGCCTTTTTTCTTAAGCTCTTTTTTCTTCCATACAAACCATAACTGGGATGCGATAAAGATAGAAGAGTATGCACCGCCAATTAAACCAATCAATAAAGCTAATGAGAAGTTTCGGATTGACTCGCTTCCAAAAATCAACAAAGCAATTACACAGATAACAACTGTGAGAACTGTATTGAGGGAGCGTGTAAATGTTTGGCGGATACTTGTATTGATAATATCTTTGATTTCCTTCGCAGTCGTAATTCTTTTCTTTTTCACAAGGTTTTCGCGGATACGGTCGAACGTAACAATCGTGTCGTTAATAGAATACCCGACAATCGTAAGTACTGCCGCGATAAATGTAATATCAACTTCAAGCCTTGTAAAGCTGAAGATGACAATGATAAAGAATGCATCATGAAGCAGGGCGATAATAGCTGCTAATGCCATATATATTTCAAAACGGATTGTTACATAAAGTATTATCCCTAGTGATGCTAAAATGATGGCATAGAACGCATTTTTGGCCAGCTCTTTTCCGACTGTAGGTGATACGGTGCTGACATTCGGATCGGAGCCGTATTTATCATGCAGAGTCGTTTTAAGTTCTGCGACTTTGCTTTGACTCATATCCCCTTTTATGCGGATTGCAGCTCTGTCATTATTTTCACCAGAAATAGTGATATCATCTGCTGTAATGCCAAGAGCATCCATATCTGCTTGAACCGCTTCTGTTGTCAATGGTTTCTCAGAGCTTATTTCCACCCGTGAACCCGCTGCAAAGTCGATGCCAAGGTTAAGTCTAAACACAGCAATAACAATGATACCTACAACAACAAGCACGCTTGATATTCCAAAGAATACGTTTTTGTATTTTACAAAGTCAATACGGTCAAATTTCGTCGGCAATGTAAGTGTATCGTAGTTTTCGCCAATATGCTTAATATCCTTCTTATTGACACCAAACCATGACGGTCTCTTGTTGAATGCTTTGCTGTTAACAATAAGCCCAAGCAACAATCTTGTCCCATATACTGCCGTGATAAAGCTCACTAGAATACTGACAATCAGCAATGTCGCAAATCCTCTAACAGAGCTTGTACCATATGCAAATAAGATAACGGACGCAAGAATCGTTGTAAGGTTAGCATCAATAATGGTGGATATTGAGTTTTTGTTACCAGCTTGGTAAGCCGATTTCAGTGTTTTCCCTACTTTAAGTTCATCCTTAATCCGTTCATATGTGATGATATTGGCGTCAACCGCCATACCGACACCAAGTATTAGGGCGGCAATTCCCGGCAGTGTCAGTACCCCGTTAATTAAATCAATAACAAGCAGATTTAAGTATACGAATATAGACAGGGTGATGACTGCAATTAAGCCTGGCAAACGGTAGTAGAACAGCATAAACAAGAACACAAGTCCAACACCAACAATGCCGGCAAATACTGTTTCTTTAAGAGCCTGGTCACCAAACTGGGCTCCAACGCTTGTTGAATAAACCTCAGTCAGCTTAACAGGAAGAGCTCCCGCATCCAGAAGCTCAGCCAATGTCTTCGCTTCTTCAATCGTAAAGTTCCCTGTAATCGAAACGGTATCTGTGTTCAATACACTGCTTACCATTGGGTTAGACAGGAATTTAGGATCAGCTTTTGTTGCTTCTTCCGCATAGGAATCGCCTTCTTCATAATCGAGCCAGATGACAAGCGGATTTCCAAGCACTTCTGTCGTTACGTCCTTAAATTTCTCAGCACTCTTCAGCTTTAAGGAAACACTAGGTTTACCATATTCATCAAATACCTGTTCAGCTCCGCCTTGTACTAAGTCAGAACCATCCATCAGCTTTTTATCGTTAACATCACGGAACGACAGGTTCGCTTCTGTCGACAGCAATTCCCGTGCCTTATTCTGATCAGTTATGCCTGCTAGCTGTACACGGATGCGGTCCTTTCCTTCGATTTGAATGCTTGGTTCGCTGACACCGAGCACGTTGATTCGCTTATCTAAGGCTTGAGCCGTACTGTTAAGAATATCCGTATTAATCTTTTTCCCATCTATTGGTTCTACTTTATAAAGAACCTCAAAACCACCTTGGAGATCAAGACCAAGTTTAATATCCTTTAAAATATTATTTGTTGTTCCTCCCATCAATCCTGCAAAGACAACTACAATTAATAGGAAGGCAACTATTCTGCTCCGCTTTACCATTATGTATTTTTCCTCCTCGTTCTAAAAAGGCGTACATATGATTACACCTATTGACAAGCTTAAGCCATCCTGACAGCTTGACAGGACGGCAAGCACTATTCATTACAGAATTTGTTCATGAATTCTTCGTTAATTAAACATTTTCTTTCTATAATAAAACATTATGAAACAGTTTATGAGTGCTGTCAATTTGTACTAAAAATTATCGAACTTCTTCACAAAAAATTCACAAATGCTCTGTATGTAAAGGTTATTTTAGCAGCTCCTTTTTTTCCTCCTCTGAAAGCACAGAGAAATAGTCGTCTGCCTTGTAGGCTTCCACTGTGGCAAAATTCATGAAGTCTAATACTTTAACATTCATTACATCTTGAACAATTTCTGCAATCCTGTAGTCCGTTGAGGTTTTCTTCCACTTTTTCTTCGTTAAGAAGAACCATAGTTCGTTCTCATCTATAGTGTCATAGCCCAGTAGATGAAATTCCTCCAGCTTGCTCTTCAGCGCTGGCTTCACTTGATGGCGAAAATGATCATACAAATGCTCAGATGGCATCTTTCAAACAGCTCCTTTAACATGATGGTCCTTTTCCTCTTATCATAAACCTCTTACGTTTTTCATGATGAAAGGCAATAGTTCCTTTTCGATCCAATCTCTGCTTCTTTTCAAATTCCTTTATATACTTGTCATGCTTTGTCCACATGAATGCATATAGTTAATTGTATAGCATTATTCGTTATTTGAGAAGGCAGGGAAATAGAATGTCTAAGTTTTTGAAAGGCACCATTATACTGCTAGCAGCAGGACTGATCACTAGAGTTTTAGGTTTTATCAATCGCATCGTTATTGCCCGATTTATAGGGGAAGATGGAGTCGGGCTGTACATGATGGTATATCCCACACTCATTTTAGTCGTGACCATCACTCAACTTGGACTGCCTGTCGCCATTTCAAAAAACGTGGCAGAAGCATATGCGGAAGGGAATCAGCGCAAAGTCAAATCCATACTTGTCGTTTCTTTATCAACGACACTTGGACTTGCATTGGTTTTTACACCGCTTTTATATTTGCTTGCTCCATATTTGGCTGAAACATTATTTAATGACAGAAGAACACTAGTGCCAATGATGGCCATCGCACCGATTATTCCTGTCATCGCTGTCTCTTCTGTTCTAAGAGGATATTTCCAAGGGAAACAAACGATGAAGCCGGCAGCTGTTTCACAGGTAATTGAACAAGTTATCCGCATCACGTTAATAGCTGTTCTTACGAAAGCATTCTTGCCTATGGGAATTGAATATGCTGCTACAGGAGCGATGCTCGCTGGGGTTATTGGAGAATTGGCTTCTCTTCTTTACTTGCTCGCCTCTTTCAAATGGAAAAAGAGCTTTTCCCTTCGAAACAAATTCTTGCAGTATATAGTGAAAGGGAAAACCACCTTTAACGAGCTTATGCAAATTGCCCTTCCTACTACAGGAAGCAGAATGATTGGGAGTATTGCATGGTTTTTAGAGCCTATTGTGGTGGCGCAAAGCTTGGCTATCGCTGGGCTTACTGCCGTCAATGCTACGAAGCAATACGGAGTGTTAACAGGATTTGCACTGCCTCTTTTGATGCTTCCTTCGTTTTTCACACAATCACTGTCCACATCGCTTGTTCCTGCCATAAGTGAAGCCAATGCTAGCAATCAAAAGCAAACGATAGATTATTTGCTGCAGCAAGCGTTAAGGTTCACGTTCATGACAGGCGGACTTGCTGTGATTGTGCTGTATGCATTGGCAGAGCCTTTAATGACCGTCATGTATGGCAGCACAAAGGGGACAACCTTTATTTTGCTGATGGCACCATTTTTTATCTTGAACTACTATCAAGGACCGCTTCAAGCAGCACTGCAGGCGCTTAACTTGGCAAGGGCTGCGATGATAAACAGTTTTATCGGAGCAGCTGTGAAAACAGCCGTTATTCTCCTTCTTGCCAGCAGGCCGGAGTTCGGTATTTACGGGGTAGCCATTGCTTTAATAGTCGGCTTTGTTCTCACAACATTGCTTCATTTCGCTACTATAACTAAATCTATAGGATTTTCTATTTATGTAAAAGATTACGCCAAAATGCTTGCTGTCATCTTTATTTCCGGCTATGCTGGAGCATTTCTGGCTAACTTAAGCTGGATAGACAGCCTTGTGTTAATGGTGGCAGCAGATACAATTATCATTAGCTTGTTGTACCTGATTTTGCTTTTTGTTTTTAAGCTCATTAAAAAAGAAGATATTAGACGGATTCCGTGGATCGGTCCCATATTGACAGGAAAATGAGGATAGAGTCTTGACTCTGCCTCATTTTTCGTCAAAATAATCAATATAAAATTTATCATCCTGGAAACTGCAGAAGGATATCTTATCTATCTTTAGATGCCCCTGTTTCTTCAGCTCCTGCTGTAACCAGCCATGACTTTTTCCAATTTCTTTAAGACTTGCCTCTTGAATGACCCCATCGATTATTAAAGGAATGGTAACGCCTGATTTGTTCGGCTCCTTTTCGAAAACAGACAGCTTTCCAGACGTTTCTAATATCGCAAATTCAACATCAGCAACATTACGAACATCCTTCTCGCGAAGCTGCAGGAGTAAATCGTCCATATTGTAGCGCTGGGAACGCATTGCTTTTTCATCAATTTTCCCTTTATTGATAATGATGGTTGGTTTCCCGTCAATCAAATCTCTAATTTTTTTACTTTTAAGGGAAAGAGCTGCCAGACCAATCTGAATCAGAAGCAGAATAAATATTGGCAAAATAGTAGGAACAAGCTCTGTTTTAATATCTTCAATCGCTGCAACAGCAATTTCTGCAATCATAATATATACAACTAAGTCAAGAATGCTTAACTCCCCTATTTCCCGTTTACCCATCATGCGGAAAACGAGAACGATGATGGCATAAAGCAATAGAGTCCTCAGCAGAATGACAATATACTCCTCCATTATATTCCCTCCCAAAAGTATTTCTTTTCGAATAAACAACCTTTTTAGTTTCTTCTCGCCGATGATTTTTATGCGAAGTAATCAAATTCATGATTCTATTTAGGACAGTTGGCGAATATGCTTGTACTAGTATGAAACTCCAAGATTGTCTCATTAAAAAAGAAAATGGTTGAAAGGAGAGGTTCAAGATCGAAGAAAGCAAAAATGTCGGCAGTGCTGTATTATATGGCCTGATAGCGATCTTTACCCTATTTATTACAAGCAGCATTGTCTTTTCCTTGCTGCTGAGATTCACTTCCCTTCAGGAAGCATCCTTGCAATACATAATCACTGCTGTGTCGTTTATTACTTTGTTTGCAGGAGGGTTTATATCTGGTGGGAAAGGTAAGCAAAAGGGCTGGTTTCTCGGGGGGATAACAGGCTTGATTTATTTCCTGATAGTGTTCTTGTTCAGCTTTTTAGGCTTGGATCAGCTCTTTACTTTCGAGCAGTTCATTTACCATGTTTGCTATACGCTGATCGCGATGATGGGCGGCATATTAGGAGTTAATCTTTCGAAATCTTAATGGAGAATAACTTTACATTAAAAAAAGCTGGCAGCAAAACTTGCTTCCAGCTATTTGTATTATGCTTTGTCCAGGACAGTGCTGGAAGATTCCAGAACTTCACGAACTGCATTGCGGTCAAAAGTCAGACGGCTTCCGTCTGGAGACTTAAGAACAACAGTGCCTTCATCGATTGCATCGACTGTGCCATGAAGTCCGCCAATCGTGACAATCTTGTCCCCTTTTTTCAAATCACTCTGCATTTGCCTTACCGCTTTTTGACGCTTTTGCTGCGGACGGATAAGCAAAAAGTAGAATAGAACAAACATTAAAATAAATGGTAGTAGCCCCATAATGTTTTGCATTCATTTCCCCTCCTTTCAAATTCTCTATTTAAAAGTTTCTAGCATTTGGCTTATTGAAGCCGTAGCGCTCGAAAAACTCTTCTTTGAAGTCCCCCAATCGATCTTCACGAATCGCTTGTCTGACATTCTCCATTAAGTTTAACAGAAAATAGAGATTATGGTAAGATGTAAGTCTTATTCCGAAAGTTTCATCACATCTGATTAAATGACGGATGTAAGCTCGGCTGTAGTTTTTGCATGTATAGCAGTCGCATTCCGGGTCAAGCGGCCCGAAATCTCTAGCATATTTTGCGTTTTTCACTACAAGTCTGCCCTCGCTTGTCATGCATGTGCCGTTGCGGGCAATGCGTGTCGGAAGAACACAGTCAAACATATCAATCCCTCTGATTGCCCCATCTATTAAGGAATCAGGTGAACCAACACCCATTAAGTAACGCGGCTTATTATCCGGCATTAATGGTGTTGTGAACTCAAGCACTCGGTTCATAACATCCTTCGGCTCGCCGACAGAAAGGCCGCCGACTGCATAGCCTGGGAAGTCTAAAGATACAAGATCTCTTGCACTCTGTTTGCGCAGCTCTTCATATTCTCCACCTTGGATGATTCCGAACAAGCCTTGGTCCTCTGGTCTGCCATGTGCTTTCAAACAACGCTCAGCCCATCTTGATGTACGCTCTACCGATGCTTTCATATAGTCATACTCTGCAGGATATGGCGGACATTCATCAAATGCCATCATAATGTCTGAACCTAACGCATTTTGGATTTCCATCGCTTTTTCAGGTGAAAGGAACAGCTTATCTCCATTTAGGTGATTTCTAAAATGAACTCCCTCTTCCTCAATTTTGCGGAAATCACTTAATGAGAACACTTGGAAACCGCCTGAATCAGTCAAAATCGCTTTGTCCCAATTCATGAATTTGTGCAGGCCTCCCGCCTCTTTCACAATTTCATGACCAGGGCGGAGCCATAAATGATACGTATTGCTCAAGATAATATTTGCACCCATAGTCTTCAAGTCTTCTGGCGCCATCGTTTTTACTGTCGCCAATGTACCGACAGGCATAAATGTAGGAGTTTCAAAGGAACCGTGCGGAGTGTGCACGATACCAAGCCTTGCTCCTGTTTGTTTACACGTCTTAATTAATTCATAACGTATTGCAGTCAATGTAAAATCTCCTTTATTTAAAAATCCACCAATAAGAATTTGCAGCTGCTGCTTTTTAGCGGATGAACATAGCATCTCCAAAGCTGAAGAAGCGGTAGTGTTCTTTAACAGCAGTCTCATATGCATGAAGAATATGTTCCCTGCCGGCAAGTGCGCTTACTAGCATGATAAGCGTCGATTTTGGCAAATGGAAATTAGTGATCATGCCGTCAATCCCTTTGAACTCATATCCTGGGTATATAAAAATGCTTGTCCAGCCGCTGCTTTCCACAAATTGACCGTCATTTGCTGTGGCAATTGTCTCTAATGTGCGTGTGGAAGTTGTGCCGACAGACAAAATACGCCCGCCACTTTCCCGCACCTTATTTAGCAGCTTAGCGGTGCCTGCAGTAATCTGATAGAACTCTGCATGCATTTCATGTTTATCAATATCTTCCACATTCACTGGACGGAATGTGCCAAGACCAACATGCAATGTGATAAATGCAATATGAACTCCTTTTTGCTTAAGCTCCTCTAGCAGCTCCTCTGTGAAATGAAGGCCGGCAGTTGGTGCAGCAGCCGATCCTCTTTCCTTAGCATATACCGTTTGATATCTGTCTTGATCGTCCAGCGTTTCTTTTATGTATGGAGGCAGCGGCATTTCGCCAAGCTCATCGAGAATTTCGTAAAAGATTCCATCATAAACAAACTCAAGAATTCTGCCACCATGTTCAAGCTCTTCTTTACAAACAGCCCTCAGCTTACCGTCGCCAAAGGAGATAACTGTCCCCTTCTTAACACGCTTTGCAGGCTTCACTAATGTTTCCCATTGCTCTCCTTCTTGCTGTTTAAGAAGAAGGACCTCAATATGCGCACCTGTATCTTCCTTTTCTCCGTGCAGTCTTGCAGGCAATACTCTCGTGTCATTAAGAACAAGGCAATCTCCTGGGTTTATGTATTCAATAATATCCTTGAATGTACGGTGTTCTAAGCTTCCTGTTTCCTTATCTACCACCATTAGCCTGCTGCTAGTCCTATCCTTTAAAGGCACTTGTGCAATCAATTCTTCTGGCAGATGAAAATCAAATAAATCTACTTTCACTATACTTCACCTTTTCTCTTTTAAAAACTATTGTATTCAAACTGGAATCATGGCTATAATGAGCGTGCCATGATTCGTTATACTTCTTTGGTAATATTTAAATGCTCATAGGCTAAATCGGTAACGACACGGCCTCGAGGTGTCCGCTGCAGAAAACCAATCTGCAGTAAATACGGTTCATACACATCCTCAATCGTGTGCGCCTCTTCCCCGATCGTCGCTGCAATTGTCTCTAAACCGACAGGACCGCCTCTAAATTTATGAATCATACCTATTAATAATTTATGGTCAATATGGTCTAAACCTAAACGGTCGACTTGCAAAAGTTCTAAAGAATCATGGGCAAGTTTTTCCGTAATACTTCCATCACCTTTTACTTGAGCAAAGTCTCTGACCCTTCTCAGCAATCGGTTTGCAATCCTCGGTGTTCCTCTCGACCTTCGCGCGATTTCCCATGCAGCCCCGTCATGTATATCTACTTGGAGCACTTGTGCCGTACGAACGACAATACTTTTCAGCTGTTCCTCTTGATAATACTCAAGCCTGCTCAAGACGCCGAAACGGTCTCGCAGCGGCGCAGATACGGAGCCAGCTCTTGTCGTTGCACCAACTAGTGTAAACGGCGGCAGATCAAGGCGCACAGATCTTGCACTAGGCCCTTTTCCAATCACAATATCGAGGCAGTAATCTTCCATGGCTGGATAAAGTACCTCTTCGATAGCTCGGGGAAGCCGATGTATTTCATCAATAAAAAGAACATCTCCAGGCTCAAGGGCGGTGAGGATGGCGGCCAAATCACCCGGCCTTTCAATTGCCGGTCCGGCAGTCGTCCTGATATTAACGCCCATTTCATTAGCGATAATTGTTGCCAATGTTGTTTTTCCTAAGCCTGGCGGTCCATATAAAAGGACATGGTCAAGGGCTTCTTCCCTAAATTTAGCAGCTTTAATAAACACTTCCAAATTATCTTTGACTTTATCCTGACCGATATACTCTTTTAATTGAAGGGGACGCAAACTTTGTTCAAAGGAAACTTCTAATGAATCGGCTTCTCCAGATACGATGCGATCATCCAACATATTCCACTCCTCTCCTTAAAAGATATCTCCGATTACTTAAGCAGCAGCTTTAACGCCAGTTTGATATATTCGTCTGTTGTAAGCTGTTCTTTTTTCAATTGTGGTATAACTCTTTTAACCTCTCTGTCCGTGTATCCGAGCGCAGACAATGCAAGCAGTGCTTCATCAAGAAGAGACTCGCCAGCTTTTTTCTGTTCCACTTCTTCCACATTGAACAAGTCTGGAAAGAAATCCGGCATGATATCTGACAGCTTCCCTTTTAAGTCAAGAATCATTTGTCTTGCTGTCTTTTTGCCGACACCAGGAAACTTCACAAGAAATGCCTCATCCTCATTTTCAATAGCAGAAATTACTTGATCCGGCTGTCCTGAAGCCAGAATAGCAAGAGCGCCCTTTGGTCCGATACCAGAAACATTAAGCAGCTTTATAAATAATGTCTTTTCATCCTTTGACCGGAAACCATATAAGCTTATAATATCTTCTCTTACATAATGATACGTATAAACAGTGATTTTCTGGTTTGATAAGGAAGAAAAAGAGAATGGGTTCGGAGTCTTAATTTGATAACCGATTTCATTATTTTCAACCACTATGTATTCAGGTCCAATATACTCTATTTTCCCTTTAATATATTCGTACAAATCCTTTTCGCTCCCTTATTAAAGCTATAAAGACTATTTTAGCATACAATAAAGAAAAACTACCATATAAGATATTTTCGTAAAATTCCAAAAAAATAGCTTTTATAAAACACAAAAAAACCACTTTTAAAAATAATGGTTTTAAAGGCTCCTAATAAGACTTTTTAGGCAATCGAAAGTTTCCCCATTCTTTCGATTAGCCTGTTTGACTATCCATTGTTAATTTGCTTGATTGTTTGTATCAAGATTTTTAAATGTCTCAAGCACTTCCACATAGCGGTTTTTATTCTTAATCGGAATCCCATTTTGCAGATTTTTTTGCTGCTTTGATTCCAGCTTCTCCAAATCTATTTGGAAGAAGGATTGAATAATATTCGACTTATTCGGCTTACCATTATAAACGCCTAAAACGCCTTCTGCTGATACTCCGAAATAGCCATTCGCTTTAAGCAATGGAGAAATATCGTCCATTTCCTGTCTAAAGACAAATTGGTGACTATCCATATTCACCAGCTGCCAATTCTCATATTTAGACCAGAAATCTTCCATCGACCATATTGTTTCCTCTACACACTCTTCACTAACTTCCCCGTCCAAATATACTCTCTGCAACATAACAGAAAACTTCTTCGGAGACTGTGCATGAGCTCCATTTCCCCACCCGGGAGATGCAGATAATAGAATGATAAGAAGAATAGAGAACAATAAAAGGAATCTGGTTTTCATTATGAACCACCTCTTTAACTTACTAGAACAAACTTAAATTCCCTATTAGTCTCACCATATTATCTAAAAACATGCGAATAAATTTTTTACAAAATAACAAACTTTAAAAATGCTTTCTTACCTCGGTTTTCTCTAAGGTTTTTTGCAGCCCCTCCCACAGCGGGATTTTTGCTTCCCAGCCTAATAGTTCTTTTGCTTTATGAGTCGATACAGGGCAAGTGGAAACTAATGTCTCCTCTTCTCTATCATAAACCGGCTCTAACTTTCCAACCGTCTCACTTACACAAACCGCCGCTTCTTCCAAACTGTGCATAGAGTCTGCTGCAATATTTATGACCTGATTATCTCCATTAGTTAAAGCAGCTAAAATAGCATCGACAGCATCATCGATATAAAGAAAGTTTCGCAGTTCTTGTCCTGTTCCATTGATAAGGGGTGCATGTCCATCTATTGCTCTCTCGATATTTTCTGCTATATATCCGCCATTATCTATTCCATATATATCAGCGAACCTTAAAATAGAAAAGTCCAAGCCGTAAAGCTTGTGATAATGCATGACATATTTCTCTTCCACTTTTTTCGAAAGGCCTTCAAAAAGAATAGGGTCTAAAAATGAATCTTCCACAGCCACATCTGATTGATTGCCATAAACAGAGATCGTACTAGGAAAAATCACCTTTTTCACTTTAGCTTCCGCACAAGCTTCGAGTACATGCATCGTTGTGTGAATATTCTCTTCCGACTGGTCGAAGGAGTCTTTTATTTTATTTGATGTGATAGGTTCACTTTTGAAATGTAGTGCAACTTCTACCTTTTCCTTTTGTAAAATAGGTGTTAAAAGCTCCTTATCAAGCGCTGTATGATAATAAGTAATATTACTGTGGAACGGAGATGTGAACTTCCATTCACAGTTATCGGCAATTACTACATCTATCCCCTTTTTTATAAGCTTCATGATCACTTCAAATGCCATGCTATTGCTGGCTCCCCCAGTCACAAGTACCTTCACGATTTGTCCCTCCACCTTACGTTCTTCAATTGTTCTCTATAACGAATGTTTCTTTCATTATAAAGCAAACATTTCATTATGGAAAGGAAAATCTTTGTATTTTTTCATTATATCGAACAATTATAAGATTCAATTGCCTCTTTTGCCTGTAAAATGTTATTAATTAAGAACATTTATTAATAAATCTCACTTTCACAAAAAAAGCTGACTTTAAAAGAAACTTCTTTTAAAATCAGCTTTTTATTTATAAATTGCTTGTTGGATCTGCTTTTTTAATAATATTACGTTTATTCCTGTCTATCGTTTTTTCAGGAAGACGTTTGCGAATTCCTTTATTAATACTATCTATATTAAGAAAAATCCCTTTATCTGTTACAATGGATGTTTCTTTTCCCTTTATATAACTGCCTATATTTTTTCTGACATCTGCTTTAGTAGTAGTGATTGTTTTTCTGTTATTTACTTCTAATGCCACTAACACATTATCATTATAAACAACAGTTCGAACATCTTTTACATTTTTTACTTTTAAGGCAGCATTGTTAATCTTGTCTGCAAGTTCTGTATTGTAGCTTTCCTCGTTATTGCCAAGCGATGTTTGATCATTTATATTGCTCGCATTAGCACGGTTTTGCTGCCCTTCTAATCCAAAGGTGTGGTCCATTGCCTCTGTCAAAGGTCCGTCATTATCTTGATTGCCTAACACCCTTGCATTCCCTGTACTCTCCTGTTCATGTCTTTCGTTTGAGTAATAGCCTAGGGGTATATCATTTTCACTATTATTTAAATCCTGGTCCGTATTGGCGCACCCTGTCAACAGCATGAGAGACAGCGTAAATGGAGCTGCCGCTTTCATCCACTTCATCCTTCGCATACTCCCTTTCACAATTCATTTTGAGCAAATAAAGCTCAAAATTATTTTCTGCGAATCAGGAACCTTTCATGCTGTTAAGTATAGGCATTTTCGTTTAATCAAGATAGGGAAAGCTATTGAAAGCGGTCTGCTAACTTCATCATTTTTTGCACAAATTTTCTTCTTTTGGAGAATTGCTGCTCTGTAAGCTCTACTACATGGTTTCTGGCCAGCTCATTATTAAGCTTGTTTTGTCTAATAATCCTGTTCCATTCCCGCAGTACATCTGTAGGAAAAGCAAGCCCAATTAAAAAGGATCTTTCATTTAAAAATGGCTGAAGCAAGCTTATTTTTTGAAGCTGATGATGTGACCACCCAATTAGCGGCAAAATCCGATTGGCATATTGTAAATAATCCATGCTTTTAGGTCCAATACTAATAAGGTCAAAGTCAATTAAATACAGCTCTCCATTAAGGCCGCGGTGAAAGTTATGATGTGCAACATCTCCATGCAAAATCACTTTTTTTTGGTTTTTAATATTGTCTCTTTCTCTTTCCAAATGATATAGAGACCAATCTATCCAACCATTTAATTCTTGGAGAATGTCTCCTTTTAAAAATTGGGCGGCAACAGGCAAGTTTAGCTTAAACTGGTTACCTCTTTCTGACCACTTTTCAAAAATATCAAAGTCAGGCAAAATATATCGATAAGTATCGACTAGCCTTTCTGTGCAATTATAATAATGGCCCATTAACGATAAAGCCTCGTTTCTGCTGTCTTTATCCATATAGGAGAAAGGCTTAAGGCTTCCAGGTATGTATTCAATGCAGCCATATATTCGGTTATCAATAATAATAGGATCTTGTTCAAAAGAGAAGAAGCGATAGGTTGCATGAAATCCTTCATAGTGAAGCGAGTTTGTGAATGCCTCTTGGATTTTTAGTTTTTTATAGCTTGGGAACTCTTTAAGGATTAGCCAAGCATAATCTGTCACTACCAAATATACTTGTTTGCGGATGCGTTTCAAATCCTTTACTGGATAAGGCAGCTTATTTTGTAATAAAGCGAGGAGACGATAGACTGAATCATCGTCTCCTCTACTATTAATTTTCATAATCGCTGCTTTCGTCTAAATAACGAGGCATGCCAAATGGAGTTACCTCATTAATTCCATACGGATGAACTAATGGGGGCTGACCATTTCCTTGAAATGGAGGTGCAAAGATTGGCGCATTGCCGCCTGGTCCAAATATAGGAGATCCCATTACATCACGAGCTCCTGCAGTTCCGCTTGGCATTCCTTGCATCCCAGGCATTCCAGTGCCCATCTCACCCATAGTGTTTTGCATTGGCACGTTTCCTAGCGCACCTTGGGGGTATGGTGGTTCTTGCATAAAGCCACCAGGCATTGTACCTCCAAATGGATAACCTGGACCTCCTGTCATTGGTAAGCCGCCCATTTCTGGGTTGAAGCCTTGCTGCATTCCTGGCATTCCTCCGAATTGGTCTCCACCCGGCATTCCCGAAAATGGTGGCTGGCCTCCCATCATTCCTGGGTTAAAGCCTTGCTGCCCTCCTGGCATTCCTCCGAATTGGTCTCCGCCAGGCATTCCCGAAAATGGCGGCTGGCCTCCCATCATTCCTGGGTTGAAGCCTTGCTGCCCTCCTGGCATTCCTCCGAATTGGTCTCCGCCCGGCATTCCCGAAAATGGCGGCTGGCCTCCCATCATTCCTGGGTTAAAGCCTTGCTGCCCTCCTGGCATTCCTCCGAATTGGTCTCCGCCCGGCATTCCTCCAAATGGCGGCTGGCCTCCCATCATTCCTGGGTTAAAGCCTTGCTGCATTCCTGGCATTTCAGCGAATTGATCTCCGCCCGGCATTCCTCCAAATGGCGGCTGGCCTCCCATCATTCCTGGATCGAAGCCTTGTTGCATTCCTGGCATTCCTCCGAATGCCATTTCGCCACCCATTCCCATTCCTGGATTAAAGCCTTGCTGCATTCCTGCTGTACCAGGAGCGAATTGGTCACTGCCATAAACTTGACCTGGGTATGGCACAGCAGGCCCGCCACAGCCGCAATCCTCCTGATATGGAAGCTGAACCGGTGCTTGGTATGATGCTGGAGCAACATTTGCATAATCAGAAGACGATTCATGCATATCATAAGAAGAGTGCATGTGATTATGGTGCATTGGCTGAAGTCCATGTTGAAACGGCTGCTGGACTGGCATCTCTTTATGACCAGCTACTGGATTTGTGCCAATATTTGCATGTTGAAACGGTTGTGCTGCTGGTGTGAATGGCGACGCATAAGAAGATGAAGATTCTTCCCATTTATGTTTGATTCCCTGCATCGGCATCGCCCCTGGCATGCTAGCATGTTGGACAGGATAATAATCCATCGGAACTCCTTCTGGAATGCATACACCTGGCGGGAAGCCTGAACCTGGCATCATTGGCGATATTTCATAACAATATGGCTGATATGGAATAATCGGCGGACAGACCTCTGCCTTTGGTTCTTCCTTTACAGGTACAATATTTACAGGCTTTGGCGGGACAGGTTTTTCTTCAATATCCACTTCTACATCAATATTTGTCATATTCATGGAATAATAATTGTGAATATCAATTTCTGGAATAATTGGTGTAGGCATTTTTGGAGTATACGGCTTTTCCTTCGGTTTTTCTTTTTTCGGCATTTCTTTTTTAGGCTGTTCTTTTATGATTGGCTGTTCTTTTATGATTGGCTGCTCTTTCACTATCGGTTGTTCCTTTATGATTGGCTGTTCCTTTATGATTGGCTGCTCCTTCTTCATACCTGCTATTGGCGCTTCTTTTTTTATACTGCCGCCAGCAGTCGGAACTTTAACTTTCATACCGGGCATAATCATATCTGGATTACTTAGCTGGGAATTTAACATTTTCAACTCTTCAAAGTTAACGCCATACTTCTTGGCGATTTCCCAAAGAGTATCCCCCTTTTGTACGATATGGATCTTCACTATAGATTCCCTCCTATGCATATGTCCATATAGTCTATGTTGTCGCGGAAAAAGTGTTATTGTTCTTCAGAAAAATTTATGCGCTTTTCTCAGTAATTATGTGCTGTCTTTAGAAATGTTCTTTGACAGTATATTGCCGCATTATCAGTGTTTATAAGGAAAAATTGATATTGATGGCGGTCACAGCAAATAGTTTGGTAAAATAGGACAAGATACCTGAAAATATCATTTAAAATGCCTTAAAACGATATATAGCAAGCTTATATCCATTTAAGAAAGATTATGAAGGAGGAATTACATGGAAAAAATGCTTGGAGAGGAAAGAAGAAGCTTTATACTATCCTTGCTTAAAGAAAATAACCGTCCTTTTACAGGCAGCGAGCTGTCACGGCTGACAAGTGTCAGCAGACAGATTATTGTCGGAGATATTACCTTGCTGAAGGCAAAAAATGAACCGATTATCGCCACTAGTCAAGGATATTTGTATTTGCAGCAATCTAAACCAGAGCTGCATGAAAAAATCATTGCCTGCAACCACCCTCCCGAAAAAACAGAGGAAGAGTTAAATATCATAGTGGATTTTGGAGTAACAGTAAAAGATGTTAAAATCGAACATCCTGTTTACGGTGATTTAACTGCCTCCATCCTTGTGTCAAACCGGAAGGAAGTACAGCAATTTATGAAAAAGATTAAAAGCACAAATGCTGTCTATCTATCACAGCTGACGTCCGGCATTCATTTACACACATTAACAGCTCCTTCTAAAGAGGCGCTTATTGATGCCGAAACTGCATTGCGAAATGCCGGCTTCTTAATTGGACTAGAAGACTAATTTATTTAAAAAGGGAGCCCAACAATTTTGGGCTCCTTAACTTTTTGCTCCTGCATAAAACGGGTATGATCCGAGCAGCTTTACATCACAGCCAATCGCTTCTAGTTCGGACATTGCACCAGGGATGAGGACATCATCAAGCTCCCGATCAATGTCAATAATAAAGAAGTAATTGCCAAGACCAGTCTTAGTAGGTCTTGATTCAATCTTAACTAAGTTCAGCTTGCGCCATGCGAATGCAGACAAGACTTGATGCAGAGCACCAGACTCATCGGCAGGAAGGGAGACCATTAAGCTAGTTTTATAGCCAAGATGAATGCAGTCAACCGGTTGAAAGGCAGTATCCTTTTTGGAAATAATGATAAAGCGTGTATGGTTATTATCAAAATCATGGATATTCCGTTTGACTATTTCAAGTCCATATTCAACTGCAGTCAATTCATTGCCGATTGATGCAGCAGCGAGGTTGGGATTTTCCTTTATGTATTGAGCTGCGGCTGCTGTTGATGTTGTATTTTCACATCTGATTCCATTCCATTCAGCATGCAAAAACCGGTGACATTGGGCAATCGCATGGGAGTGACTGAATACAACCTCTGCATCTTTCCAACGGTCTTTAAAGTTTGGATGCACCATTAAATGCTGTTTAATTGGAACAGTAATTTCTCCTTTAATCGGAATGTCCACCTCATGAATTAAATAATCCAGCGTGATATTAACAGAGCCTTCTAATGTGTTCTCAACAGGCACAAGAGCAGCCTCTACTTCGCCTTTCATTACAGCATCCATACAATTCGGGATTGTCATATACGGAAGCTTCTCTGCATTTGGAAACATTTTATTTACTGCTATATTCGTAAATGTTGCTTTCGGTCCTAGATACCCTACTTTCAATTTCCTTCTCCTCCAACTTAAAAGCACTATTTATGTATAATTCTGAATTCTCATTGTATAAATGCATCTTTTTTCAAAAAAGAAAAAGGGAGCAGATTATGCTCCTGAGCTTAAAACTTCCACTTTCTCGACAAACTCAAGCATTCGCAGTCTTTCGAGTAATGCATCAATGGATATTTCCATTTCAGCTGTATTTAAGGAAAGGGTCACATTTGCCCGTCCCTGCAGCGGTATAGTCTGATGGATTGTCAATACATTGCATCCTCCTGATGCAACAACATTCAACAGTTTAGAAAGCGTACCTGAACGATCCTCAATATAAAAGAATAACGTAATCAGACGTTCCTTCACGACTGTATGAAAGGGGAAAATTGTATCTCTGTACTTATAAAAGGCACTTCTGCTTAAATCGACTTTTTGAACTGCATCAAAAACAGATTCTGCCTTGCCCCGTTCCAGCAATTCCTTTGCTTCCAATGTTTTCTTCATCGCCTCTGAAAGAACATCCTCACGGACAAGAAAAAAACGCTGGTCCAACTTATTCTGTTTCATTCGCTCAACCTCTCTTAAGCTAAAGGGAAACCTCCATGGGAAGATTCCCATGGAGTCAGCAAATTTAGTTTATTACATAATCTTAAAGGAAAAATTAATCAATGAACTCGAATTCATAATCCATTAATTTAACGATGTCTCCATCCTTAGCACCGCGCTGTCTTAGCTCTTCATCCACACCCATACCTCTCAACTGGCGAGCAAATCTGTTCACAGATTCATCTCTAGAGAAGTCAGTCATCTTGAACAGCTTTTCAATTCCTTCCCCAGTAAGGACAAAGCTTCCGTCAGAGTCTCTAGAAATAAAGAACTGACGCTCATCTGCTTCATGCTTATACAATACGCGGTGAACTCCAGCCTCTTCCTCGACTTCCTCAAGCGGAAATTCTGGTGTGTGCTCTAACTTATCAGCTACTGCAAACAGCAAATCACGTAAACCTGTTCTCGTTAAGGCAGATACTGGGAAGATTGGATAATCCTCTTCGAGTTTTTCCTTGAAGACCTTCAAGTTCTCTTCTGCATCCGGCATGTCCATTTTATTAGCTACAATAATTTGCGGTCTTTCTAAAAGACGCATATTGTATTCCTGGAGCTCCTTATTGATCGTAATATAATCTTCGAAAGGATCTCTGCCTTCAATTGCCGCCATGTCGACAACATGGACAATAACTCTTGTGCGCTCAATATGGCGCAAGAACTGGTGACCTAGGCCGACACCAGAGTGTGCACCTTCAATCAGTCCTGGCAAATCAGCCATAACAAAGCTTCTGCTATCTTCTGTTTCTACCATCCCTAAATTTGGGACGATTGTCGTGAAATGATAATCAGCGATTTTCGGCTTTGCTGCAGACACAACAGAAAGCAATGTTGATTTTCCGACACTTGGAAAGCCAACAAGCCCTACGTCTGCCAATACTTTAAGCTCTAATGTAACTTCACGCTCTTGTCCCGGCTCGCCGTTTTCAGAAAGCTCAGGAGCTGGATTTGACGGGCTTGCAAAGCGTGAGTTACCTCGTCCGCCGCGTCCGCCGCGGGCAATTACAGCCTGCTGGCCGTGCTTCGTCAAATCAGCAATTGTTTCTCCTGTTTCCGCATCAGCAACGACTGTGCCCGGTGGAACCTTAACAATCATATCCTTAGAGTTTTTGCCGTGCTGGTTTTTGCTCATTCCATGCTCTCCGCGGGGTGCCTTAAAGTGGCGCTTATAACGGAAATCCATCAATGTACGCAAGCCTTCTTCCACTTCAAAAATTACATCTGCGCCGTTACCGCCGTCTCCGCCAGCTGGTCCGCCTTTAGGAACATATTTCTCTCTGCGAAAGGCAACCATTCCATTTCCGCCGTCTCCGCCTTTCACGTATATCTTGACCTGATCAACAAACATTTTACAACTTCCTCCTAGTTAGGCAGTATGCCTATGAATCGAAATACAAGTAATGTAGGGAATTTTATGGATGCTGCTTTATTAGCAGCTCTATCGTTAATTCCTCATCTGAAATTTCACTGTTTTGCACGTAAAAACCATCTTGCAGCTCTTCCTGTAAAAAATGGATAAGCTGCTGTTTCTCTTCTATTATTCCGCTAAAATCAAAAAACAATCGGGTTTCCGCCAATTGGGGCTCAATTGACACAGAAAGGTGATTATCGTGATATTTTTTAATGCTGCCATCCAAAATGGAAAAAAATCGGCTTGTCCAGCCAGTCAATGCCAAGTCTTCTATGTATCGACACTTTTCATCATTCAGCACTTCGTATTCCAGACGGAATGAATAGTTTTCCCAATTGGAAGTCAGTATTTTTGTCGCAAAAGCAGGGATATCCAAATTGGACAATTTTGCTTCCTGCTGCGCTTCCAAAATAATATCATCAATAATCTCTTCCACGCGGTCTTTTTTGTTTAATGCCATATTTCCTTTAATCAATTGGATTTTATTCAGCCAATCATGGCGTACATGTCTCAAAAATTCGATTCTTTCCCAGTCTTTGTTCATTATCGTACTCCTACACGGTTATTTAGTGTCAGAAGACTTTCTCGTATGTAAGTATAACAAAAAATGAAACGACACGTAAAAATATAGCAAAAAAATGCAAATCTTTTCTTTCAGCACTTAGACAGAGAGCATAAATGCTGTCTGTCTAAGTGCTGAAATAGAATGAAAAAATAAAAGACTGACTCCAAAAGAGCCAGCCTTTTCATAAGAAACTTATGCTTCTTGTGCTACTGGGTATACGCTAACTTGTTTGCGATCACGACCAAGACGCTCAAATTTAACGATTCCGTCAACTTTTGCGAATAGTGTATCATCGCCACCACGACCAACGTTTACTCCTGGATAGATTTTTGTACCGCGTTGACGGTAAAGAATGCTTCCACCAGTTACTAATTGACCGTCTGCACGTTTAGCACCTAAACGTTTAGAAATGGAGTCACGACCGTTCTTTGTAGAACCTACCCCTTTTTTCGATGCAAAAAACTGAAGATCTAATCTTAACATTCGTTCCACCTCCTATTTAATTATATTTGATAGCAACATGCTTGCCATAATCACGTTCAATCGTTTCTAAGGAAACAACCATACCCTCTAAAAGAAGCTGAATTCTTTCTCGGGTATCTTCCGCGATATGTGCAGGTATGCTGCAGCTCAAAAATCCGCCATCTTTGCCTTGCTCAATATCAGGTGTAATGCCTGTAATGGAGATTACAGCATTAATCGCTCCAATGGAGACAGCTGAGACTCCAGCGCAGACAATATCATTCCCGTGATTAGCAAACAAGGCATGACCGCTTATCGTAAATGATTCAATCAAGCCTGAATCTGTTTTGTTAATCGTAATATCGATCATACAAACACCTTACGCGTTGATTTTTTCGATAACAACTTTAGTGTACGGTTGACGATGACCTTGCTTTTTATGATAGTTTTTCTTCGCTTTGTATTTGAAAACGATGATTTTCTTTTGACGGCCTTGTTTTTCAACTTTAGCTGTAACAGTAGCTCCTTCAACAACTGGGCTTCCTACTTTTACATTTTCTCCGCCAACGAAAAGAACACGGTCGAAAGTAACTGTCTCACCAGCTTCACTGTTTAATTTCTCAATGTAGATAGCTTGACCTTCTTCAACTTTGATTTGCTTTCCGCCTGTTTCAATAATTGCGTACATTAAACTGCACCTCCTTGTTAGACTAAGACTCGCCAATCACAGGCGCTTTGTATGAACAAAGTCTTATGTATACCTGTTCCGAGCGGTTGTAGCGTAGCGGGTGCTACAAACAACATTAAAATACTATCATGATTTTTGGATACTGTCAATCAATCGTTTTTGTTTCTAGCTCTCTATTTTTTGGGACCGATATACTTAATATGATAATGAGGAAGAGCGAAGGCTTCTTCGACCAAGTGTATATGAAGGCCGATTGCTTCTTCCAAACGCTTTAAATGGACATTGTTCTCTCCTGCAAACACGTTGATAACCTCGGCTCCTGCTTGAATCTCAACCATTTCATGGTCACTTCTTTGATATTCCCATAATTCACGCTCAAGCTTAAATGCCACACTTTCTGCACTCATGACAGAGCCTGTACCATCACAGACTGGACATTTAGTCTTAACTGCTTCCGCTAATGGAATGATTGTTTTTTTGCGGGTGATTTGTAGTATGCCAAGCTCTGTAAAGCCGACCACACGCGTTTGTCTGCTATCCTTCTGCAGCTCATTTTTGATGATTTCTTCAATTTTCTTTTGGTTTTCCTTTGGCATATCAATAAAATCTATTAAGATAATCCCTGAAAGATCCCTGATTTTCAGCTGTCTTGCCGCTTCTATTGCAGCAAAACGGTTTGCCTCAAAAGCCGTCTGCTCTAAATCATGCTTACCTTCAAATTTACCTGTATTGACATCTATAACTGTCGCTGCCTCTGTTTCATCAATAATAAGATAGGCACCTTTATCAAGCCATACAACTCTCTTCAGGGCATCTTGAATATCTTTGTCCACGTGAAAGGCAGAAAATAAACTTTCTTTATCAGCATGATAGTGGAACTTTAAGTGGGGAAATGCAGTGCTCCATGCTTTTGCTTCTTCTGGAACATCTACAAACACCTCTCCAGATTCCATCTGCTCAAAAATCCGAAACAGCTCTTTTGTAAAATCATCCTTTTCTAACAGCAATGCCGGCCTTTTTGTGCTGGCAGCTTTCTGCATTAAGCGGAGATGCTCCTGTCGTAGACTATCAACTTCTGCTGCAAGCTGGTCTTCTAGCATATCAGCAGCACTTGTTCGGAAAATGAGA
The DNA here is from genome assembly GCF_022049065.2 of Niallia sp. Man26. Classification (NCBI taxonomy): domain Bacteria; kingdom Bacillati; phylum Bacillota; class Bacilli; order Caryophanales; family Bacillaceae; genus Niallia; species Niallia sp. Man26. Next base: position 2,780,315 of record NZ_CP095743.1, read on the forward strand.
CCTTCTGGTGCTGATGTCAGTTTTTTGCCAATTGCCCGCATTTGCTTTTGCTTTTTGGGGTCAGCGATTTTTTTTGAAACAGCTATGTAACGTCCTTGCGGCATATAAACAAGGTTTTCCTTCTGCAGTTCAATGATGCCTGTCAGCTTCGGCCCCTTCGTACCAGTCGCATCTTTGACAACTTGAACGAGCAGCTTTTCACCCTGTTTCACATATGCGGAGATGCTCCTGCCTTTTTTATCTTCTAATGCCCTATCGTCCGCAGAATAGGAGCTGAGCTTATCCTTTTGCAAATAGCAATTTTTTTCTTCTCCAATATCGACAAATGCAGCATTCATGCCAGGTATAACCTTTGTTACGAAGCCCGCATAAATATTGCCAACAGCTGACTTTTGCTGGGGCTGCTGAATATACAATCTTTCTAGTCTAGTATCAAGGAGATAAGCAAATCGCTTTTCCCTCGTTTTCATATTCACTAACACCTTTTTCAATACATTCATCCTTTTTTCCCATGATTCTTCTATTGTACCTGAAATAGCTAGATGAAAGGAAGCAGCATAAAGAGATGTCTGGATTGTACCAGACATCTCTTTATTTACCGGTAGAGCAAATCCCCGATTTTTGCCGTAACTAGCTTTTCTGCAAAATAAGCATGAAGCACTTCATTCTCATCTAAGGAGTGACTCACCTTGCCTTTTTTCAGAATAATCGGATGCTTGCAGCCGCGATGGAACCGTTCTAGCACATGAAATACTAGCTCCTCTTCCTTCACCTCTATCGGCATTAGCTTTCTAAGTTCATTTGTCTTGCCATAATATCTCTCCAGCAGAAACCGCAAGAATATATAGCGTCTTTGCTTCCATTCATAAAAAATAGAAAACCACAGAAACAAAAGGATGATCCAGGCATTAAGATTGACGGGCATAAATAAAAGGACGCAAACTAAAAACAGCATAGTGCCTGTAAGAGATAAAAGCAGCGTCCATTTATGAGCAGCAGGAAATGACTTCTTTAAAGATAAGAACAAAAACAGGATTTTCCCTCCGTCCAAAGGCCAGATCGGCAGCAAATTAAAACAGAAAATCATCAAGTTAAATTCTAGAAAGCTGTCAAAAAGATATTCAGACATTAAGCCTTGTTCATGAAGCAAATAACCTAAACCTACCATCCATATATGCTGGATTGGACCTGCTGCTGTAACGATTGCTTCCTCCTTCAACGGTCTGTTTCCATGCTCATCCATTTCTGCCACACCGCCAAAGGGGAGCAGGGCAATCCGTTTAATTCTCCAAGAGAAGGATGCAGCCGCCATTGCGTGTCCTAGTTCATGAACTAAAATGATGAACAGCAGCAAACATAATTCATAAAAATGGGCAGTTATGACGCCTATGCCAATAACAGCCCATAAGAATGGATGTATATAAATGGATTGAAATACTCGGAGGTACTTATTCAAACTCAATCACCTGAATAGGATCGATAAAATCATTGTCTTTTTTAATCGCAAAGTAGAACAAGCCTAATGTCTCATTTGTTCCATACCCGGAAGCTAACCCAACCTTGCTCCCCTTTTTGACAGATTGATAAATATTCACATCAACTTCTTCTAAGTTTCCATACCATGACTCACTTTTGTCACTATGCTGTATAACCACGGTGTTTCCGAACCCCTCTTTCTCGCCGATAAAAGTAACTGTTCCTTCATTCAAAGCCTGAACGCTTGTGTCAATGCCTGTTTCAATTGCCACTCTCTGCCCTGTGTCAGCAAAGTCCTCTAGGATTTTCCCAGACGCCGACAAGGCATACTGCTGTAATTGTTCTTCTCCAGTTGAGTCATCCTCTGCAGTTGACGGTAAAAAAGCAAGCGGCTTTCCAAACTGATCCTCATACCAATTAGAAACAAACGCAAAATTAAACTCCTGATTCATTGCTTGTCTTATTGATGTTTCAGCTTTTTGAAAGGCAGGAGATTGATTCCTCACGACAATTGCCACTATTAAAAACAGGACAGCAGCACCGAGGATTTTTAATAAAAATAAGTCCTTCCGAAACAGCGGATGAAAATCATCCTCTTTTTTATCGTTTTCAAAATAGAAAGTATTGTGGTCGCCAGATTCCTCCTCATCATTCCAAAGAACCCTTCTCTCCACATTTTTCTGCATTCTCTCTCGTTCTTTCTTTCTCTTTTCGATTCTTCTTCGGATTTCATCTGCCCGTGAACTCACAAATCTTTCCTCCCTAACACTTGTCCTAATACTCCCATTCTATGAAAAGGCTGAACAGAGTATGACAGGACAATCATAATTTTCTTTAGCTAAAATCATGAAGTTATCTGTTAATGTTGGCATTATCACAAGCAATTTTGTTATTATTAATGTAACTGTTTATGGAATTCAATGGCTAAGGCAAGCGATTCGTAAGTGTCTTACGTCAATTTACATAATCGTTAATTAGAAGGAGGTCTTTCATGGACAATTGGATTACACACACAATGGAGGAATTTGGTTACATCGGGATACTATTACTAATAACTTTGGAAAATATCTTTCCTCCAATTCCGTCCGAAATTATTCTGACATTCGGTGGTTTCATGACAACCTATACAGATATGACAGTATTAGGAGTTGTTGCAGTCTCCACAATCGGTTCCGTGCTTGGTGCTGTTATTCTTTATTGGGTTGGAACACTATTAAACATGGAAAAGATAGAGAGTATAGTAGATAAATGGGGACATATTATAAGACTGACAAAAGAAGACGTACATAAAGCAAACGGCTGGTTTGAAAAATACGGGTATTGGACTGTCTTTTTCTGCCGTTTTATCCCGCTGATTAGAAGCTTGATTTCTTTGCCGGCAGGAATGGCAAAAATGAACTTCGCCATCTTCCTTGTGTTGACTTCCCTCGGTACACTGATATGGAACTTTGTGCTGATTCGAATCGGAGCTGCTGTAGGTGATTCATGGGAAACAATTGTCGGCTATATGGACATTTACTCGAACATCATTTATGCCATTATTGCGATTGCCATCATTGCTTTCCTATTCTTGTATATTCGCAAACGCCTTGTAAAATCATAAGAAAGCAACAGCCCCCTAAGTAATAATAGGGGGCAAGATTCATCCATTTAATTACATACTTTAGAGGAGGAATAGCATGGAGGTTTTCGCCGAATATTTAGCAAATATTGATAACCCGCAGCATCGGGAGCGCACAGAAGAAGTATTAAATTGGGTAGGAGAAAAATATCCAAATTTAGTGCCCAAAGTAGCATGGAAGCAGCCGATGTTTACGGATCATGAAACATTTATAATCGGCTTCAGCATTGCAAAGCATCATATGGCGGTAGCTCCTGAAAAGGTTGTTATCGAGCGGTTTACAAACGACATTAAAGAGTCTGGCTATGATCACACAAACCAATTAATACGCATGAAGTGGGATAGTCCAGTTGATTACTCATTGCTTGAAAAACTAATTGAATTTAATATTGCTGATAAAGCGGACTGCACAACTTTTTGGCGGAAATAATGAAACAGCTTTGAGTAAAGCTGTTTTTATTTTGCTCTTATTCGGATTCATAAAACGATAGCTTGAAGGTCATAATAATAGAATGTTTTGGAGGTGGGTTAATGGATAAAAAAGACTTTCAACAAATTTATAAAGAATATAAACACCAAGGAGAAGAACAAGCCCAATTAGAAGTTGTTGAAGAGATTAATGCGGGAGTAGAACAAATAGTAGCTGTTCGGAAGAATGACGATGATGATATTATCGCTTTTAAAACAAGCAGCGGAAGAGAATTAGATTACCTTACTGCTCTGGGTGAAGCAAAAGCAGGAAAGTTAGCTCACGTCGACGTGTTTCATAAGTATGGCAGGGATATTATACGCAGTGAACCTGATGGTATTAAGGAAAATAATTTAGATCAATTACCTTCCTTTTAACAGCTGATGATTGTAAGTTGCTATTGTCTAAATAAAAAAACTGCCGACAAACTAAGTTTGTCGGCAAGCTTATTATTTTGCGCCAAAGAACATTTTAATGCGGGCAAATACACCTTTTGATTCTTCTTCTAAGTGCTGAAGCGGTACAGTTTCCCCTAAAATTCTTCTTGCGATACTGCGGTATGCAAGGGATGATTTGCTGTTCGGATTAAGTGCGATTGGCTCGCCGCTGTTTGAAGCTTTAATGACTTCATCATCATCTGCTACTATTCCAAGCAAATCAATGGAAAGATGTGAAGTTACTTCATCGATGTCAAGCATGTCACCGCTTTTCATCATATGATTTCTAATACGGTTAATAACAAGCATCGGTCTTTCAATATGATCTTCTTTTTCTAAAAGGCCAATAACCCTGTCAGCGTCACGGACAGACGATACTTCCGGTGTTGTAACAACGATCGCTTTATCCGCACCTGCAACGGCATTTTTATAGCCTTGTTCAATCCCTGCCGGACAATCGATGATTATATAATCATAATCCTGCTTTAATTTAAGGACAAGCTCCTTCATTTGCTTTGGCTGAACTGCTGTTTTATCACTTGTTTGCGCAGCAGGAAGCAAATAAAGCAAATCATCAAATCTTTTATCTTTAACCAGCGCTTGATGAATTTTGCATCTTTCCTCCACAACATCCACCAAGTCATAAATAATTCTATTTTCCAATCCCATTACAACATCAAGATTGCGAAGACCTATATCTGTATCGATTAAACACACTCTTTTTCCTTGCAATGCAAGAGCAGTTCCTATATTAGCTGATGTGGTGGTTTTTCCGACTCCACCCTTTCCAGACGTTACAACGATAGCTTCACCCATTATTTTGTCCCCCTTCCAATTTTGTCAAATTCGGCCTTAGGTGTGTCAACACTTGTAATCTATCAATCATTATTTCACTGTTATCGACATAAGCGCATTCCATATCCCGCTTTTCACCAGCAGGATACTCATCAGGAGCACGGGTAATTAAGTTATGAATTCGCAGCTGTGTGGGCCTCATGACAGATGCTGCGACAATCGCTTTCTCATTACCATTGACACCTGCATGTGCCACACCTTTCAAGCTTCCCATAATATAAATATTGCCTCCTGCTACTACTTTCCCGCCAGGATTGACATCACCTATCAGCAGTAAATCACCTGGAACCTCCAAAACTTGCCCCGACCGGACAATGCTGGCAACGGATACAATGTCCGACTCTTCAACCATTTTTTCCGCTTCCGATTTTGTGATAATATTGCTGTTTATATCTTGGACAGAGAGATTTTTCTTCGATTGAATCGCCTCAATCAGCTCTTCTTTCTGATCCTCTGTTATGTATCTATTGCCAAGCTCTACATTAACCGTAATGTTCTGCTTTTCCCCGTGCATGTTTGAGCTTTCACGAAGCTTGCCATCAAGCTCCCTCATCATGTCTTCATAGGAACAGTTATCATGGAGATGAAGGCTTAAGCCATTTTTTGTCCCCTTAATGGTTACTAACTGCTTTCTTTTCATTTCAAGATGTTCACCTCTGCTAGAAAAAGGAATGATCCTTATTAAGTCTATCTAAAAAAATTAGTCTTGTTCCTGCTATATATTCGACAAAACATTATAAAAATCCTCTTTTATGGTGAGGAAGAATTGAAAAATAGGCATTAAATGATGGCAATACTAGAAAAATCCCTTCCCATAAAGCAAAAAAACGCTTTATGAAAAAGGGTTATTTCCGTACCATTAACATGCAATATTAATCATTGCTTTCCCCAGCATACTTTTCAAAAATACGCTTATATGGGTATGCTGCAATCACAAGAAAAATCGCGTTTAATAATAACGTTGGGACAAGGCGTAATTTAAGAAAGTCAGCAAATTCCATGCTTGTCAAATGAATAAGAAAGTTCATTTCATATACAATCAGTTCTAATATGCTGATACCCAATAAAGATATCACGGAAACCACTAGCAAATTGGCATGCAGCACCTTCATTATTTTGCTGAGCAAATAGATGGTGAATGGAAATACAAAAAAATAGATTCCAAGTACTTCCGTATACACAACATCTACTAGCAACCCAAAAACAAATGCATAGATGATGGCCAAGTTGCGGTTTGCATAAATGGAGAAAAAGAAAATAGTAATAATTAAAAAGTGCGGCACTAAAATTTTATTTGATAAAATTTCCCCAGGCAGCAGCTCGACAAAGATGCTCTCGAGGATGAACATTAACGCAATTAGACATCCGATCCGAAACTTCCTCATTTGTCTTCCTCGCCGCTCTCCCGTTTTACGACAAGAACATGTTCAATATCATAAAAATCTGCTGACGGCTCAATATAAGCCTTTTTCGCTAACCCGTATTCGTCCGATTCAACCTTGACTACTTTCCCGATTGCTAAATCAGGTGGGAATACTCCGCCAAGACCTGATGTGGAGACGATTTGTCCCTTTTTCACTTTCAGACCGTCGGGAACTTCCTCCCATGTCATAATAAGGTTTTTCGATTCTTTATCATAATCTTCAATTAATCCAAATACAGATGTTTTTTTATTTTTATCTTTTGTGTTCTCATCCTTTTGTATATAGGCAGAGATTCTGTTTGAAGGGTCTTCCGAACTTAACAGCTGGACAGTGGCTGTATTAGCACTGACAGATTTCACCTTTCCGATTAAACCTGCAGATGTGATGACAGCCATATCGGCTTCCACGCCATCGTTTTTACCTCTGTTAATCGTAATCAGTTCATTCCATTGGTAAGGGTCTCTGCTGACGATTGTTGCCTTTAGGTAACCACTGTCATTTAAAGAAGGATATTCGTCGACAATCTTCTGCAATTCTTCATTATCCTTTTGCAAACCCTGCACCTGTGCTTTTAAAACTCCATACTCTTCTATCTTTGCTTTTAATTCTTTGTTTTCTTGATATGTATCTTGCAAGTCTTTTACATTATCAATGACACCTGCCACATAGTGGACAGGCCTTGAAACTAGGGTTTGCACCCAGCCGGTCGTGTCTTTAATAAACTGTTCCGGCCAGGTAAGCTTTGAACGGCTCAAAGAAAACCCTATCAATGCCACGAGAATAATAATGCTAACAAGCAAAATAATCAATCGTTTATTCATAAAAAACTGTGGCATGACAAAACACCTCTAAAGGAATTATCGTGAATCTTTTGCTTTGTTTTTGAACAGATGGATGTGATCAAGGGCTTTTCCAGTTCCGGTTGCCACACAATCTAGTGGATCCTCTGCAATAACGACAGGCATTTTTGTCTCTTCACTGATAATCTTATCCAAGTTGCGAAGAAGCGCACCGCCTCCAGTAAGGACGATACCTCTGTCCATAATATCAGCTGCAAGTTCTGGAGGAGTTTTCTCCAATGTTACCTTCACTGCGTCCACAATTGCTGCAACTGTGTCTTTTAAGGCAATCGCAATTTCTTCTGCCGTGATTTTGATTGTTTTTGGAAGACCTGTCAGCAAGTCTCGGCCGCGGATATCCATGTTTTCCATTTCTCCCGGGCTGCCTGCACTGCCGATTTCCACTTTGATGCTTTCTGATGTTCTTTCACCGATCATCAAGTTATATGTTTTGCGGATATAATTTACAATAGCATCGTCCATTTCATCACCGGCGATACGGATTGATTGGCTTGTTACGATACCACCCAATGAAATGATTGCCACTTCGGTTGTACCTCCACCAATGTCAACAACCATGCTACCTGTCGGCTCCCATACAGGAAGGTTAGCTCCAATCGCTGCTGCAAACGGCTCTTCGATTGTATATGCATCTCGGGCTCCCGCTTGGCGTGTCGCGTCGATAACAGCCCTTTCTTCTACTGCTGTGATGCCTGAAGGCACACAAACCATCACATAAGGTTTTCCAGAGAAATACCCTTTGTTTTTTGTAGCTTGTTTAATATAGTACTTCATCATTGTAGCTGTTGTTTCGTAATCAGCAATAACTCCATCTTTCATTGGTCGAAGTGCAACCACATTTCCAGGTGTTCTTCCGATCATGTTCTTTGCATCATTTCCGACTGCAACGATGCTTTTCGTATCTGTTTGCAGTGCGACAACAGATGGCTCTCTTACAACAATCCCCTTCCCTTTTACATAAACTAATGTGTTCGCTGTTCCTAAATCAATTCCAAGGTCTCTTGTTCCAATTCCAAACATATTGTATCTCCCTTTCTGAAACTAAATGCTATTTTTTAAGCAGGTAGATTTTCTCCTTGTTATCATAATCATATATTTTTTGTCATATTCAGACATATTTAGGCAAAAAAATCATAAACAATATTATATCTTAAATATGGATAAAAGAACAGTCTCATATATATCCTTTTTCCTTTAGACTAACAAATTTATTTTCCCCAATAATGATATGATCGAGCAAATCTATCCCGATGATTTTTCCGCTTTCCGCCAGTCTCCTTGTTACCTCCACATCCTCCCTGCTTGGAGAAGGATCACCGGATGGGTGGTTATGCAGGCAAATGACCGAAGCTGCTGAACGCTTAATTGCCTCCTTATATACCTCTCTAGGATGAACGATGCTCGCATTCAAGCTGCCAATAAAAATTGTCTGCTTATGCATGACAATGTTTTTCGTATTGAGGTACAAGCAGATAAAATGCTCCTGTGACAGGAATCTCATTTCATCCATCATGTATTTGGCGGCATCCTCAGGAGAGCGTATTGTATATCTCCCATTAAAGGCAAGCTTTGAAACACGCCCGCCCAGCTCCAAAGCCGCCAAAAGCTGCAACCCTTTGGCCGTTCCGATGCCCTTAATCGCCTTTAGCTCGTCCAATGTCGCATCCTTCAAGGTTCTTAAACCATTGAAGTGATGGAGCAGTCTGTTGGCAACATCCAAAGCTGATTCTTCCTTTGAACCAGTCTGAATAAGGATGGCAATCAGTTCATTATTGGACAGGCTTTCAGCCCCTTTAAGCATAAAACGTTCCCTGGGCCGCTCCTCTTCCGGATAGTCTTTCATTAATATAGAGTCCATGCTTATATTATCCTCCTATCACCTATTCTATGAAGAGAACAGAGATGGGGGTGTTAACCTTTTTAATGAGGCATGTCAAATCCAAGGGCCCGCAGCTCGCGGATGGTCCTGGATATCGGCAGTCCAACTACCGTAAAATAATCTCCTTTGATTTCTTTCACTAAAAGTCTGCCTACTCCTTGAATGCCATAGGCACCAGCCTTATCAAACGGTTCCCCGGTGTCGAGATATGCGTTTATTTCTGCATCTGTCAATTCCCAAAACAGAACATTTGTTTTTTCAAAAAAAGCAGTATGCTTTCCATTCACCGCGATGGATACACCTGTATATACGGCGTGCTCCGCCCCGGACAATGCCTTTAAGGTCTGATACGCATCTTGTCTGGAAGCAGGTTTACCGAGAACATTCCCATTATGGTATACAATCGTATCCGCACCTAAACAATAGCTGTCTGGATTCGCCTTTGAGATAGCGTCCGCCTTTCTTCTGGCCAATTCCATCACTATTTCTCCAGGTGCAAGGGAGTTGTCAAAGCTTTCATCTGCGTCACTGCTGGAAACTTCAAAAGATATATGAAGATCTTCAAGGAGCGCTTTTCGTCGAGGAGAAGATGAGGCTAATATGAGGGTTTTCTTAATCATGATTCCACCAACCTAACATTTCATAATGGGAGATACAAACCTATCCTATCAAAGAATACATACAGATACAATTTTCAACGAGAATTTTTTAACAAATAGTAAATGAAATGTAACATGACGTAATATGTAGAAATATATCGAAAATTCCCTTTAGCTTCTCTTCCTAAATATGACGTAAACATCATGCAATTAGTTTCAGGAGAGTTGCAAATTTCGCCAAGAAAAATAAAGGAAGCATTTTGCTCCCTTTATTATTTCCCAGGTAATATAAAGTTTATGAACCAATTTCGACATAGTTTGCCAAAAAAGCTAAAAGTGACTTTTGAACAGCTTCTTGATTGGCTGCGCTGCTGTCCTGTCCGAGGGCAGCTGCACCTTTTACTCCTGATGCAAGACCTTCGGCTGCTTTCTTGATGGAAGCTTCCTTAAATTCACTTATTTTCATCTCATCAAGAATCTTTTGCTGATCACTTAGTTTTTTCGCTGTATCTTCCTGGATTGTGCCGCCAGCATATGCAGCTGTTAAAGCGTCGCTTGCAGCACCGTATATTTCTGGTGCAGCATCAAGGAACTGCTTTTCTGTTGAAGTCACCTTACCTGCTTCGCCTCCCGGAAACACCATTTCCTTGGCAAATGCAGATGCTCCGTCTGCTTCTTTTTCTGTTTTCATGCTTTTCGCATTGTCTATATCAGCAGCTATGCCTAGGTAAATCGCAAACTTCCCATCTATCGGCACCTTTTGGGCAACAATGCCTTTCTCTGTAAGTCGGTCCACCTCTTTATCTGCTCCACCCTCTGCTGTGTAAATGTTATTCTGTACAACAAAGGTGCTGATTTCTGCTTTTGTTGCCGCAACTGTGCCTGCTGCAGCTTCACCGGTATTATCCGTGCCTGCTGATTGTGCAGGTGCACTTGCATTATTGCCTGCGATTGCTGCCTTATCTGTATCGACCATTTTCAGCAGCACGAAACCAAACCCCGTCCCTAGCACAATCGCAAAGAACACAGCAAAAAAAATCGATGCAACCATTCCTTTTGATAGATTTCTTTTGCTGCCTTTTTGCTTCATCTTTGCAAGCATATTGCCCTTGCTTTTCTGGTCAGTCTGCAATTGAAATTCCTTTATGTCGTCGGATTCCTCTTCATCAGCAGCATTAGGAAGAATCCAGTCAAAGCTCTCATCTTCCAGTGCCTCGCTGCCTGCCGCCACTTCCTCTGCAGAATTTTTCGGCAGAATAGAATCCTTGTTATTTACAAAAGCATCCTGCTGTTCATCTGATTTCATTTCATTTTCTTTGTTTTGGAACGGACGGTCTTTTCCGTTGATTTTGATAGTGATCGTTTTGCGGTTCTCCGGCTTTTCTGTCACTCGTCCTACCTCCATTTACTAGTTTTGTTCATCCTATCATACTAGCAAAAAAAAATAACAAGACTTTTGTCGTCTTGTTATAGAATGATTTCGTCAAATTCAGTTTTTATTAGACATAATCAGACTCACTTTTAAGTCCTTATATTGAATCGGCTGTTCCTCGCCTTCACTTGTGCAAAGATTTCGTTTTTCCCCTTTAATGCACACCGCAATCGTTTCATTATTATTTATCGTCACATAGCTGTCGGCAGAGAGCGGGAGGGGATCATCCGTATCTGGATCATTAAATGCACTCATATAACCGTTCTCAACAAGCTCTTCGTACGTAATCCGATCATTTGCACCATGACCGCTTGTGGTAGCTTCCTTGATATAGAAGTCTGCTGCTTCCTTCATATTCCATGCATTAGCAACAAATGACTTGTCTCTCATATCATGGATTACCTTTATGACAGATGGGACTGCAATTGCCGCAAGGATACCTATAATGACAATTACTGCAAGAAGCTCTACAAGGGTCAATCCTCGTTCATTGAGTCTAGTATATAGCAATCTATTCGTTTTACTCATCTTCCTCTGTAGACACCCCAGCAAATGGGTTCTTCCTGTCTGCTGAAGCAGGGCTTTCCATTGACGGCAAGTCATTGATCAAGTCTTCCAGCTCTGGATAGTAGTAAATGGATACAGTCATTTCAAATTCGATTTTCTGGTCATTGTCTTCCACTTCCATTACTTCCTTCGTTCCAGTAATTTTTAAGGAATCAATATCCATAATCCGTTTTGAGGACTGCAGCTCTTCCAGCAATTTCTCCAGGTCGAAATAGGTGTTAGCCTCTCCTAATATATTAATGGCTGTTTTCTTAATGCCATTTGGCAACGTTGTTTCAGAGGCTGCAGCATCATTTTCTGATTCGTCACCTGCCTGTTTATTGGCATCATCAATAGCTTTATCAGCTGTTGTTAAATCTTCCTCTGTCACCGTTTCGTCTGAATCTGTACCATTCAGCTTTATTTCAATAAGATTCGTGTCGGAAATAATTTCTGCTTTTTCTATTTCCAGGAGTGCCTGTTCAAGCAGTCTTTTAACAGGAACCTGCTGCTGTAGCTGAACAGTGCTTGTTTTAGTGCTTTCTTTAGCTGCTTTAATTTTCGAATCAAGAATCGTGACCTGCTGCTCCACAAGCTGAAGCTCTGTCTCTTTTGTGTCCACCTGGTTAGATAGCGGCTGTAAGTATGCAAAATAAACATAAGCACCAGCACCTAAAATAAGCAAAGCAGAAAGCAGGAACAAAAACAGCGATCTGTTTTCACCTAATCTCATGGGGACTCCTCCCCTTCTTCATTCTTTGCTGCTGCCGTTAAACCAGCAGTTGTAAACAATATTTCATAGGAAGCATAATATCTTGGTTCAATATCGCCTTCCTTCAGTGTTTCAATAGCCTCGTCTATCTCTTCACTCACTTTGCCTTCTAATATATCCGTAGATTTGCTGTCTACCAATATCGCTTCATCGACCCAGCTGTATTGCAGAATCGAATTCAAATAATACGCAGCATCACTTTTTGTATCGAACTGTACTTTAAGCGTAACTTTTTGCTTTTCACTCACTTCCAGTTCTTGAATAAATCCTCTATTAGGCAGAATAGCTGTGAGCTGTTTCAAAAGGAAAACATTGTCCACTTTTTGTTCATTCGCCCAAGTGATGGCATTCTTCAAGTCCTTTGCAGAATCTGATTCTTGATAGTTTTTCAAGCTGGCCTCTGAAGACTTTACAATATTATTGGAAAGTACAAGGCTATCCTCAACCGAATTCAGCTTTTTCTTGTCATTGGTGTACTGCCAAAAGAACAAGCCTGCAAGCAGGGCAGCAAGAGCTGCTGCTGCAAGAACCCAAACAAGCATGGCTGTTTTCTTAGGCTCTTTTTTAGGAAGGAGGTTAATTTCTACAAGCATGACCTACACCTCTTTTAATCCTAAACCAATGTTGACATGTACGCTCGTTGGTATAGGCTCATCATTCAAACTCGGGCCAAAACCCTTCATCTGTTCTGCATTATCAAATCTTTCCTTAATTTGCTCAACAATTGCAGGCAGCCAAGGATGGTCTCCGGTAATCACTATTTTTTTTACTTGTCTATCTCCCTTGTTGAGAGTATAACGGTAAAAGCTCATTACTTTTTCTATTTCTTTATAGATATCGTCAAGGCCGTTCCAAACTTCCGCTTTATCTCCCGTAAATGTAAGTCCTTCTGATGCATTTTTCTGCACCCACTGCTCATTGTCTACTTCAATAATCAAATGGCGCATAAAAAGCGGATGATGATTTTCAAAAATGCTCACATTTACTGTCTTTAAATCCACTTCAATAATCATCACCCCGTCATTGGACGGCGAGTTGCTTGTATGGTGATAATAACGATAAAGGGCAAGTGCGGAAATATCAGCAGCTGCTGGTTTCAGCTTCACTTCATCAAGAATCTCGGACAGCTCTGCAATATTGTCTTCTGGTGCTGCAAACAGAATGATTTGTTGCTTATTTTTATCTTTTTCTGCTAACAGATGATAATCAAAAACAGGGTTTTCAAACGGCAAATGGATAGACGTCCCCAATTCCATGTATAAGTATCCTTTAATTTCATCAGGGGTTACATCTTCCGGAATGGAAATTTTTCGGATAACCACAGATGAATCAGGAACAAGGAAGCGGACTTGTTTTTTGGCAATTTTCCATTCTTGAATACACTCTTCCAATATCATGGAGAAGGTTTGCAAATCCTGGATTGCACCATCTTGAATCAAGCCTGCCGGCAAGAAACGCTCACCCCAGCTTTGGACAGATGTATCATGGCCGTGCTTTATTTCCACATAGCGGATACAATGGTCTTTCACTGTTAAGTTGACATATTTGCTTTTTCCTAAATTAAATCGTATAGCCATACCTCTGCTCCTTAAAGAAATACATTTAAATACCAATTGATTAAGTCATTGCCATAAAAATAACTCACAAGCGCACCAATCACGATAAACGGACCGAACGGAATCGGCTTGTTTTTTTTCACTTTACCTGCAGCCATGCCAATAAGGCCGCCTGCAGTTCCAAATATGGTGGAAAGGAAGAAGGTCAAAAGGACGAGCTTCATACCAAGCACCAATCCAATAACGGCAAACAGCTTTATATCTCCGCCTCCCATGCCGCCTTTTGAGACCACTGCAATCACATACAAAAGCACAAAACCGACAACTGCCCCAAGCAAGCTGTCCCACCAGGGATCCAACTGAATAAAAATTCGTTCTCCTAACAGCAAGATGCCAAAAAACAGCAGCACCTTATCTGGAATAATCATATATTCTATATCAGAAACAGTGATGATCATCAATAATGAGATGAACGTCCACGCTACAAACAGCTCTGCTTCCCAGCCAAGAATAACAGGGCATAAAACAAAAAGAACACCTGTCAAAAGCTCAAATATAGGATATAAGGGGGAAATCGATGCTTTGCAGCACCTGCATTTCCCCCTTACGAACATATAGCTTAAAACAGGTATTAATTCTAGCGGTGTTAAAGTATGCCCGCAATTCGTACAATGTGATCTTGGCCTAACAATCGATTTCTGCAATGGAACCCTGAGCCCGACAACGTTATAAAAGGAGCCTAGTGTTATTCCGTATAGGAAGATTAGTAGGTAGATCATATTCTATATCCTTAACTAGCTGGAATAGCTGTGCTATTACCGCTAGTCGCTTTTTTAGCATCATTAATTTGTTTTAGAGTAGCATTCGTTATTGTAACAGTTACATTCCCTTTATTTCCTGTACCAGTGAACGTTAATGCACCATTTGCGCCAACAGTTACACTATATGCACCTGTTCCAGTTGTTTTAAATGTATCAACATTTTGAACATATGTTCCTAATTGCTCATTTGTTAAAGTTCCTGTTTGATAATCATTTGCAGAGATATAAGTCTGTGCACTATTCAAAATCTGTACAGCATCTGCTTTAACAGCATCAAAACGAGATTTCTCAATAATATTCGCAATGCTAGGAATAGCAATCGCAGCAATAATACCTAAAATAACGATAACAGCCAAAAGCTCAATTAGCGTAAGACCCTTTTCGTTTTTAATATGTTTTTTTAATAATTGACCCATTTTTAGTTGCTCCTCTTTTAAAAAAGTTATTTATTTTGGTTGTGTACAACCTATTACTATTATACTAGATAAATAGACTCATTCATACAGTTATTTTAAGGAAAATGTCCTATATTTTTTATTGAACGTGGTTGAATATTTCAAACATCGGCACCATGATGGATGTGACGATTGTGCCGACAATTCCGGCAAGGAGCACGATCATAATCGGTTCGATTAAGGACTTCAGTCTGTCTGTGGCACTTTCGACTTCTCTTTCGTAAAAGTCAGCAACTTTTGAAAGCATCGCATCGAGTGAGCCTGTCTCTTCACCGATGGCAATCATTTGGGTCACAAGGGGCGGGAACACCCAGTGTGCTTTCATCGGTGTTGTTAATGATTGACCTTGTTCTAGTGCGCTTCTTGATTTTATAAGCACCTTTGACATCACTTCATTTTCAATGACGGTTTCGACAATCGCGATCGCCTGCAGAATCGGCACGGAACTGGAAAACAGCGAGCTTAATGTTCTTGTCATTCTTGCTAATGCTGCTTTTTGCAAAATTTTACCGAAAACAGGCAGCCGAAGCAGAAAATAATCTAAATAGTATTTTGAAGCTTTATTATTTCGTATCACAAGAATGCTGACAACAAATGCAATCATCAACAGTACAATCAGCCACCAGTATACTTGCATGAATTCACTAGCATTCAGTACAAATTGGGTGATTGCAGGCAATTCACCGCCGAAATCCTTGAACATATCAACAAATGTCGGGACGATGCTTACGAGCAAAAAGATAACGACTATAATGGCAATAATAGCAATCGCGATTGGATAAGTAAGTGCCGAAATAATCTTTTGTTTCGTGAAATGCTGCTTCTCATAATGCACTGCCAGTCTTTCCAATGTCTCGTCCATGCTGCCGCTTGCTTCACCAGCACGTATCATGTTGACAAACATGCTGGAGAACACTTTGCGATGCTTGCTGGCTGCTTGCGAGAGCGGATTTCCGTCACGCAAATCTTGTTCGACAGACAGCAATGCTTTACGAAGGCCTTTGCTTTCTGTCTGCTGTGCAAGAATAGCTGTTGCTTCCACAACAGAAATACCTGCTTTCAGCAATGTGGCAAATTGACGTAAATAAATAACAAAATCCTGCAGCTTAACCGGACTGCCTAGTGTGATTTCCTTTGTAAGCAGTGTTTCGGGAATCTCATTGATTTCCATGACTCTGATTCCTTTTTCCTTCAGCTGCAGCATGGCATCTCTTTTTGACTGTGCTGTAACAATGCCTGTTTTTTTACCTCTGCGGTCTCTTCCTTCATATTTATAACGAGCCATTGCTTTGCTCCTTCTCTTGTAAATATGGAAGTGCAGCTTCTCTTAATACAGCTCCAGCCTGGACGAGCTCCTTCACATTGCTTTCTAATGTATGCATCCCAGCTGCTCTTGATGTCTGCATGATATTTTGAATTTGATGGATCTTTTCGTTGCGGATTAAATTCGCAACAGCTGCATTATTAATTAAGATTTCTGTTGCAGACACCCTGCCCGTCTTGTCTGGTGTTGGAAACAGCCTTTGGGACACGATGCTCACAAGCACAGATGCCAGCTGAATGCGGATTTGATCCTGCTGGGACGGCGGAAACACATCAATAATCCGGTTGATTGTCGCCGGCGCACTAGACGTATGAAGCGTTCCGAGCACAAGATGGCCTGTTTCTGCTGCTGTAATTGCGGTTTGAATTGTTTCTAAATCACGCATCTCGCCGACTAGAATAACATCCGGGTCCTGTCTTAACGAAGCCCGCAGCCCATTGGCGAAATTCTTCGTATCAAAGCCGACCTCTCGCTGATCAATAATGCATTTACCATGCTTATGCAAGTATTCAATCGGATCTTCCAATGTGATAATATGCTTTCTCATCGTCTCGTTCATATAGGAAATCATCGCAGCAAGTGTTGTTGATTTACCGCTTCCTGTCGGTCCTGTAACGAGTATTAATCCTTGCGGCTTTTCACTGATTTTTTTTAAGATTGGCGGCAGCTTCAAATCATCCAAATTGGGTATAGATGTTGGCACCACCCTGATTGCAAGAGCAACACACGCTCTTTGCTTATATGTGTTAACACGAAATCTGGAAACACCTTTTAGACTGTAGGAAAAGTCCAGCTCTCCTTTTTCCGTGAACACATCCCATAACTCCTTAGGAATCATCGCTTTTGCCATCGTTTCTGTATCTGCAGGGGTTAAGCTTTCCTTGCCGTATCGTCTCAGCTCTCCGTTTATACGCATGACAGGAGGCACTCCGACTGTCAAATGGATGTCAGAAGCTTTAAGCTCAAAGCCGACCCGCAGCAAATGGTCGATATTGTTGTACATATTAGCCCCTCCTAGTCAGGGATAGCTACACGAAGCACTTCTTCTGTTGTAGTAATTCCTTGTTTAACTTTCAAAAGACCGTCATCAATTAAGAAGATTGTTTTAGCTTTAATAGCAAGCTCCCGCAGCTTCGTGAAGGACTCGCCATTCATGATGACACTTTTCATCTCATCATTGATAACTAACACCTCATGGATAGCAACACGGCCTTTATAGCCTGTCATGTTGCAGGAAGCACAGCCCTTCCCTCTTGCCACCTTCTCGATGGACAACCCTCTTTTTGCGAAAATTTCTTTCTCTCGCGCCGAAGCAGGATGAACCTCTCCACAGTCTCTGCACACTTTTCTCACAAGCCGTTGTGCGACAATTCCGCTTAAGGAGGAAGCAACTAAAAATGGCTCCACTCCCATATCAAGCAATCGTGTAATAGAGCCCAAAGAATCATTCGTATGAAGAGTGCTAAGAACAAGATGTCCTGTCAACGACGCTCTGACAGCAACCTCGGCTGTTTTCTTATCTCGTATCTCCCCGACCATGATGACATTCGGGTCTTGTCTCAGGATAGCGCGCAATCCTGCTGCAAATGTCATGCCGACATTTCCGTTTACTTGAATTTGGTTAATGCCCTCTAATTGATACTCAACAGGGTCCTCGACCGTAATGATATTAACCTCTTCACTGTTTAAGCGATTAAGTGCAGCATATAAAGTGGAAGATTTACCTGAACCAGTCGGGCCTGTTATTAAAATAATCCCTGTCGGTTTTTCAATCATGTCAACGAAGCGGCCAAGATTAACTTTATTAAAGCCAAGCTTATTAAGGTCATTTAAGGTACTCCCTAAATCAAGAAGACGCATTACAACCTTTTCACCATATACTGTCGGCAATGTTGATACACGCAAATCAATCGGATGGAAATCCAGATTAATCTTAATTCTCCCATCCTGGGGAATGCGATGCTCTGTTATATCTAAATTGGCCATGATTTTCAGCCTGGCAATCAATACACTTTGCATATGCTTTGGCAGGACCCGTTCGACACGAAGTACGCCATCAATACGGTAGCGGATAACCACCTTCGTTTCCTGCGGGTCAATATGAATATCACTTGCTTTTAATGTTGCTGCATTCGTCAATATTTGGTTAACAAGTCTTACGATTGGAGAATCTTGCTCAATCATCCCATCGCTCTGGCTTTCACCAATCTCATTCGGATCTGACAGCAATTCTTCAAAGCCTTCGTCCATATCATAATATTTATTGATTGCCCGCAGGATATCATCTTTAGAAGCAATAGCTGTTTCTATTTGAAAGCCAGTAGCCAAGCGCAAATCATCAATTGTATAGAAGTCCATTGGATCAGCCATTGCGACATACAGTTTTTCTCCATCTTTCTTGAGCGGAATAATCAACTGTCTTTTCGCTGTTTCCTTGGAAACAATCGTAAATAATTTAGGGTCAAAAGGATAGCGGTACAAGCTTACATGGGGAATGCCTAACTGCAATTCCAATACTTCAATAAGCTGCTGCTCTGTAATAAATCCCTTTTGAAGCAAACTGTCGCCAAGCCTTTGATCCGGATGCTTATCTTGCAGCGCCTGCTGCAGCTGTTCTTCTGTCAGCAAACCAGCTTCCACCAACAAATCACCAAGTCGTTTTCGAATTTGTTTCATCCTTGATCCCTCCCTTAAAATTATTTAGTGCTTTCCGCTGTTTCTTCCGTACTTGCAGCAGTCTTGTCCGCTTCTGTGCTGTCATTTGTTTTGCTATCCGTTTCCGTTGTTTCCGTATCTTTTGTATTGCTTGAGTCGTCTTCAGAAGCTTCTGTATCTGTCTTTGCTTCACTATTATCGCTATCTGTGTCTTCTGCAGCACTGTTATCAGCGTCGATTGTAACATCCTCTTCAACAAGCAGGCTGTGTGCAATGACTTTATTCACTGGTGGATAAAAGTCTTCACTGATTAGTTCTTTTTTTACAACTTCCCCGTTCTCATCCTTCGACTCTCTGTATACCTTGATCAACTGTCCGGCGGAGCCTTCTTCTACAATTCTCGTTTCATTTAAGCTCAGACTTGGATCAAACTGAAGAACTGTTTTTGGTGAAAATGTTTCTTTATCAGACAAAATCACTTTATAGTCATATAGCAAACTAGCTCCATTTAAACTTACATACAGTTTGTTATTAACCATTTGGAAGGACATAGTAAAGGTTTGTTCATTAGGATTATTGAACCGGTAATCCATTTTTTGATTCTTATTTATTCTTGCTTCATAGCCGATATCAGCAAAGTCTGGCAACGTATTGCTTGTATACCTTTCTGAAACAGTGAAGTTCGTTGGCAGGATTGCTGAATGAACAGCAGTAGCCACAATGCTTAGCACCTTATCTGAGTAAGCTTCCCCATTATTTTCGTTCATCCATTCAAGCAAAGAAATGGTTGCTTGCGGTTTAATCGTTAAAGTCGGGAATTGCTTTACCCATTTTTTCACACTGTTTTTCTGGTCGTCCGTATCCACTGTCGCCTCTGCTAATTTAGCGTTCTCTTCTTTTTTGCTTATTTTGTATTCATTCAAGTCGATTAATTGATTGCCAGATTGTAAGCTTGCTGCCATTCCTACTAAACTATCATTCAACTTAGACAAATAAAAAGCATTATCTGTCGTCAGCTCGGCTGATACAGATGTCAGGAAGCTTTCCATTTCCTGCAAGTCAAGGGACACAAGAACATTATTGTTCTCCCCTTGTTTAATGGAAGCAACAGAGTCCTTCAATTGAAATGCAAACTGGCTTAGATCAAAACTCACTGTCTTTTCTTTGAATTTCAATTGAATATTTGTGTTCTTCTCCCATTCTGTATGCTTTTCGCTTACTGCGCTTAAGGCCTCCTGTTGATTCATCCCAGAAACATCGATGCCGGCAATTGTTGTATGCTCCTCATATCCGTCATTACTCTGAAAAAAATTACTGTATGCCTTCGCCCCAAATTGAGAAAAGCTAAAAATAAAGGAAGTCGCGAACAAAATTGCGGCAAATAGCTTTGCAGCTTGGATGTTTTTCATGCAGTGTTTGCTCCTTTGTTATTAAGCTTCCACATTCATTGAAAGGTCAATTACTACACTTGGTCCTGCTAGCTGGGCATTTTCAATATCCGCTAATGTCAGAACAGTTCCTTTTGTTAGCAGTAGTTGACCTTCATTTGTGTATATATCATTAACTACTTTTTTATTCAGCAATAATTCTACTTGCTTTTCTTTTAATGCTTGCAGGCGTTCTGCTTCCTCTGCGTGATTAATGGCAGGAGCAGACAGCTCTTCTAATAATTCTTCCGTCTCCTCAGCTGTATCTAGTGCTGAAGCTTCTTCTTTTGCACCAAGCTCTCTAAGGCTGGCAGCTGTTTCTTCTTTAACAACAATGATGTCTTTTCCGTAAGTCAACACAAATTCGGCATCAATCAGCACTTCTTTGTTTTTCACATTAGCTTGAAGTGCCGTGATTGCACCGCCATTTTCGTCATCAACGACAAATTCGGAAACTTTGCCGATAAGTTCCCCTTTTCTAGTAATAACATTTGCATCGATAAGACCGATTTTTTTATTTACTAATTCACTGGCAATCGGAATTTCGTTCAAATCCATGATGGCATGGGCATTTTCAATCGTTACTGCATACTCGCCGACACCGACCACTTTTTTAAACGGAATAGCAAAATTGTTGTCCTGCCATTCTTCTTGTTCGATCGTCAAGAAATCTACCGTACCCTTTTCTGGGTTAATAATAAGTGATTGAACCTTTCCTTCCTGCTGTCCGTTTGAAATGCTAATGATTGGCAATCCTTTAATTTGTGTACTGTTTTTCATAAAATATCCTCACCTTATTCACATATTTAATTATTTAAGTAATTCTTCTCCATGAAGCTAAGCTGTTCTAAGATGATTGGTTCAAGTTGGTATTTAGTTTGCAATTGAACAAACAATGACCGCAGCTTGGAACTTTCGTTATGCTGAACATAATGCTCGATCAGTAAATTAGACAGAGCAAAGTATTCATGTAATGGCAATGTCTCTGTTAGGCATTTCAGCAGGATTGCTTCATATTCCTCTCTGCTGAGGCTGTTCTTCATCAGGTCAAGCTGCATTAACGTATTATTGATAACCTGATGCGCCACTCTGTTGTCTTTAACTGTCACTTCGTCTTCTATGACGTCGACTTCTTCCATACTTTCTTCTTTAATATTTTCTTCTTCGCTGATTTTTTCTGTGCTTAGTTCTAATAACGGTTCTTTATGGGCTAGAATGTCTGGCAGCAAATCTTCTGCTGCAGTGTCGATTTCTTCTCGTTCCAACAAGTCAGGGTTTATAACAAAATCATCCACTTCTTGTTCTTTTAAGCTCTCATCATTAGCAGCCGGTGTTACGGCATCTTGGTCATCCTCTACACTTGCCGCTGCTTGATCTGCATCTTCTAGTAAAGACATATCAAAATCAGCAAACTCGGCTGCTGTTTTGCTCTGCTTATTTTCTTGCTGTGTTTCATTTTCATCAGAGTTCATCAGCATTTCCAGCTCCTCCATATAAGAAAAGCTTTCTGCTGAATGTTCTGCTACCGCATTTTCAGTTGGCGATGTGAGAACTTCCATTGCTGGAATTTCCTCTGCATCCTCTAATTCCCCTATGATTATTTCGTCCGCAACAGCTGAATTGTTAACATCTTCTTTCGCAGAAAAATCACTTTTCATAAATTCTTCCTCGACAGAAACTGCCGGAATAATAATATCTTCCTCATCATTTGCTTTTTCAGCTGTTAAAACTGGCTCGACTTCTTTAACTTCAGCTGCTGCAGGCAGCTTTTCGCTTTTGATATCCCATGTGCTATTTCGCTGTGTCACCTGCTGAGCTGTAGCCATTTCCCAGTCATAATCTTCTTCATCCATTTCTTCCTCTGCTTCAAACATCATTTCTGGGGATTTTTTAATGAAGATATAAGTAAATATAATTAAAAATAAAAGCATTAAAAGCACTGTTTGCCACCATGCAAACAATCGCTGTGTCAATA
Organism: Niallia sp. Man26; assembly: GCF_022049065.2. Lineage (NCBI taxonomy): Bacteria > Bacillati > Bacillota > Bacilli > Caryophanales > Bacillaceae > Niallia > Niallia sp. Man26. Next base: position 2,802,898 of record NZ_CP095743.1, read on the forward strand.
ACCCGCATACAGATGTGAGCAGTGCAGCACCAATAATCCACCATTTGCCCTTTTTCGTAAACCCTAATGGGAGAAAATACACAATTGGCACAATCAAAATTAGGGAGAAAAGAGCTAGAACATACGATATCATGGCACACCTCCTTATAACGATATCTAATTCCCTAAAAAAACGACATTTTTTTCTATTTTTCCAATACTTTAGCACTCTTTTTCGACTTTTTTAGTCAATTTACGACTAATAAATATTGTATAATAAGATTAGTAATTTTGAAAGCAGGGGAATATATGAAATTTTTTAAAGTTCTATCTAGTAATAAAGGCTTAACTTTGATTGAGGTTCTCGTTTCCCTTACTATACTCAGTCTAATTTTATTAGGTATAATGAACTTTTTTAATCAAGCTTATTCTTTTACAAACTCGAACCAAAAAAAGACTGCTGCCATTAATGTTGCTAGAAACGCTTTAACGTATATGGAACAGTCTTCAGGCAATAACTCGTTTATTGCGCTAAGAGACAGGCTGAAAAAAAATCCGGCCACAGAAGGTACATTAAGAATTTGTGATAATTCCTATCAAGTATTTTGGAATGATGAGATACAGGGCTGTGAGCCAATCACCATAAATAATGTAGCCTACAATGTTACTATTGTTCCTTCGCTGGATGAAAACAATACAGCTTATTTCATTCCCTTAACTGTTGAAGTGGCTTGGACGGTGAAGCAGCATGACTACACAACTTCAATGGAAGGGGCAATTAAAAGTGAAGATCTTAGATGAAAAAGGACTGACCTTGGTTGAGGTTCTTGCAGTGCTTGCGATAACAGCTATCGTGCTGCCTGTTATATATGGTGTCTTTCATACAGGTATTAATCTGTACAATAAGATACAAGTAGAAGGGCAGCTCCGTGATGATGCTGATTATGCGGTGTCTGTGATGATGAATTCCTTTAACAGCATTCCGTTTGATTATGTCACACAAGATGGCGACAAAATCGTCCTTGTTAATTCAGAGCAGACAGCTATTAACGAAAATGAAAAAGAGAATTCAACCTTTTACTCCTACAGTAAAGAAGAAATTGATGAAGAGAACACAGAAACACGATCGATTGAATTTGTAGAAAAAACAGTAGGTGGCAAAGAAATTCAGTCTGTTTCCATTGATGGAAATACACTGGAAGGAAACGGCGATTACAGTGCATCCACTATTAATTTAATGTGCAGTGATACCGATAGAAATGATAACAACAAATGTTTACACGGCATTATTGCAGTGGATTTCACCATTCAAAATGCCAGAATAGAACGGCCACTAACATTAGAAAGTCGATTTGGCTTTTAAGGAGTATTATATGAAGAAACTGAATGAACAAGGAAATGCCCTCCTTACAGTCCTTTTAGTGTCGATTGTATTCACGACGATTGGTCTTGCCATTGTGGCATCTTCCATCAGTGGAGCAAAACGAGTGGAAACAAGGGAATCGGACATCACCGTAACGTTTGAGAGCAAAAAGGTGCTCGAGGAAATTACATCTGAAATTGCGGCAAGGCTGAATACATTAAATTTAGATATGGTGAAAAGAACAGATGGCACTTACCGAGTAAATGCATCATTTGAAGGAAATCTGCAAAATAGAGTGCTCGTTCCCAGTCTTGACCATATCCTTGAAAATACCAATTACGATGACTCTATTAAATGTTTAAGCATACAAGACTTAAGCAATACCAACGACATTCTACCTATCCAGCCTACTTCGGCACAAAACCAATGTGAGGCTGCAACGTTGGAAAATACAAGCTCTTATTCCATTAACAGAGATGATGATTACACAAGAGTGCTGGAGATTGTGCTTGTAACGAACAACCCGAATGAAAATGAGGGAGATGTCACGCGTACGTTGAAGAAAAAGATCATTCTGTCCCCACTTCCAAGCTTCCTTAAGTATGCTGCAGGGTCAGCTTCAGAAGATGATAAAGGCGGACTTTTCTTGAATGGTTCTTCTAATATTAACGGAAATGCCTTTGCTAATTATCTGACGATATCAGATGATGCAAAATATCAAGACCGGCAAGGAGGCGCAAGAACAATACATTCTCTCCCGCCATCAGTTAATGGTGACTTCTACAGCACAGGAGCGCATATACTTCCGCTACTGAAGGAAAGCAATTTCTATCAGGAAGATGTACCTGATCTTAAGCATGATAGTCAATTTATCAATATTGAGTTTGATAAAACACTCAGAGACCGAATTAACACAATCCTTGGAAATAACAACTTAACAGCAACTGTTTCAACAACAGAGGATATAAAGTATCTTCCAAGTGTATTAAAGCAGGAAATAAGCTCTAAGGTGACTACAAATGTTACCGAAAGTGAGATTGCAAAGACAGAAACACAGCAAGTCCCTCAATCTGTGCTAGGAGACTCCCTTGAGGAGCTGGAGGGCGGTTTCACGATTGACAGTAAAACTGGTCCAATTCAATTTAATAATACAGTACAAGTTAATGGAGATGTTGTTATAAACAGCAGCAACTATCCAATTACATTTAACAAAGATCTTATCGTTAATGGTGATTTATATGTTGTCAGCAATAAGGATATATCCCTTCAAGCTGTCAAGACAGCGGGCAATCTTCATCTTATTAACTTTGACGGCAATGTCACAGTTGCGCAAGACATGGTGGCTGCCGGAAAAATCGTAATAGAGTCCAGCGCTGACAAAACGGTTAACACAGCAAACGGAGTGAAGCTGAATGGCGATATCTTCTCAGGAACAACACTCAGCATTCGCCCCCTTAATACAGAAATGGATTTAAACAGTAATATTATCAGTCTTGGTTCTTTTACAGTCAAGGGCGATGAAACAGGGGAATCTGAACAAGAAAATGACATTGTGCGCTTTAATTCTGTTGTTTATTCGAATGCAGACAGCTTTATCTCCAACGTTAATATTATTGGCCTGCCATACACAAATAATTTAGGTAACGCAACGGAAGGGCAGCTGATACTGCTTTCAAAAGACAGGCTTACGATTACAAGGATGAATGAATTTAACAATTATGCTGACATGAATGAGCCGAGCTATCCGTACTTGCCAATCGAGGAAATGAATATCAAGCCATTACAAGCATTTTTCTATACAGAAAGGGATGCAGAATTATATGGAGTAGGTTCGTTGTTTTATATTAAAGGAGGCATATTTGCCAGAGGTTCTCTTGAAATCAATGCGATCAGAGCGAACCGCTCATTTAAAGCAATCGAAAATGTTCCTGGGTCAACAGAAGGTTACATGTCCAGATTCATTGTTGATTATGACCAAGACGTATTATTGCAAGGAATAGATGCATTGCCGATAGTTGACCGCTTGCAGATTATTCCTGATGATTTTGTTATTCAATAACCATTCAAGGGTGCCCTATCTGGCACCCTTTTTAATTCTACAAAAAAAGGGATGCTTACATTTAGCATCCCTTCCTTATTACCATTTACCGTCCGTGCTGTTTCCAGAACCGCCGTTATCACCATCGTCTGTACTAGTATCCTCCACAACTTCAATCAAGGTGGATGCACTTGGACTTGTGCTATCTCTTTGTTCTTCTGCAGTTGCTGTCACATTTGAATAACCGACTTCTTTCCCTTTCAAGTAGTATTCGCCATCTTTATGAATGACTTCTACTTTATCTGGCTGATCTGCTACAACACTAATAATATCTTTGTCTGTTGCGTTGCTTGGGTTGAAGATTAAGTTATCTGTTACTGGCAGCTCTTCCCCAACCTCCACTTGGTAGGCTGGTTTCGTGAATTTAATTTCATCAAGGGCAATATACGGGTCCGTAACTGTCACCGGAATTCTTACCTCAAGATTAGAACCGTCTTTTGTCTTCACAATCAGCTCTGTTTCCCCTGCCTTATTTCCATAAATGCTGTACTTTCCATCAAGGATACTAGCTATTGATGTGTCAGCAAGTTTAATATCCAAGTCTTTGTTTGTGGCATTTTCCGGGTTAAAGGTAACAGTGAAGTCAGTCGTGCTTCCTACGATAATATTTATAGGGTTAGGCGTAACCGAAATAGATTGTACTTTATCTTGTATTGTAATTGTCTTTGTGATTTCCTGGCTGTTAGCAAAACCACCTTCAGCCTTAACGTGAATCGTATTCTTGCCTGTCTTGTCTATTATGATTGCTTCAGTTGGATTAAATTTAATCCAACCTGTTGTCTCCTTGCCATTGTCCACTTTATAGGAGTAGACAACATCATCTCCTGCAACTTTCTGGACAAGCCTTGCCTCTACCGTTTCTGATGCTGTTTCGCCACTTCCATATTTATCGCCTGTAGACTTTCCGGTCAAATCATAATCTGGCGTGAAATACAGATAGGCTTTACTGTCATCATTATACGTGATTTCTATTGCCTGATTGTTCGTCCCTTCTTTAAAAACCATATCTTTCACAGGCTTATTTTCAAGTCCATAATCTTCCTTGAAATCAGCAGTGCTTGCTATTTTCGTATTTGTTGCCTGATCTCTCTTTTCAATCGTTCCTGCAGCATCACCTGTGTATACATTCGCTGTGTTTTCTTTTAACTGTACCTTCATATTAATCATTTGCGATGATGCTGGAATCGTTGTTTGACTGCTGTATGAAAAACGAGAATCAGTAAAATATAAATTGGCGATTGGCATCGTCATATTAGTGACCGCCCAATCTACTTTCAGCGGCAAGGAAGCCGTAATTTCTGAGGGCGTAAAGCTGCCTTTTGCGTAGTTTGCCACATCACTTAATGACATCACTGCATAGTTTTTACCATTCCTTGACTCTACCTTCACATTATCCTTAGGAATAACCGTAATCCCAGCTGGCAATGGCTGTTCAATAACTAAATTCTGTAATTTGCCGCTGACAGTGCTGTTCACTAAATTAATAGGCTTTAAAGAATAATTGACATTAAAATAATTTGTTCTGTCATTAGAATTGCTAGTTTTGACTAAATTATTTAAGTCATTCACTACTTTTGACAGTGTCATAGAGGACTGGAAGCCGGCAGGTGCATCATCTTTAACAACAATCGTTGCAGAGGTTGATTTCTCCTGAAGCTTTCCATCTAGATCGGTATATTCAAGCTTAATATTATCAAAATTATATGTCCCTTTTTGACTGAATGTCAAAGGCAGTGACACATCAATCGGAGTCATAACATTTTGATTGATTGGGAACAATATGTCCTTTTTAATGATTATATTTCCTGAAGAATCCAATGTAGCATTGGCATTGTCTGCAAGTTTAACAGTATCCCCAAACTTAGCAATATTAATTTTAACAGTAGCCGTGATAGTTGGTGTGGATACCTTCTGTGATATATCTTCAAATATTTTCGCAATAGTATCTGTTGAAGCCTGCTGTGCTGTCACACCAGTCTTCTCTGATAACTTACTTAAATAGCTCATATCTACTTCACTATTTGTCCCAAAGCCGACGGAATACAGCTTAATGTTATTGGCAGCAAGTTCGTCGACCTCTTCATCAACATATGATTTAATGGCTGTTTGCACTGTTTTTAAGCTGTTGGAAACAACTGTCCCATTAGAACGGACAGCAGTCGCTGTATTATTTGTATAAACAGTGTATGTTACTGTATCCTGCACTTTTTTGTCATAGCAGAAGTACTTAGATTGACAAACTCTATCAGTAAATGTCTCTACGTTTTTAGAAGATGTCGGCTCTCCATCTGTCATAAAGATGATATACTTCTTCGCTTGGCTTGTTCCAGTTGTTAACATGCTCCTTGCTTTTTGGAAGGATTGTGTATAGTTTGTTCCGCCAACGGCAGAAAGCTCCTTCACTCGGTTGTTAATAGTCTGCAGGTTTGTTCTCACATTATCTGTCGTTGGCGTGGACACAACCGGAAAACTTACAACCTTATCTGTTTCCACATCTGTAGAAAAAGGAATAAGAGAAAACCTGTCATTTTTATTAGGATCTTGGCTAAAGAAAGCCGCCGCTTCAGCCATGGCATTTTTTGCACTCAAAAACTTATACGGGCTTTTGCCTAGCTCATCCATGGAGCCTGATTTATCAAAAACAAATGCAACATCTATTGGAGAACGATTTGCATTTGTTGCCTTCCCCTCAGGAGTTAAACGAATATCTAAACTTCCCTGTGCCGAACTGTTTGCCGGTTTAACGATAACACTTTGAGATGGTGTCACTGTAAAATTAACTGTCGGCGCTGATGCAGCCGCATTTGCTTGGAAGGGTATCAACAGCAATGACAGTATTGACAATATAATAAACTTACTGAAACGTAACGCTCTCCTCATTTCCCCACTCCGTTCTTACTACTGTTAAACTAGTATAATATCTTCATTATATCAAGGACTTTTGAACTAGGATAGTCTTTTCTGCTGGGAATATATTACGCTCTAGCCTCTTGTGTTATCGTCCTTTCCCCCTATTTTTTCAGCATGTTTCTCGTGTTACTAAATCTTTGCAAAAAAAAAAGAAACTGCTAAATCAATAGAAGTTCCTTTGCACTTTATGAGCTATTTCATATAACAAGCGACGCGATTCCTGCCTGCCCGCTTCGCCCCAACATACAGGGCTCTGTCAGCATGCCTTATCAGCGCCATTGCTTCATCAGCTTGTTCAGGAGCACATGCAAGTCCCAGTGATGCTGTGATGCTTACCTGCAATTCTTTTTGTTTTTCATCTATATTTTGTTTGATGAAAAACGGCCGGGTTTCAATCATTTTTCTTAAAAATTCTGCAAGCTCCTGTGCTTCCTCGATTTCCGTATTTTCAAGGAGAATCACAAACTCTTCTCCCCCGTATCTCGCTACCACTCCGTGTTTATCAATAAGCTTTGAGACTCTGTCTGCAAACTCTGTTAATATTTCATTTCCTGCTTGATGACCATACGTATCATTAATTGACTTAAAATGGTCAATATCAAGCATAATGACAGTTAAATTGTTAATAACATTATTGTTCATCTCTGTAAATTTTGCTGTTAAGTGCTTTTCGAAATAACGGTAATTGTATAGCTTTGTCAGCGCACAGCGCTCACTCTTTTCTTTCGTTTTTTCAAAGTATCGCGCATTATCAAGAGCAACTGCAAACTGGGTGCATAACAGATCCAATATCATCAGCTTTGTATGCGCGAATGCCTTTTTTTGCACGCTTCCTAGCAGCAAGATACCAATCACACCATTGTTTTTGATGATTGGCATGCACAGCACACTTTCAATATAATCGGGCATAAAGCCTTTGTTAAGCTCTTCCCAATCTTTGCGCCTATGATAGACAGCTGGTTTTTTTGCGGCAAGTACTCGGCCAATAATTCCCTCATTTTCCTTCAGTACATCGGAAAAAATCGGGAGCTTCTTCTGCTTCTCTACCCTGGCAATCGACTCTAGCTCATTTTTGCTGTTTACTTGATCCACATACACAACATCAACCTTCATCAATTCAAATATGCTGTCGATAAACAAATTGATTGTTTCCTTTACAAATAAGGCTTGTGACAGCTGATGTCCAATTTCGGCAATTTTTTTCAAATAGTCATTGATTGATTGGCTTGAATGATACAGTCTCAATACAACAGACAGACAGATGAAAGGAATTCCTATCAAAACGAGAGCCATTAACCCAATATCCAAGTACATAATATACAGCGCGAAGCCGACAGGATATGTAATAAGCGTAGTGAAAAACTCCCACAAAACATCCTTCGTGAGAAAATTTACTTTTCTTTTATATACTAGACGGTCAATGCAAAAAATGAAAAGCGCATTCAGAACAAAATAAATAAAAGGATAAAAAAGAATGAGCATAAAAGAGTCAAAGTGGAACAGAAGGTCCGCTCCATGGCTTCCGCCAAGACTGTAGTATATAATTCCGCTCAATACAGAAACGAGAAAGAACATTGCTGAATTCATCGGCAGCCGGAATAATGATTTTTTATCGAGACGCATCTGCAGCATTAAGGTGAACAATGCTATTTGCACAAGCACTGTCTCGATAAATAAACCAAATATCAAGAAAACGGAGATCGTTGCCCACTGCAGGAAGAAAACAGGAGTTCCATTAATCATCATTGGCATGCTTGCAACGATTGCCATAAATATTAAAAACGCAAGGACATCACCATATTCCCCCGTAATGTCTGGTGGATAGAAGTGATATGTCAGCAATAAGCCAATAGGGATAAGCACTATCCAAATTGCCCATATTATTTTTTTAGTAGATGATTTAACCAAATGCTCCACCTAATTTCTTTTCTAAAAAGATGCATTGCCTATTTGGCCTTTAACAGGCTATTATTTCATATTACGAAATTTCAAACTTTTTACCTATTAGTATTATACTATATTTTTTTATTGCAAAAATATATAAAAATTTGTAAAAAATTCTGTTACTTTCCTCCTAAATTTCGTTCTTTCCAAAAGGCAAGCACATTTGACAAGAAATACAAGGAGCCAGTGATGACCAGCAGCTCATCTTCATGAAGTCTTTCGAGTTTTTCTGTAATTAATTTTTTCCAATCATCAGTAAAGCGTTTATTTGAATGACTGCTTTCTCTAAACAGCGCTTCAGCTGCTGCTGCGCGGGGAAAGTCAAAGCTTGTGAAAGTGATGTCAGAAGCTGCTTGTCCTAACTTTTCAATCATTTTATCTGTTTTCTTATCAGATAATGCAGCAAACAAAACACTCTTCTTCTTATCTTTGTATCTTGTTTCTAAGACATCAACTAACGCCTCAACACCTTCCTGATTATGTGCACCGTCTACAAGCACATACGGGTGTTTAGAGAGAATCTCCAATCTGCCTGCCCACCGTGCTTGAAGCAATCCTGTTCTGATATCTGCTTCACTCAAGTGTAAGCTGTCTTTAAGAAGCAATGCAGCCATAACGGCAAGAGCAGCATTTTCTGCTTGATGCTCTCCTAGCATGCCAATCTGCAAATGTAGAAATTTTGTTGCTGCTGTTTTAAAGGTGAAAACCTCTCCATCTTCATTCGATTGATAATCTTCCACCACAAAATGTTTGCCTAATAAATAGTAAGAAGCGTTTTCCTCTTTAGCTCTGCGTACAATTACTTCCTCTGATTCCTGTTGCTTGACTGCAGCAATTACCGGTGTGTTCTCTTTAATAATCCCAGCTTTTTCAAACGCAATTTCGCTGTATGTTTCTCCTAAAATAGCAGTATGGTCAAGACCGATACTTGTGATGACAGATAAGAGAGGTGTAATGATATTAGTAGAATCAAAACGACCACCTAAGCCGACTTCATACAGAACAACATCTGGTTGATGGACAAATGCAAAATAATAAAGAGACATTGCTGTAATAATCTCAAATTCTGTCGGTCCGCCTAATTCGTCTTTATCCATTTCCATAACTATCGGATAAAGAATATTAGCAAGCTCCTTAATTTCTTCGTCGGCAATCGGCACGCCATTGATGCTGATTCTTTCATTAAATTGTTCAATATATGGGGAAGTAAAGGTTCCAACTGTTAACCCGGCACTTTCCATTATATTGCGCAAATAGGCAACCGTTGAGCCTTTGCCATTTGTGCCGCCCACATGAACAGCTTTAATCTTTTTCTCTGGAAAACCAAGCTTCTCCATCATGATGTTCATTCTAGTGAGCCCAGGCTTAATTCCGAGCCTAAGCCGTCCATGTATCCACTTTAATGCCTCTTCATATGTCTGGAACATAATTTCCACCTCTTCTTGGTTTATCTTTAAATAGGGAAGACGAACCCTATGTAGGATAGGGTTCGTCTTAGTTTAAAAGGGAGGTTTTAAGCATCGCCCTTAAGTTCTTTAATTCGAGCTTCTACTGTTGCTCTTTTTTGCAGATAGTCTTGCTCTTTTGCTTTTTCTTCATTGATGACTTTCTCTGGTGCTTTGCTTACAAACCCTTGATTGCTTAGCTTCTTCTGAACTCGGTCTACTTCTTTCGTCCATTTCTCAAGCTCTTTAGTAAGACGGGCAATTTCTTCCTCCATATTGATGAGGCCTTCAAGTGGCAGAATAATTTCCACACCTGTAATAACAGAAGTCATCGCTTTATCAGGAATAGCAATATCTGTTGCGATTTCCAACTCTTCTGGATTACAGAAACGCTCAATATATGCTTTGTTGTCTTCCAATGTAGCTTTGATTGTATCATCTTGTGCTTTCAAGAGGATCTTAATCTTCTTGCTCATTGGTGTATTTACTTCCGCACGGCTGTTTCTTACTGAACGGATAATTTCTACAAGCAGCTTCATATCGTTAGCAGCTTTATTATCTGTAAATGCTGGATTTACCTCCGGCCATGCTGCAGTTGTAATAGACTCACCTGCATGCGGCAAGTTCTGCCAGATTTCTTCTGTAATAAATGGCATGAAAGGATGCAACAATCTCATTGTATTATCCAATACATATGCAAGAATAGAACGTGTTGTCAGCTTAGCAGCTTCGTCTTCGCCATAAAGCGGCAGCTTCGCCATCTCGATATACCAGTCACAGAAATCATCCCAGATGAAGTTGTAAAGGATGCGTCCTACTTCACCGAATTCATAGCGGTCAGACAGACGTGTCACTGTTTCGATTGTTTCGTTAAGACGTGTTAAAATCCATTTGTCTGCAACAGATTTTTCTCCAGACAAGTCAATTTCTTCATATGTTAAGCCGTTCATGTTCATTAAAGCAAAACGGGATGCATTCCAAATCTTGTTGGCGAAATTCCAAGTCGATTCTACCTTTTCCATGCTGAAGCGTAAGTCTTGGCCTGGCGAGCTGCCTGTTGACAAGAAGTAACGCAGGGAATCAGCACCATATTGTGCGATAACATCCATCGGATCAACACCGTTACCCAATGATTTACTCATTTTTCTGCCTTGCTCGTCACGAACAAGTCCATGGATTAATACATCATTAAACGGTCTTTCGCCAGTGAACTCAAGCCCTTGGAAAATCATGCGGGAAACCCAGAAGAAAATGATGTCATAGCCAGTAACAAGTGCAGCTGTCGGATAATAACGCTTAAAGTCAGGAGCATCTGTGTCAGGCCAATCCAATGTAGAGAACGGCCATAAGGCAGAGCTGAACCAAGTGTCTAAAACATCTGTATCTTGCTCCCAGTTTTCAATGTCACTTGGAGCCTCGTGGTTTACATACACTTCGCCTGTTTCTTTATGATACCAAGCTGGAATGCGATGACCCCACCACAGCTGACGAGAAATACACCAGTCGCGGATGTTTTCCATCCAGTGTAAATAAGTGTTTTCGAAGCGGTTCGGCACAAATTGTACTTTCTCTTCTTCGTTGTTTTGCAAAGCAACAGCTGCATCTGCTAATGGCTGCATCTTAACGAACCATTGTGTGGACAAGTATGGCTCAACAACTGCGCCGCTGCGCTCAGAATGCCCAACTGAATGCATATGCTCTTCAATTTTAAACAGAACACCTTGCTCCTCAAGATCTTTAACGATTTGCTTGCGGCATTCAAAACGATCCATGCCTTCATATTTACCGGCACGTTCATTCATCGTTCCATCCTCATTCATTACAAGGATGCGTTCTAGATTATGACGGTTACCTACTTCAAAGTCATTCGGGTCATGTGCTGGTGTCATTTTAACAGCGCCAGAACCGAAGTCCATTTCTACATAATCATCTGCCACAATCGGAATTTCTCTTCCAACGATCGGCAGAATTACTGTTTTTCCGATTAAATGCTGGTATCTTTCATCCTTTGGATGTACAGCAACACCAGAATCACCAAGCATCGTTTCCGGACGAGTAGTAGCAACTTCAATATAGCCGGAGCCGTCAGCAAGCGGATATCTCATATGATAGAATGCACCTTGTACATCCTTGTAGATTACCTCAATATCTGACAGAGCCGTTTTTGTTGCCGGGTCCCAGTTAATGATATATTCACCACGGTAGATTAAACCTTTGTTATAAAGAGAAACGAATACTTCACGCACCGCTTTTGACAGCCCTTCATCAAGAGTGAAGCGTTCCCTTGAATAGTCTAATCCAAGTCCAAGCTTTGACCACTGTTCACGAATATGACTTGCATATTCTTCTTTCCACTTCCATGTCTCTTCAACAAACTTTTCTCTTCCTAGATCATATCTGCTGACATTGTTTGCACGCAGTTTTTCTTCCACCTTTGCTTGTGTGGCAATCCCTGCATGGTCCATTCCAGGCAGCCATAGAACATCATAGCCTTGCATTCTTTTCATTCTTGTTAAGATGTCTTGTAAAGTTGTATCCCAAGCATGACCTAAATGCAGCTTCCCTGTTACGTTTGGAGGCGGAATCACGATTGTATATGGCTGTTTTCCCTCATCTGACTTTGCCTCAAAAAATTTACCTTTCAGCCACCAGTCATAGCGTCCCTTTTCGATGGATTGGGGATCGTATTTAGTCGGCATTGATAACTCGTTTGTTTCCATACCCATTATCCTCCTTGTGAGAATTTTTTCAATACTTACATTTTGGCAAATAAAAAACTCCCTTCGTCATAAAAGGACGAAGGGAGTTTTTCGCGGTACCACCTTTTTTCCAATATAAAAATATTGGCTCTTTCAAAGATGATATCGGATGCTGTCCGTCTTTCACTAATAAGCTTTCCCGTTCGCAAAAGAAGCTCGAGGGCTACCTTCCAATGTGTTGAATGGAAATCTTTCAGCATGTGATTTCCTCTCTAAAAAACAACTGGCATTGTACTACTCCCTGTCATTGCCTTTTTTATTTATTTATATAGATAATACCGAATAAAAGTTATTTTCGTCAATAAGGATAACCTTATTTTTTAAAATTTATACAAACTGGCCTTAAAAGCACAGCATAGTTAATTTGCAGTACTTAACAGGTTAACCGCGCCATATATTGATAGTAAGGTTAAAAAAGGAGGTTTGTGTTCCTTGAAAAAGAAGTTTAATCCCTACACATATCCACCATGGCTTAAAGGCGTCCGCAATGCATGTGCCCGTTTTATTATACCTTTTTGCATCTTTCAGGCTGTCAGAACAATGCTTTTACCGACAACCTTTGATGTGCTGTTTTTATCTCTTTTAATCGTGCTGGCTTTGTCTATTTATCTGGAAATTATTTAAGACCCAAGATGTTAAGAATCTTGGGTCTCTTTTTGTGCTTCCTGCTGCGCTTTTTTTTCCCGCTCCATTTCGTCAATACGCATGACAATATATTCGGTATTTTTCAGCAGCCAGTATTGCTTCAATAAGCTTTGTGCATATTTGCGCTCATTCTTTTTCTTATCGCTTTTATGGTATTTTTCACATATGCGGATTACAGGTCCAGGATGTGCTAAATAGCTCAAAAAAAGCAGCATCTCATCCGACTTGAGCGGATAATAATTGAAATAAGTATAAATCCATTCTAAGCAATCATTATTCTGCTTCGGAGTGGTTTTCAGAGACCTAGCAATAAACGGAAGCAGGTCATGGCTTGGAGAGCCAAACTTGGCATTTTCAAAGTTAGTGAAATACCCATACCCTTTCTCGTCATATAAAAAATGTTCTGGCGAGATTTTCCCATGAATGATCGATACTCTTGCCTTCTCATCATCCTTTGTCTCTTCATACCATTCCTTCAGCTTCGTTTCCGAATATTTCAGCGCTTGCCTCACATCATGGTAATACATGCAGAACATCCATTGGAACGGTGACATATATTCTGTGTTTTCACACTCTTCAATATAGCCATCCAAAAATTCTTGTTCCTTTTCCAGCTCCAATAGCGTATTTTCATAATGCTCTTCCCGATCTTCCTTTTCAATTTTCACTTCCTTAGAGGATAGGACATGCAGTCTTGCGAGCTCCCTGAACATTTGCTGATGCTTCTTGAAATAATTCTCCCGCTCTTCGTTCGGAAGCCACGGCATTAAATAATAGAGCTTATGCTCATACAAGACTGCATACCTGCCATCGACTGTCGGATAAATCGGCACAATTCTGTTATATCCTTTTTGGTACAATGTCCGAACGTGCCGGATAAAATCAGAGCCTTTATGGGGATCAATCGTTTTTAGTGCAAATGTGCCTTTGCTGGAATAAATTTTCACGATTCTGCCGAACTCCTCCACAAAATGCGGCTCCACTCCGTATGGCTCTAAAATGGGTGTATATTTTTTAATCGTGTTTTTTTCACTCATATGCGCCCACACTTTCTTATTAGGAAAAAGAGATTGACTAACATCTCCTTACATGTTGATTCGGGGCCCGCTTTACCCTTTTATGTGCACCTACAAAACTTACTTTTCAGCAATTTTACCTGGGATATATAAAACTTGCCCTTCTACAACATCCTGATTGACCTCAAGGTGGTTTTCCTTCAGCAGGTTATGAACATTAACATTATAACGTTCACTTAGCTTCTCAATCGTATCTCCCTGCTGAACAATAACTACCTTTACCTTTGTATGTGTTTCTTCTTCCTTACGGGCGAAGAACTCTGTAAAGGTCAATGATTTCTTTTTCGAGAAAATTCCTTTTTTCTTCTTCGGTCCATTATCATTCTCAGAAGAGGACTCTTCAGATTCATCCTTATCGTGTTCTGAGAATTCTGCTGTTGATTCATCAAGCTTTTGCTCAGAAGATTCTGGAACAGGCTTATCGAAAACATCCTCTGCAGGGAATGTCTCTTCTGATCTAAACAAGGAAACCTTTACTTCAGGTTTATGGTCTGCAACAGGTTCAACAACAGCTGCTGGAGGCTCTTCTAATACTTCAGCCTCAGTGAATAAAGGTACATCTGTCGTCGTGTCCTCTTCCCAATCATCGTCCTTTTGCGAAGGTGCTTTGCGGACTTCCAATTCAAACGGCTCATATTCCTCCAGACCAGACTCAGCGGAAATCCGTTCTTCCTCTTCCATCAATGGACTGATTCTTTGAAACGGCTGTACTTCAATTTTAACAGGTTCTAATTCCTCTTCACTGTCCCTAAACACAGGCTCATTCTCAATCTCTTCAGCCCCAAAGTTTACATCTTCTCTGCTAGAGCCTGCAGAAAGCTCGATTTCTTCAGGCTGCTGCCTTTGTTCGTAGCCCCTTGTTAATGCTTCTAGTTCATCCTCTTGATTATTTTCCTGTTGAACAAATATCTGCTCTGCCTCTGTGCTCTCTTCTCTTGCCGGATAATGGGAAGTCCATTCATCCTCCTCAGTTTCCTCTTCTGAGGCTTGCTCTTCATTCGTTAAGCCTGCAATAGATAATTCTGCTGTAAGATTCAGACAGCTTCTTTCTGGGAAGACATAATCAAATGTTTCAATTTCAACTTCAATATCTTCGATGCTGCGAACGCGTGAGAATGGAATCGTAATGTCGACAGGGAAATGATGAAGAAACTCATTAACTCCTTCTTCCCTCTCCAAAACGGAATGAACTAACTTAGGAGCCTTAAATACCTCCTCTTCTTCTGGCTGATTTGTCTGTGTTCGATTGTATTCACCTGTCAATTCTAATGATCCTTGAATGGTAATATACTGATCGTTTTCTTGGATGGTTATATTCGGGTCTAGTGAAATAGACAGCAGATCCTCTACTTCCTGTCCTTTTTGAAACCAGACTGACTCTTCCAACGAAAACCGTAAGATAGACGAATTTTCTTGAGACAAAGCGACTCCTCCCTTCATTCCTTTCACGTATAATCACTATGTCAATTACAATTTATGAACAGAAATGCCCTTTTATGAATATTTCTTTGTATAGAAAGTCTATGAATTTAAAAACAAAAAAATCCAAAGCGCCTGCAATAGCACTTTGGATTTTTATGGATAAATTATTTCAACTTAGAAAAAGCAATTTCTGCTGCTTTTATTGTGTGGTCAATATCTTCCTCGCTTAAAGCAGTTGATAGGAACAAACCTTCAAACTGAGATGGCGGCAGGAATACACCTTGCTCGAGCATTTCATTATAAAATGCAGCAAAGTAATCTAGATTGGAAGTTTTCGCACTTTCATAATCAACTACCTCTTCGTTTGTGAAGAAGAAGCCAATCATAGAACCGGCACGATTAATTGTAAATGGAATCTCGTATTTTTCAGCCGCAGCCTTTAGGCCTGCTTCAAGCTTATCTGCTTTAAGAATGAAATCTTTATAGCTTTCAGGCGTCAATTGGGACAATGTCTCGTAGCCTGCTGTCATTGCCAGCGGATTACCTGATAATGTACCTGCTTGATAAATCGGTCCGCTTGGAGCAACTTGATTCATGATTTCTGCTTTTCCGCCGTACGCGCCAACTGGGAGTCCTCCGCCAATAACCTTGCCAAGGCAAGTAAGATCAGGCGTAATACCGAAATAGCCTTGGGCACAGCCATAGTCTACACGGAAGCCTGTCATAACCTCATCAAAAATCAGCAATGCGCCGTATTGTTCTGTTATTTCACGCAGCCCTTGCAGGAAGCCATCCTTTGGAGGCACTACGCCCATATTACCAGCTACTGGCTCTACGATGATGCCGGCGATGTCATCTCCAAAGGTTTCGAAGGCATACTTAATGCTTTCTAGGTCATTGTAGGCTACTGTAATAGTGTTTGCTGCAACTCCTTCTGGAACGCCTGGGCTGTCTGGCAAGCCTAGTGTTGCAACTCCTGAACCTGCTTTAATTAAAAGAGAGTCGCCATGGCCGTGGTAGCAGCCCTCAAACTTGATGATTTTATTTCGGCCAGTATAGCCTCTAGCCAGCCTGATTGCACTCATTGTCGCCTCAGTTCCTGAGGATACCATGCGGATGATTTCAATGCTTGGCACTCTTTCCTTAACTAGCTTAGCAAGCTCAGTCTCGATTAAAGTTGGTGCTCCAAAGCTTGTCCCCTGCTCTGCAACTTTTTTTATTCCTTCGACTACCTGATCATTGGCATGCCCTAAGATAAGGGGACCCCATGACAGAACATAGTCAATGTATTCATTGCCATCAATATCGTAAATTTTTGAGCCTTTTCCTGAGTTCATAAACACAGGATTCCGCTTCACAGATTTAAAGGCACGAACAGGGCTGTTTACCCCGCCTGGCATTAATTCGACTGCTTCTTTGTATGCTTTCTCTGACTTTTCATATGAACGCATGCTATCCCTCTTTTCTTATTGTTCTTTCAACCAGCGAGCAACATCTTTCGCAAAATAAGTCATAATTAAATCTGCACCTGCACGCTTCATGCTTACCATCATTTCCATCACGATTCTTTCTTCATCTATCCAGCCATTTTGTGCTGCAGCTTTAACCATGCTGTATTCTCCACTTACATTATAAATCACGATTGGCATTTTCAACGTGTTTTTCATATCACGGACAATATCCAAATATGGCATACCAGGCTTAACAATCATGAAATCCGCGCCTTCTTCCACATCTGATTCAGCTTCTCTCAAAGCTTCCATACGGTTAGCAGGATCCATTTGATATGCTTTGCGGTCACCAAATTGCGGAGTGCTGTCAGCTGCTTCTCTGAATGGTCCGTAGAATGCAGATGAATATTTCACTCCGTATGACATGATTGGTGTATCTAAATAACCTGCTTCATCAAGACCTTTGCGAATCGCAGCGACAAAGCCGTCCATCATATTGGAAGGAGCGATAATGTCTGCACCTGCTTCAGCCTGGCTTACAGCTGTTTTCACAAGCAACTCTAATGATTCATCATTCAAGACACGGCCGCTCTCGACAATGCCGCAATGTCCATGACTTGTATATTCACAAAGACAAGTATCCGCGATGATAACAATCTCCGGATAGTTACTCTTAATAAACCGAATTCCTTCTTGCACGATACCGTGATCATGAAATGCCTGTGTTCCGCATTCATCCTTTTCTAACGGTATTCCAAACAAAAGCACTGATTTAATACCAAGGCTTTGCACCTCGTCCATTTCCTCTTTCAAGCGGTCAATCGACAGGTTATAGATACCTGGCATTGATGAGATTTCCCGCTTAATGTTTTCACCCTCAGCAATGAAAATTGGATAAATCAAATCATCTACATGAACATGCGTTTCCCTTACTAATGCTCTCATACTTGCAGATTGACGAAGTCTGCGGTGACGTTTAAATTGTAATGACATGTTTGTTCTCCCCTATTCTGTTAAATATTGAACTAATTGCTCCAGCATGCTGTCTACTGTAAAATTGTCGGGAAAAATGTGAACATTTATTCCATTATCAGCTAGTTTTTTCTTTGTTATCGGACCTATGCATCCGATGATGCAGTCCTTTATATAATCGTAAAGGTTGTATGTATGGACTATATCCATAAAATATTCCACTGTGGATGAACTTGTAAACAAAAGCACATCCAAACTTCGCTTCTTTAAAGCCTCTACTAATAGAGTCTCGCTCTCCTTTGGAAAGTAAGTTTCATAAATGATTGCTTCCTCTGCCGCAATCCCTGCCGCACAGAGGCTTTTGTAAAGAACGTTTCTTGCTAAGCTGCCCTTTATAATAAGAACCTGTTCATTTTTTGCTACTTCCTTTGCGAATTCCTGAGCAAATGTTTCAGCAACAAACGAGGACGGAATAAAAGCAGCCTTATGGCCATATTTGGCTAATGTTTCGGCTGTTTTATCCCCAATTACCGCAATCTTATATAAAGAGTCTTTAAGCTCCATTGTTGAAAAAAAAGCGTTCACTCCATTGCTGCTTGTAAATACTAGCCAATCATAAACGCCTTCTTTAAGCTTTGCTTGCATATTACTAGCTAATGGGAGGCTGCGAAAGGCAAGTAACGGTATCTCGACAGGCGCGCCTCCCAATTGCTTAATTGTTGCAGAAAGTTCAGTAGCTTGTTTTTTCGCGCGGGGAACCAGAATGCTTTTGCCGTGCAGCGGCTTAAGCATCAATAATATTCTCTTCTTTCAGACGATCAATTAATTTCTTTGCTCCGCGCTCTGTAAGAATTTCTGCAGCCTGTTCACCGAGTTCTACAGGGTTTGTACCTGTCAGTACCTCTTTAAACACCGTTTTGCCATCTGGAGAGGTAACAAGGGCTGTCAATGTCAGCTCCTCGTTATTAACCATTGTGGCAAATCCGGCAATCGGAACTTGGCAGCCGCCATCCATTTTGTTTAAGAAGGCTCTTTCAGCATAAACTGTTTTCGTCGTTTCCTCAGATGATAGCTTGCTTAATAATTCGAGCACTTCCTTATCATCTTCTCTGCATTCAATAGATAATGCACCTTGACCTACTGCCGGCAAGCATGTTTCTGGATCAAGAAACTCTGTAACAACATCGCTTGTCCAGCCCATTCTCGCTAACCCTGCAGCTGCAAGAATAATTGCATCATATTCCTCTGTTTCCAGCTTCTTTAATCGTGTATCAATATTTCCACGAATCCATTTGATTTCCAAATCCGGTCTTACAGCTAACAGCTGGGCACCGCGTCTTAAGCTGCTTGTCCCAATAATAGCGCCTTCCTTCAAGTCCTTTAATGGAATATGGCCTTTTGAGATAAGCGCGTCGCGATGGTCCTCTCTTTCTGGAATACAGCCGATTGTAAGTCCCGGTGGCAGTACTGCAGGCATATCTTTCATGCTGTGCACTGCGATGTCAATTTCCTTATCAAGCATCGCTTGCTCAATTTCTTTGACAAACAGTCCTTTTCCGCCAACCTTTGATAACGTAACATCAAGGACGACATCACCTTTTGTAACCATTTCCTTAATTTCAAATTCATATGACGGGTCTAATCTTTTCAGTTGATTAATAACCCATTTCGTTTGTGTTATCGCTAATTTGCTTCGTCTTGAACCGACAATAATTTTTCGCATAAGTATGCCTCCAGCTTCAACTTTTAGCCGCTTTTCGTCGGCTTATGTAGCTTTATCACTTATAGTGAAACGTTGAAAAATTCCCTATTAAAAAGAAGTTAATCAACAATACTAAAAAACATGCAATATTAAAGAAAGCAATTCCTTTTCCTACTAGTTTGTGCGTTACCCTTATATATAAACAGCATCCGTAAATAAATAGGACTAAAAAGGAACCAAGAATTTTCGGATCATACCAGATAAACCCTGGCGCTTGAACACTTGCCCATTGAATTCCCAGTATCAAGGAAATCAGCAATGTAGGCACACTGAACACATTAAACAAATAGGAGAGGTTTTCTAACCTCGATAAGTCGGGAATGCGCCGCAGCCTTTTTCCCCATGCTTTCTTTTTTAAAAGATTATATTGAACACAATACAGTAAAGAAAAAATAAAAGATAATGAAAAGCCCCCGTACGCAAGCAACGCTGCCGTAATATGAATAAAAAGCAGCTCTGAAACAACTTGCTTGGCCATTTCTGTTCCCTCGCTCATCGGCGCAAACGTATGGATGGCCATAATAATAAACCCAAGTACATTTGTAAAAAAGACAATAAAGTCTATTTTCAGCAGCTTGTTAATTAAAAGCGAAAAGGAAACTAAGACCCATGTGTAGAAATACAGTCCTTCCATAATAGTCAGCACCGGAAACCGTTTTGTCTGCATCATGTAAATAAACAGAAACGAAGTCTGCAGGAGCCAAACAACGGAAAGTAACCAGAAAGCTGCTCTATTGGCTTTCTGGTTATTATGCATAAAATCAAAAAAGTATAAGAGCACAGATATTGCATAAAGAATAATCGTTAATTCATGAAGTCTTGTCAAATAAGCATCTGTCATATATGTGTTTCCCCTTTAACAATTAAGGCCTTGTGTAAAGATTGCTTCCATATACTATAATGCCAAAACTCTTATAAACAATCTAGCTTTCAGGTTGATTTTTTAACCTTGAAAGTTTGGCTGTAAAGTAGAAACTGTTTTCTTGTCTTCCTTCACAACTGTTGCTTGAGAATGGACATCCTGCTCTAAATTAAAAATTTTAACGAACAGCTCCATCGCCTTTTCCCGATCATCGGAAGAGGCAAGTTCTTTCGCATGAAGGATTGGATCCTTCAGCATTTGATTAATGATGCTTTTCGTATGTTTATTTAAGACTTTCTTATCACGGTCACTTAAATGAGGCAGCTTTCTTTCAATGCTCTTCATCGTTTCTCCCTGGATTGCCAAAGCTTTATCGCGAAGGGCAGAAATCACTGGAACGATTCCTAATAAATGAAGCCATTCATTAAACTCTACAATTTCTGTTTCAATCATAAGCATGATTTTTGCTGCTTCTTTTTGACGCTCTTGAAGGTTTGCTTCCACAATCCCTTCCAAGTCATCTATATCATATAAAAACACACTATCCAACTCTGCTAGTGCAGGGTCTAAATCACGAGGAACAGCAATATCAACCATAAATAACGGTTTACCTTTGCGAATCTTTTCCACTGTATTCATCATACTTTTCGTAATGACAAACGAGCTTGCACCAGTAGAGCTGATAAGAATGTCAGCATCAATCAATGCACATTGAAGCTCACTCAATGACTTCGCCTGACCTTCAAACCGGTCTGCAAGGCTTTGTGCCTTTTCAAAAGTGCGGTTAATGACCGTCACGTTTTTAGCTCCATTGCTGTACAGGTTCTGAATTGCCAGCTCGCCCATCTTCCCCGCACCTAATATGAGTACATTTTTGTTCTCTAAAGTTCCGAAAATCTTTTTCGCCAATTCTACAGCCGCATAGCTGACAGAAACTGCATTAGCACCGATATCTGTTTCTGTATGAGCCTTTTTCGCAAGCGTAATAGCTTGCTTGAACAACTGGTTAAAGACTGTGCCAGAAGACTGAATGGATTGGGCTTCTAGAAAACTTGCACGCACTTGCCCAAGAATTTGAGTTTCCCCTACCACCATAGAATTTAATCCGCACGCAACTTGAAAAAGATGGTTCATAGCTCCATCCTGTTCGTATACAAATATATATGGACTGAATTCTGACTGGTCAATCTCAAACCATTCAGACAAAAATTCTTTTATATAATAACGACCAGTATGCAATTGGTCGACAACAGCATAAATTTCTGTACGATTGCAAGTAGAAATGATGATATTCTCTAATATGCTTTTTTTCTTTTGCAACTGACTCATTGCTTCCCCTATTTTCGAAGAGTCAAATGTTAACCGTTCTCTAATTTCTACTGGGGCCGTTTTATAATTTAGTCCAACCACAACTATATGCATAAGTAAATGACACCCCCAAAGGATTTCAACCAAAAATCGATTCTTTATTTATAATAATTCTAAACATGTACTTATTATAACAAAAAAACACTAATTATGGGCAAGAAATATGCTTTTAATTGTGAACAAATTGTGAATTGATATGTTAACATATAGTATTATTGGCAAAGTCAGTTTTATACTATGTGTATTTACTAGTAATAGTGTATGCCAAAATCATCTATTAAAACAGCTTTTTTTATTTTTTGCTGTTCAAAAAACAGCCTATCTAATACTATCTACTCAATGTACAGTAACAAAGATATCGGTTGTATTCAAGCTTGTATTACTGGAAACGGAGGAAATATGAAATCTTATAAATTATTTACTGGTGTTGTGCTAGTTGGATTCGGATTATACTTTTTACTAAATGAATTAAATATGTCTCCATTCCCTGACTTTTATTCTTGGCCTACATTGCTAATCATCGTTGGCCTTGCCTTTTTATGTCAAGGCTTTATAGGCAAGGATCATGGCTCTATCTTGCCTGGGGTGATTTTAACAGGGTTTGGCCTTCACTTTCACCTTGTTAATAAACTGGCGATTTGGCCGGATGATACGGGAACATTTTTATTGATTATCGCGTTAGGGTTTATTCTCTTCAATCAAAGAGCAGGTTCGGGCCTGGTAAATGGTGTGCTGTTTCTACTGTTGGCAGGCTTGCTGCTTTTTTACGAAGAAATAGTGGCTTCCATTACGTTCATCCATATCGGTGAAAGTACACTGAAATTCTTTACACCGCTTTTATTCCTGCTTATTGGCGGATATTTTCTGCTTTCGAAACGGAAATAAAGCAAAACAGATAGCTAAAGCTATCTGTTTTTTTATACTTCAATAATGATCGGCAGGATCATCGGTTTTCTTTTCGTTTGATGGAAGATATACTGGCCTGCAGCTTTGCGCACTTCCTGCTTAATGGCACCCCATTGATTTTTACCTCTTGCGTCAATGCTCATGACTGCTTCTTTAATAAGGCGGTTTACCTCCCGAAGGAGATCTTCGGCATCTCGTACGTATACAAAGCCTCTTGAAATAGTATCTGGCTCTGCAATCAGCTTTTTCTCATGCTTGCTCATTGTCAGCACGATTACAAGCATTCCATCCTCAGCAAGCTGCTTGCGGTCCCGAAGTACTACCTCGCCGACATCCCCTACACCAACACCATCAACATAGGTGTTGCCAGCATGGACATTTCTTGTAAATCTTGCTTTTTTATCTTGAATGTCGACAACGTCACCATTGCCGATAATAAAAGTGTTGCCTTCCTCTACACCGACTGATTCAGCAAGGCTACGGTGCTGGTTAAGCATTCTGTATTCACCGTGTATCGGGATGAAATAGTGCGGCCTCATCAATGTCAGCATAAGCTTTAAATCTTCTTGATACCCATGTCCCGAAACATGCATGCCAGACATGCTGCCAGAACCGTAAATTACATTTGCTCCGATTGCAAAGAAGTTGTCCACAATTCGCGAAACATATCTTTCATTTCCTGGAATTGGACCGGCAGCAAAAATAACGGTATCACCGCGAAGCACTTCAACTCCCCGAAAATTTCCAGTCGATAATCTGGCAAGTGCAGCTAATGGTTCTCCCTGACTGCCTGTACAAAGTATCGCGACCTTTTCTGGAGGGAATAGTTCAATCTGGTCCTGGTCGATTAACAGACCTTCTGGAACTTGTAAGTAGCCACGAGTCATCGCAACCTCCACGACATTAAGCATGCTTCTGCCAAGAAGAGCAAGCTTGCGATTTGTATCGATTGCTGCATCCACAACTTGCTGTACCCTGTTAATATTGGAAGCAAATGTTGACAAAATCACTTTTCTTTCTGCTTTTCGGAAGGCTTCAAGAATATGGCTGCCTACTAATTGTTCAGATGGAGACAGGCCAGGCCGTTCAGCATTCGTGCTTTCAGATATAAGCAATAAAACTCCTTCTGAACCGATTTGAGCCATTTTATGTATATCTGAGTGTTCCTTATTCGCAGGGGTTAGATCGAACTTAAAGTCTCCCGTGTGCACAATATTTCCAAGTGGGGTACGAAATACGATGCCTACACAATCAGGAATACTGTGATTCACCTTGAAAAATTCGGCTTTAATTTCGTCAAATGTTAATTGTGAGCTATTAGTAATCTCAATCAATTCTGTATCCCCTGCAAGACCATGTTCCTTAAGCTTTAGTTCAATAAGGCCAAGAGTAAATTTTGTTCCATAAACAGGTACATTTAATTGTTTCAAAAAATAAGGGATGCCGCCAATATGATCCTCATGACCATGTGTGACAATAAGTGCCTTCACTTTCTCCTTATTTTCTACTAAATAACTGATATCAGGGATTATTAAATCGATTCCAAGCAGACTTTCATCAGGAAATTTGTTTCCGCAGTCAATTGCTAAGATTGTGTCCCCATATTCCAATACGTACATGTTTTTTCCAATTTCATTTAAACCGCCTAAAGCAAATATGGATATTGGTTTCTCACTTGTCACAAGTTACTCCTCCTACTAAGCCATGATTTGCTAATAGCTTTTCCTGTTTCCGCCCTTTTTATTATCCTTCTGGTGATTTTCCCTTAAATAAAAAAGCCAAATCGTTGTCCGATTTGGCTTTTTTGCATTTTAGTTTTTGGAAAGGTACTGCAGCAATGACCAGACTTTATCTTTCCCTTCTCCTGTTTCACTTGAGAAGAGGATAAGATGATCGTCTTTGCTAAGATCTAAAGTTTCCCGTGTGACTTTTAAATGCTTTTGCCATTGGGATTTAGAAATTTTGTCTGCTTTTGTTGCAATGATTACTGCCGGTATACCATAATGTTTGAGAAACTCATACATCGTGACATCATCTGCAGTTGGGGCATGTCTAATGTCTGTAATCAAGACAACTGCTTTAAGCTGCTCTCTTGTCGTAAAATATGTTTCGAGCATCTTGCCCCATGCTTCCCGCTCCTTCTTGGATACTTTTGCGTATCCGTAGCCAGGAACGTCTACAAAGTGAAGCATTTCGTTAATTAAGTAAAAATTTAATGTCTGCGTTTTCCCTGGCTTGGAGGAAATACGAGCAAGCGCCTTTCTGCCAAGCATTTTATTAATAAAGGAAGACTTTCCTACATTTGATCTGCCAGCTAACGCGAATTCAGGTAAATCTGTTTCCGGGTATTGATGTGGCTTTACTGCACTAATTACTATTTCTGCACTATTTACTTTCAAGAATTTACACTTCCGTTCAGAGCATGTTTTAACACTTCGTCCACATGAGAAACAAGAATAAAATTCAGTTCCTCTCGGACACTTTCTGGTATATCATCTAAGTCTTTCTCATTATCCTTCGGAGCAATGATGGTCGTCAAGCCTGCACGATGGGCGCTGAGTGACTTTTCCTTCAAACCGCCAATTGGCAGAACTCTGCCGCGCAACGTTACTTCCCCTGTCATGCCTACTTCTCTTTTAATCGGTCTACCAGACAGTGCGGAAACAAGAGCTGTCACCATCGTAATACCTGCGGACGGTCCATCTTTTGGCACCGCTCCTTCTGGGACGTGGATATGAATGTCATACTTCTCATGGAATTTCGAGTCAATGCCCAGCTCTTCCGCTTTAGAGCGAATATAGCTGAATGCTGCCTGTGCTGATTCCTTCATAACATCACCCAGTTTCCCTGTAAGGACAAGCTTACCTTTACCAGGAGCTAATGATACTTCTATTTGCAGCGTATCTCCGCCGACTGTCGTGTATGCAAGTCCTGTCGCAACACCAACTTGATCCTCAAGTTCTGCCTGACCATATCTAAAGATAGGCTTACCTAGAAATTCTACCACATTTTTGCTTGTTAAAATTACTTTTTTCTTTTCTTCTGATACAATCATTCTCGCTGTTTTGCGGCAAATCGTCGCGATTTGACGCTCCAAGCTTCTTACGCCTGCTTCTCGGGTATAATGGCGGACAATATTTTGAATGGCATCTTCCCTGATTTGCAGCTGTCCTTTTGTAAGTCCATGGTCTTTAATCTGTTTAAGCAGCAAATGATCTTTGGCAATATGGATTTTTTCCAGCTCTGTGTATCCGGAAATATTTATTATTTCCATACGGTCACGAAGCGGTCCTGGGATAGTTGCCAAATTATTAGCTGTTGCAATGAACATTACATTGGAAAGATCATAAGTTTCTTCAATATAATGATCGCTGAAGTTATGGTTTTGTTCTGGGTCTAGCACTTCCAGCATCGCAGAAGAAGGGTCTCCTCTAAAGTCGTTCGACATTTTATCGATTTCATCCAATAGGAATACTGGATTAATGGTTCCTGCCTTTTTCATCCCTTGAATGATGCGGCCAGGCATCGCCCCGACATATGTCCTTCTATGACCTCTAATCTCAGACTCGTCTCTGACTCCTCCGAGGGAGATGCGTACAAAGTTTCGGTTAAGAGATTTAGCAATGGAGCGTGCTAAGCTCGTTTTTCCGACTCCCGGAGGTCCTGCCAAGCAAAGGATTGGTCCTTTAAGGGAATTGGTTAAGCTTTGAACGGCCAAATATTCCAAAACCCGTTCCTTCACCTTTTCAAGACCGTAGTGATCTTGATCAAGGATTTTTTCAGCTTTTATTATATTTAAATCATCTTCTGTCGCATTGCTCCACGGTAATGCTAAGAGCCAGTCAATATAATTTCGGATAACAGAGCTTTCTGCTGATGTAGACGGAATCTTTTCATAACGGTCTAATTCTTTCAGCGCTGCAGCCTTAACATGCTCAGGCATTCCGGCCTGCTCTATCTTTTCGCTTAGTGTGCTGACTTCTCCGCTTTTTCCATCTTTATCGCCAAGCTCTTTTTGGATCGCTTTCATTTGCTCACGCAAATAGTATTCCTTTTGCGTTCTTTCCATGGATTTCTTCACACGCTGTCCTATTTTCTTTTCTAAGTTAAGGACTTCTTTTTCATTATGAATGATATCAATCACATGATTCATGCGCTCTTTATTATCTAATGTTTCCAGAATCTGCTGTTTTTCCTTCAATTTAATCGGCAAGTGGGAGGCGATAATATCAGCCATTCTTCCCGGTTCCTCCATGTCAGAAACAGTTGCATACGTTTCACTGGAAATCTTTTTGGAGATTTTTATGTATTGCTCAAAGTACTGAAGCATTGTCCGCATTAATGCCTCGTCCTCTACATCCTTAGAAGTGTTCTCTTCCATCACTTTAAGAGATGCGGCATAATAGCCGTCCTCTTCCGACAACTCCACTAATTCAGCACGCTTCAGACCTTCCACTAAGACACGAATTGTACCGTTAGGAAGCTTCAGCATTTGCTTGACCTTAGTCAGTGTTCCAACCTTGTATAAATCCTCCTCAGCAGGATCATCAATATCAATATCCTTTTGCATTGTTAGAAAAATCAGGTGGTCTTCCACCATTGCTTTTTCAAGTGCCTGCACCGACTTTTCTCTACCAACATCCAAGTGTAATACCATTGTTGGATAAACAAGTAATCCTCGAAGCGGCAGGAGGGGTACTAATGTATTCTTTTTTTCCTCCATGACGTTGCACCTCCAGCATCGCATTTCATACTTTGTACAATTCTATCCTATTTAGGAAAAAGTGTCTATTAACTAGGGTTATTATAGGAAAAAAGGAAATAGAACTCACTT
This sequence comes from Niallia sp. Man26, assembly GCF_022049065.2. Classification (NCBI taxonomy): domain Bacteria; kingdom Bacillati; phylum Bacillota; class Bacilli; order Caryophanales; family Bacillaceae; genus Niallia; species Niallia sp. Man26. The sequence continues at coordinate 2,830,694 of NZ_CP095743.1, forward strand.
GCCCTCATTATTTTTACTTAAGAATTGTAAGCATGCTTGCCGATGTTCTTGTATTCGTATTGAAATATTGCATGATTGTATAAGTTGTAAGTTACCACTCTTACTTATGTCATAATGTTATTATTTTAACAAATGGGCTGTATTATGTCTCTTTTCTGTAAAAGAATTAGCAAACCTTCTGTCGCTTACATTATAAAGCATCTTTGCCTGCTGTTAAATTAATTGGCATTTACTCATATAAAAAAAGCTCTGCACTTTTATTTGTTAGAATCAACAATTTTTAGTGCAGGGCTATTTATCAGTTATACACTTTCCTTTTTAGATATATTAATCGAAGCAGGTATTGCTTCCTCGTTATCTGGAGCTTCTTTCAGCAAAGCAAGCTCCAGCACTTGATTAAACGATGCAACCGGGATAATCGTAATACCCGAAATCTCCTTGAGAACAGATTGCATATTCTCTTCAGGGATAATGACAGTGCTGACACCGGCTTTCTGTGCTGCTTTCACTTTTGCAAACACACCGCCGACAGGCTTCACATTTCCATGGATGCTTATTTCGCCCGTCATTGCTACCTTTCTGTCAATCGGTTGTTTATAGATGGCTGAATAAATGCCTGCAGCCATTGAAATCCCTGCCGATGGACCATCTATTGGGACACCACCTGGAAAGTTGACGTGGATGTCATATTGGTCTGCTGGAACACCCATTGACCTTAGTACGGTTATGACATTTTCAATCGATCCTTTAGCCATGCTTTTCCGTCTTATTGATTTGCCTTGGCCGCCAATGCTTTCTTCTTCTACAATTCCCGTAATATTGATAGAGCCTTTATCCTTTTCTGCAGGTATAGCAGTCACTTCTATTTCAAGGAGTGCCCCCATATTTGGACCATGTACTGCCAGGCCGTTGACTATACCGACGTGGGATACATCGTTTATCTTACGCTCCATTCTTGGAGAAAGCTGGCTAGAATGGATAACCCATTCTAATTCATCGTCTTTAATGTATGTACGATCACCGCTTATCGCAAGGCCTGCTGATATTTGAATAATATTGACTGCTTCGCGCCCATTGCGTGCATATTCAGCCAATGTTTCTAAGCTTTTCTCGCTAATATCCAATCGCACTTTATCAGCGGCTTTTTTGCCGATTTTTACGACCTCGTCTGCTGTTAATTCACGGAAAAATACTTCCATACATCTGGAACGAATAGCAGGAGGAATTTCATTCGGTGTTCTTGTTGTCGCTCCAATCAGTCTAAAGTCTGCTGGAAGACCATTTTGGAAAATATCATGTATATGTGTTGGGATTTGGGTGTTTTCTTCATTGTAATACGCACTTTCAAGAAACACCTTTCTATCCTCCAGGACTTTGAGGAGCTTGTTCATTTGCGTTGGATGAAGTTCACCTATCTCATCAATAAATAGTACTCCTCCATGGGCATTCGTTACTGCACCTTGCTTAGGTTGAGGAATCCCAGCTTGTCCCATCGCTCCAGCCCCTTGGTATATTGGGTCATGAACTGATCCAATCAGCGGATCGGCAATACCTCTTTCATCAAATCTGGCAGTAGTTGCATCAAGCTCTACAAAAACAGAACTCTTTTTAAAAGGAGATTTTGAATTTCTTTTCGATTCTTCGAGCACAAGCCTCGCTGCAGCTGTCTTCCCGACTCCAGGCGGTCCATATATGATGACATGCTGCGGATTAGGACCACAAAGAGCAGCCTTCAATGCCTTGATGCCATCCTCTTGACCAACAATGTCTTCAAAGCTTGTCGGTCTAACCTTTTCCGATAACGGAGCTGTCAATGAGATAGAACGCATTTTTCTCAGTTGATCCATTTCCTTTTTTGATTCCCGATCAATTGATACTTTTTGTGTTCTTTGACTTTTTAAAAGGTTCCAAAAATACAGACCGATTATGATGCCAAAGAATAGTTGTACAAATAAAGCAATCTCTGTCCAACTCATATTATTACCTCCTGAATTATATCTTGCTGATAGGAAGTAGTATCTCCTTCCCAGAGTTGGAATAAACAAATTTTAATGGAAAAAATCACAGAATTGGTTAGATTATCTTAAAACAAACAAATAAAGGGCTGGCATCCACGGAGGATTCCAGCCCTTAAGTTACAGCTAACTGTTGTTATGCAGATGTTTTCGTTTCTTTATCAACAACTGTTCCGTCTTCTAATACAAGTTTCGGAGCAGCGTTATCCGCTACTGTTTCTTTTGTGATAATGCATTTGACGATATCTTCACGTGAAGGAAGGTCAAACATCACATCAAGCATAATGCCTTCAATGATGGAACGAAGTCCGCGGGCACCTGTTTTTCTTTCAATTGCTTTTTTCGCAATTTCCCTTAGGGCATCCTCTTCGAAGTCCAATTCAACATTATCTAGTTCAAGCATCTTTTTGTACTGTTTCACTAAAGCGTTTTTCGGCTTTGTCAGTATTTCTACAAGCGCCTCTTCATCAAGCTGTCCTAAGCTTGAGATAACAGGAAGACGCCCGATGAATTCCGGAATAAGACCAAAACGAAGCAAGTCTTCTGGAAGTACTTTTGAAAGCAAGTCTTTGTCTTCCACTTCTTCCACTTTCGTTTCTCCGCCAAACCCAATTACCTTTTGACCAAGACGTCTTTTAATGATAGGCTCGATGCCATCAAATGCACCGCCGCAGATGAAAAGGATGTTTGTTGTATCAATTTGGATAAACTCCTGATGCGGATGTTTTCTCCCACCTTGAGGCGGAACACTTGCAACAGTTCCTTCAAGGATTTTCAACAATGCCTGCTGCACACCTTCACCAGAAACATCTCTTGTAATAGACGGGTTTTCTGATTTGCGGGCCACTTTATCAATCTCATCGATATAGATGATTCCTTTTTCTGCTTTTTCCACATCATAATCAGCAGACTGGATTAGCTTTAAAAGAATGTTCTCGACATCTTCCCCAACATAACCAGCTTCTGTTAATGATGTTGCGTCAGCAATTGCGAATGGAACATTCAGAATTCTTGCCAGTGTTTGCGCCAAAAGCGTTTTACCGCTTCCTGTTGGCCCGATCATAGCAATATTACTCTTAGACAGTTCAACATCATCAATTTTGCTGTTGGAATTGATACGTTTATAGTGGTTATATACGGCTACAGATAAGGATTTCTTTGCTTGCTCCTGTCCAATAACATACTCATCAAGTATATCGCGGATTTCTGCAGGCTTCGGAACATCCTTGAACTCCACTTCTTCTTCTGTTCCAAGCTCCTCTTCCACTATCTCTGTACATAATTCAATACATTCATCACATATGTACACACCTGGTCCTGCAACAAGCTTGCGGACTTGGTCCTGTGTCTTTCCACAGAAGGAGCATTTTAATTGACCTTTTTCATCATTAAATTTAAACATGTGTTCACCCCTTAAAACTCTTATATATATGTTTTACCGCACGGATTATAAAGTTAATCATCTATTTATCTTTTTTACAACAGTTATGTATTGCATTGTACCACATTAGCGATTGTACAGGAAATGATACAGCTTGGATAAATCTATCCATGTAATCCATTGCGGTAAAACGTATGTACTTCTTTTAAGCATAACCAGAATTGCCTGCTTTAAGTCTGGAAATATGCCACTCTTTTTATATGTATAAATTCCTGTACAAGAAAAGTGAGGGAATTAAAGTCTTGTGACTTTATTATATGTTGGTTATTACTAATATAAAACTAAGGCACGATACTTCGCGCCTTAGTTATTTTTATCTACTTCTATTATGCAACAGTTTTGCTGTTTTCTACAAGGAAATCGATTGCTTTTCTGATTTTTAGATCCATTTGCAGATTCTCAACGCCGCCTAGTGCTTGTTTAATAGCATCTGTGCTCATGTTGTACATTTCTGCCATTTTATCTAGTTCAGCTGTAACTTCTTCTTCAGAAACGGAAATGTTTTCTGCATTTACGATAGCTTCTAGAGTCAAGTTAACGCGAACACGTTGTCCTGCATCTTCTTTCATTTGTTCTTTAAGTGCAGCTTCGTCTTGACCTGAGAATTGGAAGTAAAGGTCAAGGTTCATTCCTTGCATTTGCAAACGTTGTTCGAATTCGTTCATCATGCGGTCGATTTCTGTATCAACCATTGCAGATGGGATATCGATTGTAGCATTTGCAGCAGCTTTTTCCACTACAGTGTCACGAACTGCATGTTCAGCTTGATGCTTTCTGTCAGCTTCAAGGCGAGTTTTGATTTTTTCTTTAAGCTCTGCTAATGTTTCTGCTTCAGCATCTACATCTTTAGCGAACTCATCATCTAATTCTGGAAGCTCTTTTCCTTTAATTTCATGAAGAGTTACTTTGAAAGTAGCAGGTTTTCCAGCTAGCTCAGCAGCATGATACTCTTCTGGGAATGATACTTCTACTTCTTTCTTTTCTCCAGCTGCAAGACCAACTAATTGCTCTTCGAAGCCTGGGATGAATTGGCCTGAACCAAGTTCTAATGAGAAGTTTTCAGCAGTGCCGCCTTCGAAAGCAACTCCGTCTTGGAAACCTTCAAAATCGATAACAACTGTATCGCCTAATTCAGCTTTCCCATCTTCTTTAACAACTAATTCAGCTTGTTTTTCTTGCAATGCTTTGATTTCAGCATCTACATCTTCATCTGTAACATTCGTGTCAACAGCTTCTACTTCTAGGCCTTTGTAATCACCTAAAGTAACTTCTGGTTTAACAGTTACAGTTGCTTTGAAGATAAGTGTTTTTCCTTTTTCGATTTGCTCTACATCGATTTCTGGACGATCAACTGGCTCAATGCCTGTTTCATCGATTGCGTTAGCATAAGCTTCAGGCAATAGAATATCGATTGCATCTTGGTATAATGATTCAATACCGAAACGTTGTTCGAACATTCCACGAGGAATTTTCCCTTTACGGAATCCAGGAATATTAACTGTTTTTACTACTTTTTTGAATGCAAGGTCTAAACCTTCGTTTAGCTTTTCAGCATCCAATTCAATTGTTAGAACACCACGGTTCCCTTCTAATGCTTCCCATTTTGCTGACATAACTATATTTCCCTCCAACAATCTATTCTACTTTTCAATACTTCTAACAGTTGTTTAGATAGTACTTTTATTTTAATAGAGAATTTTGATACGAACATCTCCGAATAACTCGGCAGATGTCAGCTCTATATAACTAAAAGCAGGTATCTACTAATGTTATACACGCTCGCATTTTAAGAATGCAACCATTACATTATATCATACGTTCATGTTGTTTCAACATCCAAGCTACATATTAGGATAAGAAATTTCCTCTAATCTATTAATTAGCGCTTTTGCATCTTCCACTTCATCAAAAGAAACATGATAAAGAGTAGGTAAATCCTCTCCCATTTCAGCACCCATTCCATAGTACTCTTGAACGATAGAATGGTAGGCAGCTGCCCATACAGCACTCGTTTTCCCTTCAAGTGTGAACGGAAAAAGCAGGAAGAAGTGACGTTCAAGCAATGCGTTAATATTCTCGAGCATTACTGGATTCTCATGCTCAAGTTGGTCTTTTAGAACACTCTTGATGTCAACAGCTTGCTTATGGAAACGGATATCGTCCAAACTTTCAGGGACAACAGTCATCTCTCTGCCCAATTTCCTTATACATATCGGTTTGTCATACTCCTGCTCTTTCAGGATATTTAAAAGCATAGACTGGAAAAATGGGTTTGCTTCAAGATTTTCCAAGTATTCATTTATTTCATCTATGTATGGCCGTATATTTGCCTTCTCTAATTTGGCTGCAAGCAGCATCATCTCATTCTGATCATGAATGGCAGACAGTTCAAGCTTGTCTGTGCCTATGTCCTCAAATACATACTCCTCTTCAGCTGTGTCGCTTAATGCTGCCATCCTTCTGCTGAAATCGAGAAGTTTGGAGAAATGCTCCATTTTTCCGGCTGGGATATGTCCGTCCTCAAGCAGTATTTCAATAGTCGACACAATCTCATCATATTCATGGAGCTGAACAAGAATCATCATATATAGATCCAATACTTGCAGGTAATCGCCCTGCCCTTCCTCTAGCATGCTTTTCGCCATTAGTTTGGATTCCCGCAGCATGCCCAGCTCATAATAGCTTAAAACAAGCCCTGTTTTTATCTCACTGTTATCAGGATTGATTTCCATTGCCTTCTCTAAGAAGGAAACAGCCTCCTGGAAATCTCTGTCTTGAACAGCTTCCAAACCTTTTTCTAAATAACGTTGGTCCAAATCAGGGAAAAGGATGATATTGCCTTTTTTGGTCAAATCCCGTTTCTTCATGTCATAACACCCTAATTATTCTATTTTTTGCTAGTTTAGCATGGTTGCCGTTTTTATTGCAACATTGCCTAAAGATTCCAAAAAAGAAAAAGGAGCTTCCTGCGGTGTAAATACCTTGATTCTGCATGCAGCTCCATCTCTGCAATATCAAGCATCCACCGTTCGAAAACTCTTTTTCTGTTATTTCGCTAATTCAAATGTATTAATGTTGTTTTCATATGCTGTAATACTATCCTCATACTGCAAAGTAATTTGGATTTCATCCCAGCCATTAATCAGCATTTTCTTCCAGTATGGATGAATGGAAAATTTAGCGGTAAAGCCGCTTTCATCCTCTACCTGTTCTGCTTCTAAATTTATATGAAGGGTATATGGCTGATGCGCTGCCGCCTTTAACAAGTATTCTACTTCACCTGCTTCGAGCACTATAGGCAGCATGCCGTTCTTCAAGCAATTCTGATAAAAAATATCGGCAAATGACGGTGCAATTACAGCTTGGAAGCCGTAGTCATTCAACGCCCATGGAGCATGCTCCCTAGAAGATCCGCAGCCGAAGTTCTTGTTTGCAACCAAAATAGTCGCCCCTTGATTTTCAGGGAAATTCAACTCAAATTCAGGATTCGGTTCACCATTTTCCTTATAACGCCAGTCAAAGAAAGCAAAGCGTCCAAATCCAGTTTTTTCAATTCTTTTTAAGAATTGTTTAGGGATGATTTGATCTGTGTCCACATTTACACGATCCATCGCCACGGCCTTTCCGGCCAATTTCTTAAAACCGCCCATGGGACGTCCCTCCTTTTTCCTTATACAAGTTCTGCTACATTGCCTTTTCTTATATCGACAAAACGTCCATTCAACGCTGCTGCCGCTGCCATTGCCGGACTGACCAGATGTGTTCTTGCTCCTGCTCCTTGTCGTCCTTCAAAATTACGGTTAGAGGTAGATGCGCAATGCTCTCCACTTGGGACAACATCATTATTCATACTTAAGCACATACTGCAGCCTGCATCTCGCCATTCGAAGCCTGCTTCTGTAAAGATTTTATCCAGACCCTCTTCTTCTGCTTTCTTCTTTACTTGCTGTGAACCTGGTACGACTAATGCACGGACACCTGGATGCACCTTTTGACCGCTAATTACACTTGCTGCCTGACGTAGGTCTTCAATTCTAGAATTTGTGCAGGAGCCGATGAAAACATGCTGGATTGCAATATCTTTAATGTTTTGTCCTTCTTTAAGTCCCATATAGTGAAGGGCACTCTTTAAAGCACGGCGGTCTGTTTCATCTGCAAAATCATTCTCTGTCGGGATTCTGTCATCAACTTTCGCTGTCATAGACGGGTTTGTTCCCCAGCTTACCATTGGTGCGATATCACTGCCGTCTATTTCAATGACATGATCATAAACAGCATCTTCATCTGACACAATTTCCTCCCACGCTTTTACTGCCTCTTCAAAGTTTTCAGGAGCATATTTTCTGCCTCGCAAATAGCTGAATGTTGTTTCGTCCGGACAAACCAACCCAGCTCTTGCTCCGCCTTCAATGGACATATTGCAAATAGTCATTCTTTCTTCCATGCTTAAATTTCTGATAACCTCACCAGTGTATTCAATAACATGACCTGTTCCAAAGTTCACTCCATGCTTGGAAAGAACATACAAAATGACATCCTTAGCGTTAACACCTTCAGCCAATTTACCGTTCACTTCTACTTTTAGAGTTTTCGGCTTTGTTTGCCATAAAGTTTGTGTCGCCAATACATGCTCTACCTCACTTGTGCCAATTCCGAATGCTAATGCACCGAATGCACCATGTGTTGATGTATGGCTGTCACCGCAAACAATCGTTTTTCCTGGCTGTGTAAGTCCTAACTCTGGACCAATGACATGGACAATACCTTGTTCGGGACTCTCCAAGTTTGCCAAGGGAACATTAAATTCAAGGCAGTTCTTTTCCAATGTTGTCATTTGATTCAATGCTACTTCATCATCCACTTTAAAGCGATTGATTGTTGGAACATTATGGTCCATTGTAGCAAAGGTGCGATCTGGTCTGCGGACTTTGCGGTTTTTCATCCTAAGCCCTGAAAATGCCTGTGGTGATGTCACTTCATGCACTAAATGAAGATCGATGTACAGCAGATCCGGTTTTCCCTCTTCCCGATGAACAATATGCTTTTCCCAGATTTTTTCAATAATGGACTTGCCCATTATGGTCCTCCCCTTTCTTTCGACTTTTTTCTTCTATATAATATTATCCTTTGTATCTCTCCAATTTTCTTACCATTCTCTCTATTTATCTTACTTCAACTGTTTGTAGGGTTTTGATAATTTCCGCTTTTACTTGCTCCACCATTTGTGAAGTAGTAAGCAATGTAGTATCTGCAGATAGAATATCCTTCGTCCGGTAGCCTTGTGTCAGCACTTGGTCTACTGCATCTTCGATAGCCTGCGCTTCCTGCTCCATATGAAAAGACAGACGGAGCATCATTGCTGCAGACAAGATGGTTGCCAAGGGATTAGCAATATTCTGTCCAGCGATATCCGGAGCCGAACCGTGAATTGGTTCATAAAGGGATGGACCAGCTTGTGAAATACTCGCAGATGCAAGCATTCCCAATGATCCTGTCAACACACTTGCCTCATCACTTAATATATCTCCAAACATATTTTCCGTGACTACTACATCGAACTGTCTTGGATTGCTGATAAGCTGCATCGCTGCATTATCTACGAGCATATGCTCAAGCTTAATTTCAGGATATTTCGCTGCCATCTCATTCGCACACTCTCTCCAAAGTCTGCTTGACTCTAGCACGTTTGCCTTATCAACAGAGGTAACCTTTTTAGATCTAGTTTTCGCTATTTCAAATGCCTTTTCTAAAACGCGGTCAATTTCTTCTTTTGTATAAAGGAGTGTATCAACAGCTCCTGGTTCTCCGTTAATTGATCTTCTTTCACTAGGAGTACCAAAATAAATACCGCCAGTCAGTTCTCTAACCATAATTAAGTCAACATTTTCAATGACATCCTGGCGCAGCGGAGAAGCAGCTGCTAAACTCTCAAAATATTTAGTTGGTCTTAAATTAGCAAAAAGGTTCAGCGCTTTCCTGATGCGAAGCAGACCTTGTTCTGGTCTTTGGGAAACAGGGAGATTATCCCACTTCGGACCACCAACTGCTCCAAGCATAATGGCATCACTAGATTTGCAGAGGGAAATCGTTGCGTCTGACAACGGAGTTCCTTCTTGTTCAAAGGCACAGCCGCCAATATTAGCATATTCATACTCAAATGAGTGACCAAATTTTTCTTCTATTACTTGCAAGACGTCAATTGCACCTTGGATGATCTCTGGTCCGATACCATCTCCCGGCAATACAGCAATTTTCTTCTTCATTTATTGCGACCTCCTAGCCCATGGATGAACAGCCAGTGTTTGTTTTTTTGTAGAGAACGGTCCAGGGAATGAACCCTGCACCGTCTTTGTTTATGCTCAACTTAAAGCAAAACCAGTATAAATTTAGGTTTTACTTTTGGCCGCTGCCAACCACTTCTTTTTTACGTGAACTTTTTACAAACGGCATCATTGAACGAAGTTCTTTGCCGACTTTCTCAATCAAATGCTCGCTTTCTCTAGCATTAATTGCATTAAACTCTGGTCTGTTCGCTTGGTTTTCTAAGATCCAGCCTTTTGCAAACTTCCCTTCTTGGATGTCTGTCAATACAGCTTTCATTTCTTTCTTCACATCTTCTGTCACGATTCTTGGTCCTGTAACAAAATCGCCCCATTGTGCAGTATCTGAGATAGAGTATCTCATCCCAGCCATTCCATCTTCATACATAAGGTCAACAATCAATTTCAGCTCGTGTAAACACTCAAAGTATGCTAATTCAGGCTGGTAACCAGCTTCTACCAATGTTTCGAAACCAGCTTTTACTAGTGCAGTCAAACCACCGCATAATACTGCTTGCTCACCAAACAAATCTGTTTCTGTTTCTTCTTTAAATGTTGTTTCCAAAGCTCCAGCGCGCAATGATCCGATTGCTTTTGCGTAAGCTAATGCAAGCTCTCTAGCTTCACCAGTTACATCTTGGTAGATGGCAAATAATGCAGGTACTCCAGCTTCTTGTTCAAACGTTCTTCTTACTAAGTGACCTGGGCCTTTTGGCGCTACCAACAATACATCGCTGGAAGATGGCGGTACGATTTGGCTGAAATGAATATTGAAGCCGTGTGCAAACATCAATGCTTGATTTGTTAAGTTCGGTTTAATTTCTTCATTATAAACCTTTGTTTGCTGCTCATCTGGAAGCAAAATCATAACAACATCCGCTTTTGCTGTCGCTTCGCCTACTGAATATACATCAAAGCCGTCCTCTGCTGCTTTATCCCATGATTTTCCTTGTCGTAAGCCGATGATAACATTTATTCCGCTGTCCTTCATATTTAAAGCATGTGCATGGCCTTGGGATCCATATCCAATTACAGCAACTGTTTTTCCTTCAAAATATCCTAAGCTTGCATCTCCGTTATAGTACATTTTCGCCATTTTAAATTTCTCCCTTATTAGTAGATTTGTTTTTATATAAATTTAATTAAACAATAGAGTAATGGTTTCTTTGACTAGTGTTTTTCTGAGAACCACGAGGGAATGCTGTTGTTCCTGTTCTGGCAATTTCTTTAATTCCATATGGTCTTATCAACTCAATGAATGCTTCAACCTTTGATGATTCGCCGGTTATCTGGATGACAAGGCTCTCTTTGCTCACATCAATTACAGATGCCCGGAAAGGTTCAATCAAGGAGTAAAGCTCATTTCGTGTTGAAGGCGTCGCAAGCACCTTAATTAGCGCAAGCTCCCTTTCAACGATAGCCTGGTCTGTAATATCAACGACCTTTAAAATATCGACTTGTTTGTTGAGCTGTTTCGTCACCTGTTCAATGACTCCTTCACTATCAACATGCACAACACATGTGATTCTTGAGACGCCTTCCTGCTCTGTATGACCCACAGAAATACTTTCAATATTATAGTTTCTCTTCGAAAATAGATTAGTAATCCGGTTTAAAACACCTGATTTATTCAGCACTGTTAAACTGATTATTCTTTTCATGGCTTCATCCCTACCATTTCGTGTAAACCTTTGCCTGGAGCAATCATTGGATAAACATTTTCATTTGGATCAATGCGGAAGTCTAAAACAACCGGCTCCCTGTCATGAAGCACTTCATCCAATATCTTGTCAGCATCCTCCACATTCGAAATTTGATACCCTTTAATTCCATATGCTTCAGCAAGCTTAACAAAGGATGGCTGAACTGATTCTTTACTGTGAGAGAATCGTGATTCATAAAAGAACTCCTGCCATTGTCTTACCATTCCTAATGCCTGGTTATTGAAAATGATAATTTTGATTGGCAAATTCAACTCCCTAATAAGAGCCAATTCCTGACTGCACATTTGAAAGCCGCCGTCACCGCTGATTGAAAGGACTGTTGCATCCTTATCGGCAATTTGCGCGCCGATACTTGACGGCAATCCGAAGCCCATTGTTCCTAGTCCGCCTGAAGTTACCCATTTGTTAGGGTCTTTAAAGCGGTAGTACTGAGCTGCCCACATTTGATGCTGGCCAACATCTGTTGTTACAATTGCCTCGCCGTTTGTTTTCTCATGAAGAAGTTCAAGCACCTGCTGTGGTTTCAACTTGTCGGAATTTTCGTAATAATAAGGATAGTCTTTTTTCCAATTTTCAATCTTTTCTAACCAGTCTTTATGCTCGGATTGCTTACCATTTTGGCTGATCAGCTCTGTTAAAGCCTCTTTTGCATCTGCAACAACAGGTATTTTTGTCGGGATGATTTTGCCAATTTCAGCTGGATCAATATCAATATGGGCCTTGATTGCATTTGGTGCAAAATGCTGCAAGTTACCCGTTAAACGGTCATCAAATCTCGCACCGACATTTATGAGCAAGTCACACTCATATAAAGCCATGTTTGCTGCATAACAGCCATGCATTCCACCCATTCCAACAAACAAGGAATTATCAGCAGGCAGCCCTCCTAAGCCAAGCAATGTGTGAACAACCGGTATTTGCTGCTGCTCAGCATAGCTTTTTAGCTCTTCTGACGCCTTAGAAAAGATAACACCTGCGCCAGCTAGGATAACTGGTTTTTTTGCTGAACTGACAGCCTCAGTCAGCTTTCGGATTTGCAGATAATTCGGCTTTGTTGTAGGCTGATAACCCGGCAAGTCCACTTCCTGCTCCCTCGGTTCCTCGGCCACAGTTGCAGCAATGTCTTTCGGCACATCGATAAGCACTGGACCTGGTCTTCCGCTTGTTGCGATATAAAAAGCTTCCTTTACAATTTTCGGAATGTCTTCCAAGTTTCTGATTTGGCAATTATATTTTGTAATCGGTGTTGTTATCCCAAGAATATCTGCTTCTTGGAAAGCATCTGTCCCGATTACTCCTGTAGCTACCTGTCCTGTAAAAACAACGAGTGGCAACGAATCCATCATTGCATCAGCAAGGCCTGTTACTATATTTGTAGCACCAGGTCCTGATGTAGCAATCACAACACCTGGTTTTCCAGAGATACGTGCATAGCCTTCCGCTGCGTGTATTCCGCCTTGTTCATGTCTAGGAAGAACATGAAATATTTTCGAGTCATATATTTTGTCATAAATAGGAAGTACTGCTCCTCCTGGATAGCCAAAAATACATTCCACATTTTCTTTTTCCAAAGCTTGCAGCAAAAGATCTGCCCCAGTTAATGGCTTCGTTTTAGCCTTCGTCTCTTCAAAGGCGGTTTTCTGTATCATCAATATAACCTCCTTATTAAAGTGGTTCCTTTTCTCCAATGATCAAACAGCACGATTACGATGTTACAACAGCTAAAATAGACCTATATCATAAAAAAAGCCTTCACACCCCCAATGTATACTTTATAAGTAGACAAAGGGGTGAAAAGGCCATTTCAGCTTTCCACGGTACCACCCTCATTCATACATGAAACACATGTATGCACTCAATGAACAGTTCGTTCGTTTTTGGTAACGAGTGGCGTGTCACTCGGTCAGCTCTACTTCACTTTGTGTTTCAAGCTAACACTCAGAGGTGAGTTCATTTCTAATCGGCTTCACCGGTTCTCAGCAACCACCGGCTCTCTGTGGAATCCCAAAATTAGAAACTACTTATCCTCATCATCGTATTTTTCATTATCTTTTATTTAGGCTATTAGGATTTTTCTTAAACAGCATTTCAAATGGTTTCAACAAAGTTCAAAGCTGTATTTATCAGCTCCGTTTTGCTTTTGTTGAGGTTATCTTACGCCGATTTGAAACAAGAGTCAACACCCTTTTTAAGAATTGTTCGATAATTCAAACAAAAAATAATACTCAGTAAACGCTTACAATATTGATAAATAAATGATGCCTGTACTTTGGAAAATTACAAAAAATTTTTTTATTCCGAATACTTTGTTCTATTCTTACTTATTCTTACTCTTCTTAGCCTGCCATTTTTGATTATGGAGAATTCATTATAATACGATAATGAGAGTGCTGTATATTATCTTGTCAGATTTCCTAACAGGTTTTTTACAAAAGAACCGCCCCCTCGGAGGAAAGCGGTTGCAAAAATATGTGTATTCAACCTGCTGTCGGTGTAATGTCATGTATCCATGATAGCTTTATCTGCAGGATATTTTCCTTTTCATCTTTTAAGCCAATTGTCTGCTCATGCAGATTCAGCATTTCTACATTGCCTTTGCATGTCTGCAAAAGACCATTTTTATAGTAGTTAATGACTAGTTGACGATTTCTTGCCAGCTCCTTTAAGATCATTGCTTCTCCTCCTTTGCCTTATACTCCTATCTGTTTCATCTATTTTCACAAATAATTATCATAGTTAGAATTTACTATATGTATAGTATACACTAAAATTAGTAAGCGTTTGCAACTTTTTTATGAACAATTTGTGAACTTTTTTACAAAAACGATAGGGTTATATCTTCAATATATCCAATTCACCATTTCTTAACCGTTTACACTAGTTTATTTTTCCATTTTAACAATTATAGACGAAGCTCCTTTTTTAGGAAAACTAACAAATGATGTAACAAAAGCACTGCGTCATACAATATCTATCACCTCCACAGAAATTAGCAGTTTAAAGAGGAAAAGAATGCAAAGTTATATTGGAATAAGGATTTTAGAATTTCTTAAAGGATAGCTAATCAAGGAGTACTTTGCCTTGCTAATTAGTGCTTTCACTATAAAATGACAACAGTAAAAACGATGAAATAATTAAATGAGGCCATAACTCCTATTACAGCTTTCACAAGTTTTCTGGTACGTTGGCCTTATACGATCAGCAAATTAAACATGCGAATATTTTGTTGATTGCTTGAAGTGGAAAAAATAGTGTAGGAGTAGCACATGCGGTGACAGATTTCAGCTATTGCTGCAATCTTACTGATTTAAAAAGGTTGGAATCGGCGAAACTTCTATTAAAACTTCTGCAATGTTATTTTGGAGAGGAAGTCGCTGTTATTCTCCTTGCATCACCTAGCGTAAATATCCTTTTATCTTCACGTCGGCGTTGAGAAGATTAACCGGCATCCCGGATAGCAAGAAAACGTTAAATCCCTATTACAGGGTTTTTTATGCATTTTTCCTTCCTCTCATTCCTGGATAAGAAGCTGCGAGAATTGAATCCAGTTTAAAAATTCTAGGCTGTTTTCTGTGCAGACAAAAGGCTTTAATATAGTTACCCTTCACTTCCCGAACAAGAATGGTCCTTTTAGAGAAGATTTCATTGCCGCTCATATAAATAATTTCAATTTCTTTGTTTTCCTTTAACGCTCTTTCCAATTGACGATTCATCTAATAATTCACTCCCTTCTTGCATATATTATATACGAACAAACGTTCCAAATCAACCTTGATAAAGAACATTTGTTCTGGTATATTTTACTTAGAGCAAAAGGAGATGGATAACTTGATTAAAGACAAAGGAAGAATGAAATGGACTGCAATGATTACTCGGCAACTGCCGGAAAAGGAGGATACTGAGAATAGCGCAGAAACAGACGGAGGTTTCCCAGCAGACATCGACATGCTCATACATGAAGCAATGGAGTATAACTGGACGCTTGAATACAAGCTAACATTCGCTGACTCCATTCATTCGCTATATGGAACGACTGTTTTTATTGATTATCTAAAAAAAGAGCTGCGGATTAAGGATAAAGAGCATCATATTCATTTTGTGCCATTTGCTAGTCTCCTCTCAAGCAAGAGAGCGGAATAGGAGATTAGGGACATGACAGCAATACTTGATTCAGATCGAAGATTAATCAGCCAATCCGTACATCTTGCCCTTGTATTATCTGTATTGGAATATGATCGCAAAAAAATAGAGGGTACTTCTTTTAAAATCAAAAATGTTTATTTGAATCTGATTGAACATACGATGCTGAAGGTGCAAGCCGACTTGAAAGTAATCAAGGAGGATATGAAAAGGAATCAATTGAGAGTACAACGGGGCAAAAATGACGGATTTGCTACAGAATATGATTTTTACTGCAGGGGATATCATGAACTACACCGCTTTTATAATACAAACCTTAAGAATAATACACAGAAGCTGCTTATTTATTATTTGATGCGCAACAAAGAGTAAAACTTGGCTGCGCATAGTTCAGGGGTTAATATGCCGATTATACGTTTGCTTATGCAACCCCTTTGAACATACAGGTTAATCTGATTCATTTCCATTCTTCGCTTAATATCGCATAATAGTATTCATCCCACCAGTTTTCCCCTGCCGGAATGCATTTTTTAAAATATCCTTCTCTGCGCATGCCAATCTTCTCCATCACTTTAAAGGAAGCAATATTTTCTGGCTGACATGTGGCGATAATCCGATGAAGCTGCATATGTTCAAATCCGTATCCAATCATAGCCTTGGCCGCTTCTGAAGCATAGCCCTTGTTACAGTAATCAGGATGGAACACCCAGCCGATTTCATAGGTATGATCACCGAAGTACTTAAAAAAACCGAGATGACCAATCAGCTTATTTTCCACAGCTAATATGACAGGAAAATATTCAGCAGACTGACCTTGATTTTTCCGCACAAATTGTTTTGTTTTCTCTTCCGTCATCACATCTTCAGGGATATAATGCATTACATTACTGTTGGAAGTATAACGAATTACATCCTGCCAGTCATTATCGTTAAACTCGCGGATTAGCAGCCTAGATGTCTTTATTTTCATGATTCCCCCCACCATTCTCTATAACTTTTAAAAAAGCTCTTGTCTATATATTCCATCTATATCTCTTATCCCCTGTTATAAATTCACAAAAAATAATCAACAATAGATTAAAAAAATGAGTTCTAAGATAAATTTCCGCCCAATAAATAGGTTGAATCAAAAGTCACTCATGATGAAGTGATTTTTTATTTTGAATAAGCCAAGCAGTACAGCACATAATCTAAACGGGAAGGAGTGACGCAATTGGCTAAAAAAAAGGAACAGGTATTTCTTGTTGTTGTAATAGAAGGGTCTGTGATTAAAAGAATTATGATTCTCGATATAATAGTCGGTTCTGGCATTTATTATGCCTTGCAATGGATGTGTTCGAGTATAATCATCAGCATGATTGGCAGTATGGTTGGTACAGAAGGAATTAAAAAGGTGCAGAAGCAGCGAAAGAATCCTGATGTAAAGCTAGTACGAGTTTTAAAAACAGCGAAATAGACTTCGATCGCCCCCCTGAACAATATTCCTCGTTATTTATGAGGTTCCCCTTTTAAGAATCGGACATGTTTCCTTAATCCCCAGACGGCATATAGTAACCTATAACGACTGCAAGGAGATGATTAATTGTGCATTTATACTATGACTATGCATCATTTCAACAGCGTAGCAAAGAGCTCGCCGCAAAAATTGCAAAGGCAATAGATGAGGAGTATGCCGCTATTCACTGTTACAAACAATTAGAATCATTAGCACCAACTAAACGAGAAAGAAAGATAATTAACGAGATACGCAGAGACGAAATCAACCATTATAATATGTTCTCCTATATTTACACCGAGCTCACTGGTCAAAAGCACTCAGCTGCCATTACAGAAGCCTGCCCGCAAAATTATCATGCAGGAGTTAATTCTGCCTTTGTAGACGAACAAGAAGCTGTCGATTTTTATTTAGAAATCTCTGACAGCACAAATAATAATTTTATTAAAGAATCATTTAAAAGGGCAGCGATGGATGAACAAAACCATGCTGTTTGGTTTTTGTATTTCTTGACAGCCTTATCCAAAAGATAAAAAAAGCACCCGATGGATGCTTTTTTTTATGAAACTATTTTTTCACAGTTATTGGGGAAAAACTGCCGGAAACCTTCATCTTTTTATGCTTCTTATCATTTTCTAAAGTGTAAATTGACATAATTGTAATAACCAGTACAACAACACTTAAAATATAATATGTATTTTGGTAGCCGATAGTGGAGTACATACCTCCTGCCACACTGGAAAAAACCATAATGGAAATTTGCTTCGCAAAATTAAATGCTAGTAAATATACGGTAGCTGATAGTCTAATATCAAATACACCTGTTATATATTTAAAAATGGAAATTAACAATAATGGCATTTCAACAGCTGCAATTAAGCGCACAATCGATAGGGAAATAGGACCGATTGCAACAGCACTGCCAAAAATACGAATGAATGTTAATGCACCGAACAAGAGCAAACCATTTTTCGCACCAATCTTATTGATAAGAATCGGCATAAAAACCATGATGATTGCTTCAAGACCAATCTGCAGTGAAACAAGCTTGCTGAATACATTTGTTCCTTCAGCAGGTGTAGTAAAAAATTGCTTATAATAATTCGGAAACTGCTGGTCAAATACATCATACATGCATGCAGTACCGATGATGAAAAGCCCCAGCATCCAAAAGTTCCTTAGCTTAAATACAGAGAAAATGACTTCCTTCGTCAACGGCTCTGCCGCAGATTCCTTTGCTGCAAAAGATGCTGTTTTGTCGATCTTCGCCGTATACAAAAGAATACTAAGAACAATTCCTGATAAGGATGCCACCCAAAAGATGCTGAAAGGATGTGCAATGAAAAGAAGCCCTGAGACGAAGGTAGCCGTTGCTCCAGCAACAGAACCAAACAGACGAGCACGTCCATATTCAAACTTATTAGCCCTGCTAGCCCTTTCTATGTATGATTCTATTACACCAACTCCGCCATATAATACAGAACTTAAATAAACGCTGCCAAGAAGTGCACCGGCAATTATATTTAAGTCTAATAAAGAAATAAATACATAACTGAAAAACGGACCCATAAAAATGGCTGCACCTGCCACTGTAGCAAACAAATGCTTTTTGAACACAAGCTTGTCCGACAAGATTCCAAAGAACGGCTGATACAGGAGTGCAACTAATGACATGGCAGAAAACACATAGCCAGATTCTGTAGCAGATAAACCTGCCTGCTCCTCAAGCCATATTGGTAAAAATGTAAAAACAGTCGCCCAAATAAAAAAGTAAAAGAAAAAGAGTCCACCGAAGTTCCAAAAGCTCTTTTGAGTTTGTATCATTTTTTTAACACTCCCATTTTTGTAAAACTATTAAATTATATACCTTTTCATAATAAGATAGACTTACACTGTGATTGCTAACATCTAAAAGTGTTCAAGCAATGTATTATTGAGCTTTTAATTATGAAAGGGCTTACTTTCTGAAGATTATAGTACTAGTACGTACAATTGTCAAATTAAAATACATCTAGTACGTACTAATTTATTTAATTTTTATATGAATATTTTCATACATTTACCTACAAATTGCCTATGTTTAAATTTACCATTTTGTCTAGTTTTGTCGAAAGTATAGTCAAATAGAATCTATTTTAATAAAATGGTTTTTGTATTAGAGATATGAGGGGGAAAAAGTTTTGAAAAAGTTTTTTAAATTTGGTTGTTTAGGAATTATTGCACTTATTGTCCTAATTATTATCTTGGTAGTTGCATTTAGTGGTAATGACGATAATGTATCTACTAAATCAAAGTCTGGTAGTTCAGAACAGGCATCTAGCGAAGAAAATACTAAGGAGTCTAAAGTAGGAACACGCTCCAATCCAGTAAAACTAAACGAAGTTGCTACTATTGAAACTTCAACATATGATGATGAATCAAATAGCTATAATACTACAATTGATTTATCTGTCGAAAAGGTTATTCGTGGTGAAGAAGCACAGAGTCAACTAAAGAAAATGAATGAGTTTAACGAAGATGCTCCAGAAGGTTATGAATGGGTGCTTGTTGATGCTAAAGTGAAAGTAGCTGATTCTGAGACAGAGGACTATCCTTTTTCAATTGACGGCATAATGTACTTTGATTTTGTAAGTGAAAGCGGAGATATTTATAGCGGTGATATAGTAGGTACTACAGAACCTGATTTTTCTTTTGAAATGTATAAAGGAAATGAAAAACAAGGTTACATCGCTGGTCTTGTTAAAACTGGAGAAAAAGCAACTCTCCAATACGACCCAATGGTAAGCAGTTCTGTATTCTTCAATTTACAATAAATAACCAAGCAGCCCCTCTCAAACGAGAGGGGCTTTTAATCTATACTTTACTACCTCTTTAGATAGTCGTTAATCACAGAAAGGAGAAAAGAGATAACAAAATCCTAAAGCATAGTTATTATAGAAAGATTTTATAGCCTACTTTAGGATATAAATCATTAAAATTGCATAGATGCTTCATAAGAAACTTTATCTTTTTTTAAAACTAAAATCACCATAAAAAAGAAATTAGAGTTTATAACAAAAAACCACTTACGAAAGAATTCATAAGTGGTTTTTGTTAGGACGTCCCAGGAGAGATTCGAACTCCCGACCGTACGCTTAGAAGGCGTATGCTCTATCCGGCTGAGCTACTGGGACATGGCTTTGAATATTTATTTAACGTCCTCATCAGGACAATATTTATTATATGTTCTAGGCGAAATAAAGTCAACATGTTTTTGAAAGTTTTTTTCCTGAAGAGGAAAATTATCTTTTTTCCTCTTCAGGAAGTTTTTACAGTGGGAACTCTGCTGTTAATTCAGAGAGCAGCCCTGAATTAAAATCGTATACTTCTGTTTTTAATGATTTATCTTCGACTGTGAGAATGACATATGTCTTTTCCATTCTTCCTCTTGGAAGACGAAGACTGCCTGGATTGATGAAGAGGACATCTTCAATCATTTCCATGCCAAGGTAGTGGCTGTGGCCGAAGCAGGCAATTTGCGCGCCAACCTCTTTTGCTCTGTACAGCAATCTGCTGACAGATGATTTCACGCCATAGAGGTGGCCGTGAACCATTAAAAGTTTTTTTCCGTTCACTTCTTGTATTGTTTCTTCTGGATATTTTGCGTAATAATCGCAGTTTCCTTGAACTACGACATAGCCAGCGATGGCTTGGTCATCAGCTGGGAGCTCTGAGTCTCCGCAATGGAGAAACAGATCTGCTTCATCCTTATGCCTTTCCTTTAATTGCTGAAGCTCGTCCACAAGTCCATGGCTGTCACTGACGATTAGAACCTTCATTGTCCATTCCTCTCCTTAAAGAACATCTGACAGCTGTTCTTTTAGTTTTTTCAGTGCATTCGCTCTGTGGCTGATGCTGTTTTTCTTTTCTGGCGGCAATTCAGCCATTGCTTTCCCTTCTTCTTTTACAAAGAAAATTGGATCATAGCCAAAGCCGTATTCTCCTCTTTTTTCCTCTAAAATAACGCCTTCGCAAGTTCCTGTGAAGGTTTGTGTTCTGTTTTCCGGATTAGCAATAGCTAAGGTACAGCAAAAGCGTGCTGTTCGCTTTTCATGCGGAACTCCTTCTAATTCTCTTAGAACTTTATCCATATTTGCCTGGTCATTTTTCTGCTCCCCTGCATAGCGAGCAGAATAGACACCTGGTCTGCCTTCTAATGCATCAACCATCAATCCGGAATCATCGGAAATAACGACCTTTCCTAACAGCTTAGACACTGTCTCTGCCTTTAATACCGCATTTTCCTCGAATGTAGTGCCTGTTTCTTCTACATCGTCTATTTCTGGGTAATCAAGCAATGTTTTGACAGAGTAGCCTAGTGGTTCAAACATTTCCACAAATTCTTTCGCTTTGCCTCGGTTTTTTGTTGCGATAATAACTTCTTTCATTTTGCTCCCACTTCCTGCTGCGTTTTTTAATTATGTAACTCTTGATTTTTCTTCTTACATTTTACTATCAAAAAATAGGACAGTCCAATCATATATGAAAAGTTCCTACAAACTAAAAAAGGCTGCATAAGCGCAGCCTTCTTATTAGAAACTTCCAGTATTAACTTTTTCAGGACGAGACACTGGTTCTGTGAGGCTTTTTCCTTCCTCATTAACAAGGTCTTGTTCACCGTTCACCGTAATAGCGACACTTTCAATTCCTTCCTGTTCTGTCAGTGACAGCACTAAGGAATTTAACAGATCATCAGAAACAGTTTTTTCTTCTCCATCTGCGCTGTTATAAATAGACTCATTGAAGTTTAATGTAACTTTTCCATCTGTGACAACAGGGTCATCCAACAGCGCTACATCTTGCTCCATAAATGTTGCCAAAGCAGATCCTGTTCCAGGGCCTTCCGCAAGCTCCCCTACTGCAGCAGCAATATTATTTTCTTCTGAATTGCTAACACGCTTTGTTACTGGAACATAGTAGTATTCGCCAGTCTCTCCGCCAACATAGTAAACCGTAAGCGGTTTTGTGTTTGTGATGTCGGCAACATCTTTCGTATCAATATTGATTCCGTCTGCTCTTGTCAAGGTACTTTGAAGCGGGGTTTTAGCTACAGGCATTTCTTTCAATTCTTTGCCATTAACTTGCAGTTTAACGGAATCAATTGTATCAAACTGAGTTAATGTCCATGTAACGGACTGCATAATTTTTGACTCATCACTTGCTTCGTAGTCATTAAACTCTTTTGAGAAATCAACTGTAGCAACTTTATCCTTAATATTAACACTAACACTTGTGCCAGCAGGAAGCACGCCTTGGAAGCCGTTTGGCAGCATTTCTGTGACAGGACCATCCTTCACTAAATACTCAAGGCTTTCCTTCGCAACACTGTTAGTTTTAGGGATATTTAAGGTTTGCGGAACAACAAATCCATCTTTATCGACTAAATAAAGCTCGATTGGCATGGAATCAGCTGCAGTTGCTTCTTCTCCAGCCTTGGCTGCCGTTTCCTCTGCCGCATTATCCGTATATGTAGTTTCTTGCGGCGGATCGACACTCTCTTTTCCACTATCTCCACCAAAAAGGCCACAGCCAGATAGCATAACTGTTGATACGAATGCAGCAGACAAAATCGTTAGCTTTTTATTCTTAGACATCATTAATCACTCCTAAGACAGTTTGTACTAATATGTATACGAGCTATTTCTAAATTTAGACCGAGCTCTCCAAATTTTTTTTAATCCATATAAAAAAGACTAAGCATAAGCTGCCTAGTCTTTAGGAGAGTTTAATCGTCTCTACTGCTTCAATTTTCTGGTCGAGCCAATCTGATGCAATTCTTGCAAAGATATCGCTGGAACCTGTTGTATAAAACTCATGCTCGTTCTTTTCCTGGGGTGATGCCAGCTGTTCACTGTGAGCAAGAATTGTACTTACTTCCCGCGCTGTCTCAGCACCGGAGCTGATCACCTTAACCTTGTCCCCCATTTCCTCTCTTATCACTTTTTCTAAAAGAGGATAGTGTGTACAACCAAGAATCAGTGTGTCAATGTCACTGCCTTTAAAAGGAGCAAGCGTTTGTCTGACGATGCGTTTCGCTACCGGTCCATCGTACTCTCCGCTTTCCACAAGGGGAACGAATTTAGGGCATGCAAGACTTTCCGTGCGGACTTTTTTGTTTATTTGCTTAAGAGCCTTTTCATATGCTTTACTTTTCACCGTACCGATAGTTCCAATCATGCCTATATAATTGTTCCTCGTCACTTTAATCGCAGTTCTAGCTCCGGGAACAATCACACCGATGACAGGAATGGACAGCTGCTCCTTTATTTCGTCAAGGGCAACAGCTGTTGCTGTATTACAGGCAATGACAAGCATCTTTATGTTTTTTTGCAACAGAAATCTTGTCAATTCCCATGTGAATGCTTTTACTTCTTCTCCAGATCTTGGTCCATATGGACATCTTGCTGTATCACCTAAATAAATAATCTTTTCATTTGGCAGCTGCCGCATGATTTCTTTTGCAACAGTCAAACCGCCAACTCCAGAATCTATAACACCTATTGGTCTATCCAAACTTACCGCCTCATTTTTCCCGCATTTCTTGATGTAGTCTAATAAAGTTGTCTTTCAAATGTCCAACTTCTTCTAATGAGTAATTACCCAACACTTCTTGTAAATACATTTGTCTTTTTTTGATTACTTCGTCAATCAGCCTTTTTCCTTCATCTAATAAATGGATGCGCACGACACGGCGGTCATTCGGGTCTTTGACACGCTGCACCAATTCGTTCTTTTCCATCCGATCTACTAAATCAGTCGTTGTGCTGAAGGCAAGATACATTTTATTAGATAATTCGCCGATTGTCATGTCCCCATCTTCAAAAAGCCATTGCAATGCAACAAATTGAGGCGGAGTAATCGTATAATTACTTAGGATTTCCCGACCCTTCTGCTTAATGATTCCAGAAATGTATCTCATATCTTTTTCAATGATTGCTATCATATCTAAATACTCTTTTGAGTTTTTTTCTTCTACATTCATTGCTACATCTCCTATTATCTGTCCAATTTATCTATCATCCTCATTACTTAATAATAATTATAGTCTAGATTGGGCAAATCGTAAACGTATAGACTAAAATGCCTTTATATTGCTGTGACAACTAAAAAGAGGATTGAACAATACAAAATATATCTTTAAAAATGAATAATAAATAATTTTCTCTTATAGCCGAGATATCGAGTACCCTCCGCTCCACTCCGTTAAGGCCTTCAATCATTTTATCCAACAGAAAAAAACCAAACTATTATGAGCAAGTTTCATTAGAATATCGCATAATAATTCCGGATTTGTTATTTTAAGTACTTTTGACACAGCTTCTTTTTGCAACTCATTATGTATTCTTTCAGGTAAAACTTTGAAAGGTGACATAAAAAGCCGTAAGTAATCCTTCCCATTGGTAGGATTCTTTTAGTCAGCTTTTTATAAAGTCACCTTTCGTTAGCTTATAGCTCTAGTTCTCCCATTCTTAGGAGTTCTACAACAGCCTGTGAACGCCCCTTAACGCCCAGCTTCTGCATCGCATTAGAAATATGGTTGCGAACTGTTTTTTCGCTGATGAACAAATCACTCGCGATTTCCTTGGTCGTTTTGTCTTGGACCAACAGTTCAAATACTTCTCTTTCCCTTTTTGTTAATAATGGCTTGTGAGTAAATTCATTCTCCTTCAAGTAGTGTAACCCTCCTTGCCTTTGCCAGCTATGAACTATGGGATGGGTATATTTTATAGTCTGAATATATTATGTGGGGAAAAGCATTGGAGTGACTGTATATCCTTAAAATGGACGGCATTTTTTATCGTTTATACGCTTGATATACGCTTTCCCTTTAGTTCTGATTTTCCCTACAATTCGCAGGACAAGGCATTACTTTTCCAATCTATCGTGTCCTTTAATAACGGCCATTAGAATAATATGGCTGCTGCGTGCTGTAGGGATAATATCCGTGATTATAATAAGAAGTTTCATTATTTCGACTGTGCTGTGTTTGGACACATTCGTCTGTTGGTCCAATTACTATCGTTTCATTCTTTAATGGTGCAAGTATCTTTTTTAATTGGACTGGGTCGAGACAATACGTGTGAGCGAGCACTTCGACTGGTGTTTTTGTAAGGATATCAGAACCAAATATATATTCAGGGTACGGAGCGTCAAAGATGGCAAGCAGATGAGTTCTATCTTCAGAGGCTATTTCCCAATGCCACCAGCCTTGGGGTATGTTGGCTACTTGACCTGGTTTAATGGGAATATTGGATACTTTATTGGTAAATGGATTGATAAGTGAGACAACTGCAGATCCAGATATACAGTAGACAAGTTCTGCAGCGTTCTGATGGTAATGAGGTTCGACAACTTTTTTGCTGCTCAAGTAAATATCTAATAAAGAAACCTCACCGAGAGTGTTTAACACATCCCTGCCTAGTCGGTTAATATAATTATCAGCATTTCGAGTGTTTAGACGATTCCTATTAACGTCAGAAAAATAGCTGATATTAGGCTTTGTATAGTCCATATAGGAGGTTGGCATCGCATACAGTCCCCATTTCTTGTTAAAGTGCTACAACGTATTGTATGAAAAATGGCAAAAAGCGTGACACTCACCCTAATTTATAAAAAAAGAAGGATACCGTAAAAGGCACCCTCCTTCTCTATGATATGTTATCTAACGTCAGCAGGAATCGTTCAAAATATGGCTTTACGATGAAATCCTTCGCACCATGCTTTAAAGCAGCTGTAACATTCCTGCTTTGTCCCATCGCGGAACAAATAATGATTCTTGCATCACAATCAAATTCCATAATCCTTTGCAATGCTGTCATCCCATCCATACAATCCATCGTTAAATCGAGGATAAGGATGTCCGGCTTCAGCTCTTTGTATACCGATACAGCCTCACAGCCGTCAGATGCTTCCCCGATGACTTTGTATTTGCTGTTATTTAATAGATTTTTTATGTAAGTTCTCATAAATAAAGAGTCGTCTGCAATAACAACCCTGACTTCCAATGTTACCACTCCTAATTCTAACTTTGGCAAACTTAAGAAAGGAGTAATTTGTATGTATGCAGGACTTAAGATTCCTGGCAGCCCGGCTGCCATTGCTGTTGCTTTAGGCCCGTGGCTTTGCGTCTTTTACTTTCGTAAAATTTGCCAATGATTTTATCATAGCACAGTATTTTTCAACTATATAGTTGTTTTTATAAGGAAATGAAAGAACATAAACAGCTTGTTAAATGAGCAACAAAAATCCTTTCACCTAAAAAAAAACTTGGAATACAATTAGACTATATCCCAGATTTTAATATGTATACTTGATTGCCTACTACCAATACGTACAAAGTAAGGTCTATTTTTTATGAGATCCTTTCTTTTCATTACAGAATCCAACAATTCTATCTCCCAACCTTCCATTTTCTTTATTTCAAATATACCCCACAAATTAATCATTTTCTTTTTTGGTTAATTGTATGATTTATTATAATTTTTGTTCGGAATTTTACTGATATCTATAAAAATATACGTTTGCCCTATATCTCGGCATTGCAATTATAAATATAATGCCTAATTAATACATGCACAAAAAAGAGTCATTTACATAAATAGGCAGGTAACATAGTACATTGTCTTGCCCTGACACATATCATACATGGAAAACATAACTAGGAGGTTATTTGGAGATGAATAAAGAAGTATTACAGACATTAGTAGGTAAAACAATTAAAGTGGATAGGGGAGGCCCTGAGTCTCGTATCGGGAAATTATTAGGAGTTAGCGAAGACCATTTCACTCTTCTTACTGAAGCAGATGGTGTCGTTTATTATTTAACACATCACATCAAAAGCCTGACAGAGAACACAAAAAAGGGTCTTCCATTTGAACTTGAAATACCAGAATTATTCACATTTGTAACTGCTCCAACTCTTTTTGAAGTAATGGAAAGCTTAAAATACAATTGGGTAAAAATCAATCGCGGTGGCAAAGAGTCAGTTGAAGGCGTATTGGATGACATTAACCTAGAGTATATCACAATCGTTCATAATGAAGAGATTATCAGAATTGCTACATTCCACATCCACAATATCAGCTATGGACTCAAAATTGAAAAACCAAAGAAAGATGAGTCTGAGAAACAAGAAGAAAATAAGAATGATAAGAAGGAAGAAAAAACAGAAGAAAAGGGCAGTGAAAAATAATCATTATGATTAGTCGCTTCTTTTATAGAAGCGACTCTCATTTAGGAGGTGGTTCTTATGGGAGAATTCACTTTTTCCAATGCACTTGATAGACTGAAAAGATTCAAGATACGACTTTTCCTAAATAAAGATCAATATGTGGAAGGCACATTACTCGATGTAAAAGAGGATCATTTAATTCTAGAAACGAATGGAAACATCTACTATTTCGCATTAGACCAGATTCATGCTATTACAAAAAATGCAAAAGACAATAATCCATTACCTTTAGAATTTCCACTTGAGACTAAAAAAGACTTAAATGAATTATTAGAGGAATTACGTTACAGTTGGGTGACCATTACTTGCAACTCCAATCAGGTTTTTAAAGGGATGCTTAGTAAAGTGACCGACGACTTCTTAATTTTAATTAATAAGGAAGAACAAATGTATATTCTTAAAACCTCTATCATTAATATCTTTAATGGCCTGCAAGAGGATAATAGTCCTTCTTCTAATCAGGAGCAGTCGTCTAATAAAGAAGATGATTCTTCACAAATCCGTATGGAAGAAGTAGCAGAAAACAGCGAATCATCTAAGGAAACTGCTGCTGATTATGATACAGGAACAAGAAATGATGCTGACTCCGAACACAGCACAGAACCAGTTAAAAGTGAGGTCTACGATTTCAGCACAAACTCAGTTGAAGATACAGTTTCTGATTTCAACACAGATCCAGCTGAAGATGCGGTCTCTGCTTTCAACACGGAACCAGTTGCAGATACGGTCTCTGCTTTCAACACGGAACCAGCTGAAGATGCGGTCTCTGCTTTCAACACGGAACCAGCTGAAGATACGGTCTCTGCTTTCAACACGGAACCAGTTGCAGATGCGGTCTCTGCTTTCAACACGGAACCAGTTGCAGATGCGGTCTCTGCTTTCAACACGGAATCAGTTGCAGATGCGGTCTCAGTCGAATCAGACCCTATCATAAGTGGTGTTCGTGAAACAAACAACGGCTATGCTGATTTGCCACCAAGAAAGAACAAGAAACAAGATAATACACTGCATGACTTTTTGACAAATGTTCTATCACAAAAATACAAAGGAAGTGCTGACACTTTGGAAAAATCTCCTAAAGCTGAAAGTGATCAAGTTTCTCCAAAGAAAGAAGTGAAACCGACGGAGAACAATACAGCAGCAGATAGTATCTTTAAGCATCCTCTTAATCCCTTAGGCTCTTCTTTAAGAAGCAAAAAAAGCCACACTGAACAAGAAAAGAAAAAGGAAGCGGAAGTTCAGGAAGTTCCTTTAAATACTACAAATAATACAAAAACAGATGTAAAAACACAGATAATCAATGCAAAAGATCAAAAACTCGCACTGGAGAAGCAGTATTTTGCCTTAATGAAACATGCCGAATATATGTACAAGAAAATCAGAGAAGAACGACTAAAAAAATCAAAGAAATGATGGGAGTATTTTAATTACTTGCTTTTTTTAAGGAAGTGAATAGATGGATAGCATAAAAAAATTGCAAAATGAGTATGTAAAGGTTGAAATATCAGGAAAAACTGTGTTTTCCGGAGTTCTCTTGGACAACGGCCTAGATATTATCGTGATAAATGATGGCGAAAAGTACCTTTATATTCCGCTTAACCATGTCCATAATATAAAAAAATCGCTTAAAGGAGAATCGGAATTCACCATTGATACAACTGGCGGAGATTTGCCATTTCAAGATGCTAGTGAAAACATTTCATATCGCAAAATCCTAAATAATGCGAAGGGGCAGTTTATAGAATTATTTGTCACAGGAAATAAGTCCATTCATGGCTATATTACTAATATTTTGAATGATTATATTGTATTTTACTCACCAGTTTTTAAGACTATTTTCATTTCCATGCATCACATAAAATGGCTTATTCCCTATACTTCTAATTTAACACCCTATACTTTGAATAACGCAGATCTCCCCATTGTCCCCTCCACTATACCTTTAGCCCGCACTTTTGAAGAACAATTAAAAAAACATGCTGACCAATTACTTGTATTTGATTTAGGAGATGCTCCTGACAAGATTGGTTTAGTAAAAAATATTTCCAACAATATTATAGAGATAATTACAGCCGAGGGTATACCTGTTTATTGGAAGCTAGCCCATTTAAAATCGGTTCACTTACCATAATAAAGACAACTAAAAAACATCTCAGGGAAGATGTTTTTCTTTTGCCTTTCCTTTTATATTTTCTGTCTTTGATGAAAATAAAAAGGAGATGGCTTTTTTTCTCAGCCATCTCTTTTTTATTAAACACTATCACTGCCAAAAAAGCTCTTGAATGCTTCAAAGGTGGTATCTCTGTTCAATGCTGCAATGGAAGTGGTCAATGGAATTCCTTTTGGACAAGATTGAACACAGTTTTGGGAATTGCCGCAATTTGCAAGCCCTCCATCTCCCATAATTTGTTCAAGGCGCTCTGACTTATTCATCGCTCCTGTCGGATGGGCATTAAAGAGACGCACTTGGGATAATGGAGCTGGTCCAATAAAATCCGATTTGCTGTTCACATTCGGGCAAGCTTCTAAGCAAACACCGCATGTCATGCATTTAGACAGTTCATATGCCCATTGTCTTTTCTTTTCAGGCATTCTCGGTCCTGGTCCAAGATCATAAGTACCATCGATTGGAATCCATGCCTTCACCTTTTTCAAGCTGTCAAACATGCGGGTTCTGTCGACCTGCAAGTCTCTGACAACTGGGAATGTGCGCATCGGTTCCAAGCGGATCGGCTGTTCAAGCTGGTCGACTAATGCTGTGCATGACTGTCTTGGTCTTCCGTTGATGACCATCGAACAAGCTCCGCATACTTCCTCCAGGCAGTTCATATCCCAGGAAATTGGAGTTGTTTTTTCCCCTTTGCTGTTGACTGGATTTCTTCGTATTTCCATTAGGGCAGAGATAACATTCATGTTCGGTCTGTATGGCAATTTAAATTCTTCTGAATAGGGTGCTGAATCAGGATCATCTTGTCTTGTTATCAGAAATGTAACCGTACTTGCTTCCCCCATCTTATTTCACTCCTTCTTTTTGTTTCGAATAATCCCGTTTTCTAGGCGTAATTAGTGATGTATCAACATCCTCATAATGGAATTGAGGTGCTTCACTTTCTGATACGAACTTTGCCATTGTTGTCTTCAAGAAGTCTTCATCATTTCTGTCTGGATAATCAGGTTTATAGTGAGCGCCGCGGCTTTCATTACGGTTATATGCTCCAATTGTGATTACCCTTGCCAGCTGAAGCATATTTTGAAGCTGGCGTGTAAACACTGCTCCTTGATTGCTCCATTTCGCTGTATCATTAATATTGATGTTTTTATAGCGCTCCAGCAATTCCTGGATTTTGTTATCTGTATCTTGAAGTTTGTCATTATAACGAACTACTGTTACGTTATCTGTCATCCATTCCCCTAATTCCTTATGAAGCACATAGGCATTTTCCGTTCCGTCCAGCTTCATAATACTATCCCATTTTCCTTGTTCTTCTTTGACTGCTTGATCGTATAGGGTAGAGGATAGGTCTTCTGCACTTTTGCTCAAACCGTTAATGTATTTGACTGCATTCGGACCAACAACCATACCGCCGTAAATGGCAGACAGCAAGCTGTTCGCTCCTAACCGGTTTGCACCATGCTGAGAATAATCGCATTCCCCTGCAGCAAATAAGCCAGGGATGTTTGTCATTTGATCATAATCGACCCATAATCCGCCCATTGAATAATGAACTGCCGGGAATATTTTCATTGGCACTTTTCGAGGATCATCGCCCATGAATTTTTCATATATTTCAATGATACCGCCGAGTTTTATGTCAAGCTCCTTCGGATTCTTGTGGGACAAGTCCAAATACACCATATTTTCTCCGTTGATGCCAAGCTTTTGGTCTACACAAACATGGAAGATTTCCCTTGTCGCAATATCCCTTGGCACAAGATTGCCGTATGCAGGATATTTTTCTTCAAGGAAGTACCATGGTTTTCCATCTTTATAGGTCCAGACCCTTCCGCCTTCACCCCTTGCTGATTCACTCATCAGGCGGAGTTTATCATCGCCAGGAATAGCAGTTGGATGAATTTGGATGAACTCCCCGTTTGCATAGTAAGCGCCCTGTTGATAAGTGATGGCAGCGGCAGATCCTGTATTGATAACAGAGTTTGTCGATTTACCAAAGATGATACCAGGTCCGCCTGTTGCCATAATAACAGCATCACCAGGGAAAGCTTTAATCTCCATTGTTTTTAAGTCTTGCGCTCTTATACCGCGGCAGACACCTTCGTCATCAAGGACTGCTCCAAGGAATTCCCAGCCCTCATATTTAACAACTAGTCCATCTACCTCGTATCGGCGTACTTGCTCATCCAATGCATACAAAAGCTGCTGTCCAGTCGTTGCTCCAGCGAATGCTGTCCGGTGATACTGTGTTCCTCCAAAACGGCGGAAATCAAGAAGTCCTTCTGGTGTCCTGTTGAACATTACGCCCATGCGGTCCAACAAATGAATAATCCCTGGTGCAGCTTCTGCCATCGCTTTAACTGGCGGCTGGTTTGCTAAGAAATCCCCGCCGTATACAGTATCATCAAAATGCTCCCAAGGAGAATCCCCTTCCCCTTTCGTGTTTACCGCACCGTTTATGCCGCCTTGTGCACAAACAGAATGGGAACGCTTGACTGGCACAAGGGAAAACAATTCGACAGGTGTCCCAGTTTCCGCTACTTTGATTGTGGCCATTAATCCTGCTAAACCACCGCCTACAATAATGACTTTCCCTTTACTCATTTTATTCCACTCCCTTAATCTAGTGCTCTATCATTCTAGTTTCTATACAAAAGCTAACAGCGCTCGTACGCCGATTGTTGATAAGATAATGAAAATTCCAATCGTAACATATGTACTAATTCTTTGTGATTTAGGAGTAACTGTAATTCCCCAGCTGACACAGAATGACCATAACCCGTTAGAGAAATGGAATATAGTGGAGATTACACCAACTAAATAAAAGGCAAACATCCAAGGATTTCCTAAGATCTCCTCCATCATATTATAATTGACTTCTTTCCCCATTTGAGCAGCTACCCGTGTTTCCCAAACATGCCATACAATGAATATCAATGTTACAATTCCAGTAACCCTCTGGATATAAAACATCCAATTTCGGAAATATCCATATTTCTTCGTATTGTTCTTGGCTGTAAAAGCAATATAAATACCGTATACAGCGTGATAAATAATTGGTAAAAAAATCACGAAAATTTCTAAAAAGTATCGGAACGGCAAATGCTCCATAAAGGCAGCTGCCTTATTAAATGATTCCGGTCCCTTTGTAGCAAAATGATTGACAACCAAATGCTGGATCAAAAATACACCGACTGGGATAACCCCCAGTAAAGAATGTAATCTTCTGAATAGAAACTCTCGATTTTTTGCCATACTTTTCCCCCCCTAATGATGAAATAGTTCTTTTTCCTCATAAAAGCGATTACAAGATAGAAAACTTACAATTCTGTGACAATTTCATTGTACTCCCAATAAAAATCTCGGTCAAGAAAACGGATACAATTATTCCAGATTTCTTTATCCTTTTTTATTATATGATTTTGCTCTTGGAAAAATTTCTACTTTATTTTACCGCATAGAAACTTTGGCCCTAAGGGAAAAATAATAGAAGCTGATAGAGCAGATGGCAGTAAGATTAAGCCTGCTTTTTCTCCTAGCTTTTTCCTGCTTGGCTTAAAGCTTTATATGATGTGTTATTTTGCCATACAGAACTAATAAAATAGACCTGATTTTCCTGTTATTATTCCCTTATCGCTATGTTTTTTTCTAGATTTTAAAGTATACTATTAAAGCGATATATTTTTTGTCGAAATTTACGATGCATTTAATGAATTTAATAACATATATTTAATAGAATTGTAGAAAGAGGAGAGAGGCAATTGAGCGAGATTACAACAGAAGAAAGAATAACGAAAGTAGAGGAAGACTCTCTTACAGTACCTGCCTATGGATACGAATTGCTGCGTGAAATTTTAATACCTGACTTGCTTGGAAGAGATACTCCGGATATCCTTTATTGGGCTGGCAAAAGAATTGCCCGAACTTTCCCCCTTGACCACTTGGAAGGAGCAGCTGCTTTTTTTGAAAAAGCAGGCTGGGGTCAGCTTGAAATCGTGAAAGCAAATAAAAATGAGATGGAATATAGCATTACAAGTCCATTAATTGAACAAAGGCTGAAGGAAAAGGGCAAATGCACATTCCAGTTGGAAGCAGGCTACCTTGCACAGCAGCACGAACAATTAAAAGAAGTAGTTGCAGAAGCGTTTGAAGATCCAAAACGACGCGGCAAAAAAATTACTATCACTGTCCGCTGGGACAGCAAAGATCCTGTATAAAAAAAGGTCCTCTTTCTTGAGGACCTTTTTATTGTTGTTATGCATTAATAACCGGTAAATTGCTCAAATCGAACGCATCATGAAGTGTTTCGACTGCTTTCACCATATTGCTTTTCTCAATAACAGTAGACACCTTAATTTCTGATGTGCTTACCATTTTTATCACAATATCTTGTTCTGCCAGCACTTTGAACATGTCTGCAGCAACACCTGGATTGGAAATCATGCCAGAGCCGACAATAGAGACTTTCGCAAGTCCTTGCTCTGACGCAACTCTATCATAACCAAGCACTGCTTTGTTTTCTTCAAGGACCTTAACTGTTTCTCCCAAATCACTGTCCTTAATGGAGAAGGAAAGGTTCGTTCCTTTGCTTTCAGTCAAGCTTTGTATGATAATATCCACATTGATGTGATGTGAAGCCAATGTAGAAAAGA
Source organism: Niallia sp. Man26 (assembly GCF_022049065.2). Lineage (NCBI taxonomy): Bacteria > Bacillati > Bacillota > Bacilli > Caryophanales > Bacillaceae > Niallia > Niallia sp. Man26. The sequence continues at coordinate 2,864,924 of NZ_CP095743.1, forward strand.
TAGTGGAAAGGCTAGTTAGCGGATCTTTCAGCCCAAACACCGTTACACTCGTAATATTATCTTCAAAAGCGACTCCGCGTACTACTAAATTTTGTTCCATTGATACTTCCTCCTCGATGATAGTTCCTTCTTCTTGTTCCATGCTTGAACGGACCACAAGCGGCATTTGATAGTTTTTCGCATATTCAACTGCTCGTGGATGCAATACCCCTGCGCCAAGGTTTGCCAATTCTAGCATTTCATCATATGAAATGGACAGCAGTTTTCTTGCTTCTTTTACAAAGCGCGGATCTGTCGTATATACACCTGTAACATCCGTATAAATATCGCATTTATCTGCCTTTAACGCAGCTGCTAGAGCTACCGCAGTCGTATCAGAACCGCCGCGGCCAAGTGTTGTAATGTCTCCGCCTTCTGTGATTCCTTGGAAGCCTGCGACAATGACAACCTTGCCATCCATCAGATGTTCTTCGATTCTCTCTGTTTTTATATTTAATATGCGGGCATTGCCATGGACTGCTTCTGTCTCCATGCCTGCCTGCCAGCCTGTAAACGAAATGGCATCTATATTCTTTTCATTCAGAGCCATAGCAAGTAAACTGATTGTGATTTGTTCTCCTGTTGACAGGAGTACATCCATTTCTCGTTTGCTCGGCTTTTCTGTAATTTCACCAGCTAGTTTTACTAATGAATCCGTTGTTTTTCCCATTGCTGAAACGACGACAACGACGTCATTCCCACGATTTTTTTCTTCCATTACTCTTTCGGCAACATGTTTAATTCTTTCTGCACTACCGACAGATGTTCCGCCAAATTTTTGAACTACTAATCCCACAGCTATTCCCTACCTTCTTTTCTCTTCTTAGAAGCTCTGTTCTATCACCTTTTTTTGCAAACAAAAAAGGCAATGAGAACATCTCATTGCCGTGCAGGTAAATACATATAAATGTGCACAAACAGCGAGATAGCTCTCCAAAACAGTTCCTTGTTTTGACAGTCTTACATTTATTCAATGCAAAACCAGCAAAGGAACGATGAGTTATCCCTTCACTTCGGCGATCTTCCCTTTCATAATTCTTCAATGAAGCTCATCCTTCTCCGAATTATTACTATTGAAGCTCGCACCTCTACCTTCACTTATTAAGTTATAAGTTGCCATCATTATAGCATATGGTTTTCAGCTTAACAACGCTATTTTTTATTTTTTTGCATAAAAATACAATCAATCTTTTAATTTTTCAAGAAGCTCCTCTGCAACAGCAGCTGGAATTCCGATATTTGTGAAGTCAGTAATCGATGCCTCTTTCATCTTTTTAACAGATCCAAATGTTTTTAACAGGAGCTTACGACGTTTTTCTCCAATCCCTGCAATGTCATCAAGCATAGACTGGAAGGCATTTTTCGAGCGCACTTGACGATGAAAGGTAATCGCAAACCGATGGACTTCGTCTTGAATACGCTGCAGGAGATAGAACTCCTGGCTGTTTCGTGCCAGCGGTATAATTTCAAGCGGATTTCCGTAAAGCAGCTGGGAAGTTCTGTGCTTATCGTCTTTCGCCAAGCCTGCAACCGGAATATCGAGTGCCAGTTCATCGAGGAGAATTTCTTTGACAGCCTCAATATGACCTTTCCCTCCATCAACAAGAATCAAATCTGGCATTGGCAGTCCATCTTTTAATACGCGCTGATATCTTCTGCGCACAACCTCCCGCATCGATTCATAATCATCCGGTCCTTGAACTGACTTTATCTTATACTTCCTGTATTCCTTTTTCGCCGGTTTTCCGTCAACAAACACAATCATGGCCGAAACTGGGTTTGTTCCTTGAATATTACTGTTATCAAAGGCTTCAATTCTGTGCGGCGTGTAAATCCCCATCTGGCTTCCTAAATTCTCTACTGCTTTGATTGTGCGCTCTTCGTCTCTGTCAATTAAAGCAAATTTTTCATGAAGAGCATTTTTGGCATTTTTATTTGCCAACAATACTAGGTCCTTTTTCTGACCTCTTTGCGGTTTAATCACTTTCACACCAAGAAGCTCTTCGACCATTTCCCCTTGAATGGAATCTGGTATTAAGATTTCTCTCGGTTTGAAATGATTAGCCTTTGAATAAAATTGTCCGAAATAGGTGAGCATCTCTTCTTCCGGCTCTTGATAAATTGGGAACATGCTAACATCTCGCTCAATCAGCTTTCCTTGTCTGATGAAAAACACTTGGACACACATCCAGCCTTTGTCAACTGAATATCCAAAAACATCTCTGTCGACAAGGTCTGTCATCATCATTTTTTGCTTTTCCATCGTAGCTTCAATATTAGCAATCTGGTCTCTGTATTCTTTTGCCCGCTCAAAATCAAGCTCCTCAGCAGCAGCTGACATTTTTGCTGTGAGCTCCTTTTTTATCTCCTTATAGCCGCCATTCAGAAACTTTGTAATCTCATCAACCATCTTGCGGTATTCTTCCTGAGGCACCTCATTTACACATGGAGCAAGGCATTGTCCAAGATGATAATAAAGACATACTCTGTCTGGCAATGTAGTGCATTTACGAAGAGGATAAAGCCTGTCAAGGAGCTTTTTCGTTTCATTAGCGGCCTGTACGTTAGGGTATGGACCGAAGTATTTGCCTTTATCCTTTTTCACATTACGTGTCGTAATTAACCGGGGATGTCTTTCTGCTGTCAGCTTAATAAATGGATAACTTTTGTCGTCCTTAAGCATAATATTGTATTTCGGATCATGCTTTTTAATTAGATTAATCTCTAAGATAAGTGCTTCTATATTAGATGAAGTGATAATATATTCAAAGTCCTCTATTTCATTCACAAGCCGCAAGGTTTTCCCGTCATGCGAACCAGTGAAATAAGAGCGGACGCGGTTTTTAAGTACCTTTGCTTTCCCTACATAGATGATCGTTCCTTGTCTGTCTTTCATCAGGTAGCATCCTGGCTGGTCAGGCAAAAGCATCAGTTTGTTTTTTATTGTATCGTTCATTGCAGTCCCTCCCTGAACGCACTTGTTTATACAGAACATAAGTACTATTATATATGATAGGGCAGAAGCTCGTTTTCAGCAACTATGAGTGTGTGTAAGTTGGAGGAAGGGAATGAGGATTTTTCCAAAAGTCCAACTAAAAGCTGATTAAAGGCCAAAAAAAGAACCCTAGGAAGTCCCAGGGTTTTGTTTTTGAGTCTTAAACGTGTTTAGCCAATAGCTCAGAAAGAGCTTCTTTTGGTTGGAAACCAACAACTTTATCGACTACTTCGCCGTCTTTGAATACCAACAATGTTGGGATGCTCATTACGCCGAATTTAGAAGCTGATTCTTGGTTTTCGTCAACATCGATTTTCACGATTTTAACTTTATCACCAATTTCTGAATCCAATTCTTCCAATACTGGTGCAATCATTTTACATGGTCCGCACCAAGGTGCCCAAAAATCTGCAAGGACTACGCCTGAACCTGTTTCTTCTGAAAAGTTTTGATCTGTTGCATGTGAAATTGCCATTTATATATGCCTCCTCTTAGTGTTAAACCTGATAATATCCCAAAGTATACCACCGTTTTACTATTGATGCTAATAATTTGTTTCGTCCATCATTTTTCCCATCTGTTCCTGCATCTATTCAGTCGTTTTGCCCACTTGACTTTCGTTATTGGCTGTCTTGAGATCTCAAGCCTTTCTCTAGTAATGGCAACACATCAAAAACATTCCCGACAATTCCATAATCTGATGCTTGAAAAATCGGTGCTTCTTCATCCTTGTTAATCGCAATAATTATATCTGCTGACGTAATGCCGACTAGATGCTGGATAGCTCCTGAAATTCCACATGCGATATATATTTTTGGGGCGACTGTTTCTCCTGTCTGGCCAATTTGATTGGATGCATCACACACGCCAAGTTCAACAGCCCCTCGTGACACGCCAACTTTACCTCCTAATGTCTCGGCAAGCTGTTTGACAAGAAGATAGCCACTTTCATTTCCAACACCTCTGCCTGCTGCAGCAATTATGTTGGCATTTGCCAGTTCTTCCTTGCCGCTGCTCTTTTTCTCAAGCCGGACAAGGGAAAAGTCAGGATTGTTTACAATTGGAGATTGTATCTCTTTAATACCCTTTTTCTCCTCAAGCCTGTTATCAGCTTTCCAAGCTTTTTGCTTTATGCTTAAAATACAATGATTGTTTATCTGCACCTTGTTGATAATATTTCCAGATAAAATTTGTCTTGTTACAAACAAGCTATCTGGCCCCGTTTTTATTTCTACAATATTAGAAACTAGGGGGAGTTTAAGGGATTCGGAAAGACATGCTGCTAGTGTTTTGCCAAAGTCCGTCTGTCCTAATAACACGGCATAAGGCTGCTCTGCTTCTATGAATTGCTTTATGAGAGGAAGCAATGTATGAACATTAGGTCTGGAGAGCTTACTGTTTTTCATGAACACAACTCTGTCACAGTGATAATACATAAGATCATCAGCAATTGATTCATCATCGTCGTCGCCGACAAGCAAGACAACTATTTCGCTATCGCTGGATATTTTAGTAGCTGCCTCCATGCACTCTAATGTGACTGAATGTAATTTATCCTGTCTTTTTTCCGCAATAATCACTATTCGCTTTTTCAATTTCTCTCACTCCCGTCACTCTTGTATATGGCTTTGTATTATTTGCGCCAATTGTTTCACTTTGTCTTCCAGTTCCCCTTCCAACAGAATCTTTTTCCGATCATTTACGAAATAGCTGAAATCAACTGTTTGAATATCCTTTTGATTTTGATAGGCTACTGTCTTTTTTTCAAGAGGCTTTTGTTTAGCCTTCATGATGCTTGAGAGCTTCGGCAAACGAGGTGTATGCAGGCCTTGCGGGATTGTGAGGAGAACTGGAAATTTCCCTTTATATGTCTCTAAATCTCCATTGCTCTCCTTCGTTATGAAAACAGCCTCTTTTTCTACTTCCAGCTTTGCCGCCTTTGAAAGGAAGGGAAGTCCTAATATTGTTGCCACTCTAGGTCCAACTTGTCCTGAGCCCCCATTTGTCGAAAAGTCTCCAGCTAAGATAAGATCATACGGCAGGCTGCTTAATTGCTCAGCAATAAGCTTAGCAATTACAGCCGGCTCTAAGTCTTCGTCTGTTTTTACGAATAGGGCATTGTCTGCTCCCATCGCAAGTGCTCTTCTAAGATGTTTTTCAGCTTCCCGATGGTGAACAGTCAAGACTGTAACGCTGCCTCCGTAAGCTTCCTTTAAAAGCAGAGCTTCCTCTAATGCTGCTTCATCTGGCGGATTAACACTTTCTTTTAAATTGGTATGCTGTATCTTCCCGTTCTCAATCATAAGCTGCTGGTTTGCTTCCAGGACGATTGAAAGCAAGACGATGATATTCATCCCCATTATCTCCCTTCTTCCGTTTCCTTCTCCTTTAACTCTCTTCTCAATACTTTGCCGATCGCTGACTTTGGCAGCTCATCACGGAATTCATAAATTCTTGGCACCTTAAAGGTTGCCATCCTTGTTCGCATAAATGTATTCAGCTCATCGTCTGAAACCTGCTCTCCTTCTTTCAACACAATAAATGCCTTCACTGTTTCACCTCGGTAAGAGTCTTTCACACCGACAACTGCTGCTTCCTGAACGGCAGGATGCTCATACAGAACCTCTTCGACTTCTCGTGGATATATATTAAAGCCGCCGGCGATTATCGTATCCTTTTTCCTGTCAACAATATAGAAAAAGCCCTTTTCATCCATATAACAGAGGTCGCCTGTATACAGCCATCCGTCCTTTAGAACAAGCTCTGTCTCCTCTTGATTATTCCAATATCCCTTCATTACTTGAGGTCCTTTAACTGCCAGCTCACCAATTTCTCCAGGAGGGAGCATTTCACCCGTTTCCGGCGAGAAAACAGCAGCATCTGTACCAGGCCATGGTACACCTATGCTTCCTTTAACAATATCGTGATCCCATAAGAAGTTAACATGCGTCACTGGAGAGGCTTCTGTCAGTCCATAGCCCTCAACCAGCTTTCCGCCAGTCTTCTCTTCAAAGCGGTCGATAATCTCTTTAGGAAGCGGAGCAGAACCGCTTATAGCGGCAATGATTGAGGATAGGTCATATTTTTTAATATCTGGATGGTTCAACAAGCCGATATAAATAGTCGGCGCCCCAGGGAATACGGTAGGCTTTTGTTTATGAATCGTTTTAAGTGCAGTAATCGCATCAAATTTTGGGAGCAAGATCATTTTGTATATCTCCATGACAGACAGGACAAGCACAGTCATCATCCCATACACATGGAAAAGGGGCATAATTGCAAGGAGCCTTTCTTTGCCTTTCTCCAGCTTATACAGCCACTGGCGGCACATAGCAGTGTTGGCAACAAGGTTTTGATGTGTTAGCATAACGCCTTTCGGGAATCCTGTTGTTCCTCCTGTGTACTGGATAATCGCCAAGTCTTCCTCAAAGTTAAGGCTGTGTTCTGTAAACTCTTCTACAGGCTTTTTCCAAATTTTTTTTAACAGATGGGTAGATCCCTCATGTTTGACGGAAGGAATAATGCCATGCTCTTTTTTCTGGATATATGGATAAACGAGATTTTTGGGGAATGGGAGGAATTCACTGATAGAGGTTACAAGTATTTGCTCTATACTTGTCATTTCTTGTACATTTTTTACGCGGTTGTAAAGGATATCGAGTGTAATAATGACTTTTGCGCCAGCGTCATTGAGGATAAATTCAATTTCTCTTTCTTTATAAAGAGGGTTTACTGGAACTACAATCGCTCCGGCAAGCATAATGGCATAAAAACTGATTACAGTTTGCGGGATATTTGGCAGCATTACTGCAACCCTGTCTCCCTTATTCACTCCGATGCTTTGCAAATAAGCTGCTAGTTTAGATGATTTTTGATACGTTTGCTTAAACGTTAATTCCTTTCCCATAAAGTGAACTGCCTTATGTTTCGGATATTCTTTTGCTGCATTGCGCAGCAGCTGGGGAAGGGTTTCTGCCTTATAATAAACATTTTTCGCTGTTTCCTTTGGATAAAGTTCAAGCCAAGGTTTCTCTGTTTCCAAACCTGCTCCTCCTAACATAGTTGAGATTGTACTAGCTTATTATATGGCGGGAAGGAGCTTTAGGACATTTAAAATAAGCCTAAATTATAAAAAGGGCATTTTTAAATAACAAAAGAGACCAGTTTCCTTGAAACTGGTCTCTGAATGTAGCCAAACTTCTATAAGGTTGTAGATCTGCAGCCAGTATACTTAAAAAACTGGTCTACCCCATTAGGAGATGCCTGCACCTATTATATAGGAAAGGCCGATTGAAATAATCATAGAGATAAGACCGACCGCTCTGTTATCATTTTTTATCTCTTCATCAATCTTAAATTTCGGTGTTAAAAACTCAAAAATAAAGTATCCTATCAGCAATAGGAAGAAACCGAATATTCCCCAGGCAATCATCGTCAGCAATGAGTCATTCTGCATGATGGAATGCCTGAATACATTCGCAATCCCGAATATTTTACCGCCTGTTGCCATCGCAACAGCAACATTCCCTTTTTTTATCTCTTCCCAGTTATTATATTTTGTAACTAATTCAAATATAGATAAAAAAACAACGATGCTCAGGATAACAACACTGTAATCGCCAGCGGTGTTCACATATTCATTGCTCCAAAATGCATTCATCTGGCATCTCCTCTCTCTTGTCTTGTTTCTATTATTTCAGTTCTACAACGGTAACGCCGCTGCCGCCTTCCCCAGCCTCACCGAAGCGAATACTTTTGACGGAACGATGGTTTTTTAAGTATTCTTGCACACCTGTTCGTAGTGCTCCAGTTCCTTTGCCATGAATGATGGATACTCTTGGATAGCCTGCTAACAGACTGTCATCAATATATTTCTCAACACGCGCCAAGGCATTTTCATACCTTTCCCCTCGAAGATCTAGTTCAAGACTTACATGGAAATCTTTGCCCCTGATTGTTGCAAGTGGTTTTGTTTCCACCACTTTAGGCGCTTTAATGAACTCCATATCACGCTCTTTCACTTTCATCTTCATAATGCCGATTTGAACTTGCCACTCTTTATTAGAGACCCTTTCAATCAGCTGGCCCTTCTGGTCAAATGTCAGTACTTTTACTTCATCCCCCGGCTGGAACTCATGATTTGTTTTCACTGCTTCTTTTCGCTTAATCGCTGATTTTGGAGCAGCATCCTCAAGGCGTTTTCTTGCATCAATTAATTCATGCTCTTTAATTTCCGCCCGTTTCTCCAGCTGCATTTTCCGTAAATCTGAAATGACTGTTTCCGCTTCTTGTTTCGCATTTTCAACGATATCTGCGGCTTTCTTTTTAGCCTTTTCTTCAAGCGCCTCTTTTTTCTCGTAATATTCCATTACTTGCTTTTGCAGGTCACGATGCAGCATTTCCGCCTGCTTCAGCAAATCAGCAGCTTCCTTATGCTCGGATTCTGCAGCTCTGCGGCTTTCTTCCAGGGAAGCAATCATATTTTCAATTTTGTTCGTTTCTGCACTCACATGAGATCTCGCTGTTTCAATAACATCCTCATTTAATCCGAGTCGTTTGGAAATCTCGAACGCATTGCTCCGTCCAGGAACACCAATCAGCAGTTTATAGGTAGGACTTAATGTCTCAACATCAAACTCTACACTGGCATTAACAACACCTTCTCGATTATACCCGTATGCTTTCAACTCAGGATAATGGGTTGTGGCAATTACTCTTGCTCCTCTTTTGTTTACTTCATCCAAAATAGAAATGGCAAGTGCTGCCCCTTCTTGAGGATCTGTTCCGGCACCAAGCTCATCAAACAGGACAAGGCTGCTGCTGTTAACTTCCTTCAATATGCTTACAATATTGACCATATGAGAAGAGAATGTACTTAATGATTGTTCAATAGACTGCTCATCGCCAATATCTGCATATACAGCCTCAAACACACCCATTTCTGATTCATCAAGAGCAGGAATTTGCAAACCGGATTGAGCCATTAATGTGCATAAGCCTACTGTTTTTAATGTTACTGTTTTACCGCCTGTATTCGGTCCTGTTATAACAATAGAAGAATAAGCATCTCCTAATGCGACATCATTAGCTACAACCTCGTCAATTGGAATCAAGGGATGTCTTGCCTTGAACAAGTTTATTTTTCTTTCATTATTTATGATTGGTTTTGTTCCTTTAATGCGATGACCATATTTCGCCTTAGCAAACATAAAGTCAATTTCCTTTAATATCTCCACAATTTCCAGCAGCTCTTCTCTATGCTCTGCCACAAGAACAGTCAGCTGTGCTAGAATTCGGTCTATTTCCTGCTGCTCTTTTACGCGTATGCCTTGCAGCTCATTATTTAATGTTACAACCGATTGAGGCTCAATAAATAATGTTTGACCTGAAGCACTTTGGTCATGGATGATTCCACCATAATGTCCTCTGTATTCTTGTTTAACAGGGATAACATAACGGTCATTCCGGATTGTGATGATTGTATCTGACAGCATCTTTGCTGCATTAGCGGAACGAATCATGCTTTCTAGTTTTTCCCGCACCTTCGATTCATTTCTTCTTAATTGGTTGCGAAGAGCGCGCAATGCTTCACTCGCACTATCCATAACTGTCCCTTGTTCATCAATGGCCATTTTAATTTCTTCTTCCACTTCAGCGAGCACAACAATGCCGTCAACCAGTTCCTGTAAAATAGGGATTGGATCTTCTTGATGGAATTCCTCTGTGAATCTTTTTATTTGTCTGCTCACATGGACTGTACTTGCTACTTGGTTCAATTCAACGGGACTTAACATCCCGCCGATGGATGAACGCTTCACATGCGGGCGGATATCATGTATTCCGCTTAACGGAATGTTTCCCCTCATTCGGAAAACTTTTGCCGCTTCATCTGTTTCCTCCTGCCATTGAACCACTTCTTCATAGCTTGTGGAAGGCATCAGCTCAGAAGCCTTTATCATTCCTAATGGAGAAGAAACATGCTCTAGCAGCTGGCTTTTAATCTTGTCGAATTCTAATGTCTTCAATACTCTTTCTTGCATGGAGTTATCTCCTTTATCTTTTTAATGCAAACGTAAATTTTTCTTTCCTAGTATTATAGAAAAAATTTTTTAGCTTTTATTACTTATGACGATTCTTTAGAAAATCCAACAGTTTTTCCGTATCCCACGTATTAATTACTGTATTTTTATTTATCCAGCCTTTTTTCGCTGTAGACACACCGATGCCCATATAAGCAAGCTCCTTCGTGTGATGAGCATCTGTATTGATGACAAGATGAACACCAGCATCCTGCGCTTTCTTAATATTTTCTGCATTCAAATCTAGACGGTTTGGATTGCTGTTCAGCTCAAGTACTGTATTTGTTTCTTTGGCAAGCCTGATTAAATCGTCCATATCCACTTCATAGCCCTCTCTGATTCCGATTTTTCTTCCTGTCGGATGGGCAATGATATCGACATGCTTATTGCGCAGTGCATTCTCGAGTCTTTCCATAATCTTATGCTTAGGCTGAGAGAAGGAAGAGTGGATGGATGCGATAACGATGTCCATTTGCTCAAGAAGCTCGTCATCATAATCAAGTGTTCCGTCCGGTAAAATATCCATTTCAACACCAGCTAAAATGGTAATATCATCGTACTTTTCATTAAGCGCTTTAATAATCTGAAGCTGTTCTTGCAAACGTTCCGGTGTTAAGCCGTTCGCCACCTTTAAATAGCGGGAGTGATCTGTAATTGCCATATATTTGTAGCCGCGCTGTCTGTTTGCTTCGATCATTTCTTCGATAGAAAACGCACCATCACTCCAGGTTGTATGCATATGCAAATCACCTTTAATATCTTCAAGAGAGATGATATCCAATTCTTCTTTGAAATCTTCGACTTCCTTGCCATCTTCTCTCATTTCAGGAGGAATGAACGGCAAGCCGAAATAATGGTAGAATTCCTCTTCAGTCGAAAATGTTTCTACTTCCCCTGTTTCAGTGTCTTCCACACCATATTCGCTTATTTTTTTGCCTCGTTCCTTTGCAAGCTGCCTCATTCTGACATTGTGATCCTTGCTACCTGTGAAATGATGTAAGGTTGTTGCAAATTCCTCCGGCTTAACGAGGCGGAAATCAATGGAAACATCAAATTCCAATTCAAGCACAACACTTACCTTCGTATTGCCAGCACCAATGACTTCCTTTATGCCTGGTAGGGTCAGCAATTTGTCTTTTACGTCTGCTGGTGAATTGGTGGCAATAATAAAGTCCAAATCTTTAATCGTCTCCCGCATTCTTCTAATGCTACCTGCACGGGAAAACCTTTCAATCGCTTCTATTTTTTCTAACTCACCTTCAATGGAAAAAGCCACTCGAAGCATATAAGCAAGCGGAAGTCTATCTGGCCTTGAACCAAAGCTGTCAAGCGCCTCCAGTATTTTATCTTCTGTTTTTTTGCCAAAGCCGCTCAAGGATTGGACTTTCTTTTCCTGACACGCAAGCTTCAAGTCCTCTGCATTTTCAATGCCGAGTTCTTTGTAGAGTTTAGCAATCTTTTTGCCTCCAAGACCTGGCAGCTGAAGCAATGGTATTAACCCTTTAGGCACTTCTTCCTTTAGTTCCTTCAATACAGAGGATTCTCCTGTATGGATAAAGTCCTCTATGACAGCAGCAGTGCCCTTTCCGATGCCAGGAAACGCTGTGAAATCTTCTATTTCGTCTAATGTTTGTTCTGTTGTTTCCAACGCTTGTGCTGCTTTGCGAAATGCGGATATTTTAAAGGAGTTTTCCCCTTTTAATTCCATATATATTGCAATTTGTTCTAATTGGCGTACTACTTCTTTTTTTGTTGTCATTGTTATCACCTACATAATCCTGTCATTGATTAGTATGTTTCCCTTAATTCTGTCAAACAATAATATCATAACATGTTCTGCTATTTTTCTATAACAAGTTGCTACTATTTAAGCAAAAAGAAACCCCTCCAGCCTCATAGCCGGAAGAGTTCCTATTGCCTTTAGGAGGCTACGTATTCAAACCAAATTTCCTTGATTTTTTCCGAAAAGTATGGAGTGTTTTCGATAATACCTGCTGCTACAACCGAATTATTCAAATGTGTCTGAATGAACTCAGCAGGAAGCAATGCTGCAATATAAAGCAGGATAAACAGCACCAAATAGGTTTCAACAAAGCCTAAAATTGCTCCGGCCCAAGTGTTAAGCTGCTTCAAGACAGGAAGGCTTGCGACAAAATCGACCATGCTGCCGATGATTTGCCAGATTATTTTCACAGCAAAGAAAATCACTGCAAAAGCGACTGCACGGTAAAATACCTCTTCCAAGTTTGTGCTGCCAAAAAGTCCTTGAACGAAACTGTTCTCACTTGTATTTGTATAAGGTATCCATAAGTTTAATTTAGTTGAGAGCGGTATATAATATTTATTTGCAACAATAAATGCCACGATAAATCCTGTCAAATGAATGATCTGCAGGATAAAGCCCCGTTTCAGCCCTCTCAAGAGACCAAAAACGAGCAGAATGATGACGATTAAATCCAACATGAACTTTTTTTCAGTCCTTTTCTCTATTTAATTCATTTTCCAATTCTTCCACGCGATCTATTAGCTTAATATAGTCATTTACAATATTAACAGCTGTCAGCACTGCTAATTTATTTGTATCAAGGGATGGATTCTTCCCGTAAATCTCGCGCATTTTCTTGTCCACGATAGAGGCAACCAATCGAACATGACTGGAAGATTCTTGGCCGAGTATTACATATTCCGTTCCATATATTTTCACATTCGTACGGTTTTTTTGTGCATCTGACACTATCTTGCCTCCAATCCTTTAAGAATCCTAATCTATATCATACCATGAAGTGACTTTAAGTGGGAAGTCATTGCATGGTAAATACAGCAAGTTTTACAGCTTCTCCCGCTCTCCTCGCAAAAAAAGCTGGCCATACCGGCCAGCTTCCATCTATATTATCCTCTTAACACAGCTCCTGCTTTCTCTTTAACAGCTTCTAAAACTTTGTCATGCGACTTTGTAATCATGTCATCTGTCAATGTTTGTTCTGGATCGAAATATTTTAGAGAGTAAGCAATGGATTTTTTGCCTTCTTCCATTTTGTCTCCTTCATACAGGTCAAACACCTGTACTTCTTTCAGTAAGGAACCGCCTGCTTCAACGATAATTTTTTGGATTTCGCCAGCTGAAATTGTGGTATCAACAACAAGAGCAATATCTCTTGTTACGCTAGGGAATCTTGGAATTGTCGTGTATTGCAAGTCTGTAACTTCAGCAGCAAGCAGCTTGCTTAAATCTAATTCAAAGACATATGTTTCTTTCAAATCAAGCTCATTTTGAACTTGTGGATGCACCTGGCCAGCAAACCCGATTGATTCACCTTTGAACAAAATATCTGCTGTTCTTCCAGGATGCATGCCATCCATTGTTCCGCGCGTAAACTCGATTTCTTCAGAAACGCCAAGCTTCTGGAACAGCCCTTCAAGCACTCCCTTTAATACGAAGAAATCAACCGGTTTTTTCTCACCTTGCCAGATATGAGAAACCCATGATCCTGTAATAGCACCTGCAACATGCTCTTTTTCTTCCGGAAGCTCATTTTGTGCTGTCTCCAAGAATACAACGCCTGTTTCATAAACAGACAGGCTGTCATTTTGGCGGGCAGCATTATATTTTACTACCTCTAACAGCTGTGGAACGATGCTTTGTCTCAGCAATGCTCTTTCTTCACTCATTGGCATTGCCAGGCGGACTGGATTTCTTTTCTCTAGTGCAAATTGCTGAACTTTCTTTTCACTTGTTAATGCATAAGTGATGGCTTGATATAATCCTGCACCTTCTAAATATTTGCGGACAGCGCGACGCTTTTTCTGATATTCTGACAACGCGCCTGGGATAGCTGCACCGATAGGCAAGGTTGTTGGAATATGATCATAACCGAAAAGTCTTGCTACTTCTTCTGTTAAATCTTCTGGAATAGAAATATCATTTCTTCTAGTCGGCACTGTTACTGTGAAGCTGCCGTTTTCAACAGAAGTTTCAAATTGAAGCCTTTTGAAAATATCTGTCACTTCGCCTTCTGTTAAAGAAGTCCCTAATACATTGTTCAATTTCTCTAAAGTAATCGAAACAATTTTCGGCTCAGCTTTTAGGTTTTCTGCTGCCACTTCACCTTCCAAAACGTCTCCGCCTGCATAAATTTGAAGCAATTGCGCCGCTCTTTCAGCAGCTTGACGAACACGATTAGGATCGATTCCTTTTTCATATCTTGCGCTCGCTTCACTTCTTAAGCCTAGTGTTTTAGAGGATTTACGGATAACTCCAGCTTCGAAATAAGCAGATTCCAAAAGGACTGTTGTTGTATCGCTTTGAACCTCTGAATTTGCACCGCCCATTACACCAGCTACAGCAACTCCAGCTTCACCGTTTGTAATTAGCAAATTGTCTTCTGTCAGCGTTCTTTTTGCATCATCCAAAGTTACGATTGTTTCTCCAGCTTTTGCTCTTCTTACAAGAATTTCTTTTGAACCAAAACGATCATAGTCAAATGCATGCAGAGGCTGACCGTATTCTAACAGAATATAGTTTGTGATATCGACAACATTGTTATGTGGACGGATACCAGCAGCCATTAGTCTTCCTTGCATCCATAATGGTGATGGAGCGACTTTAACGTTTTTAATAATTTTTGCTGTGTATAGTGGTACATCCTCACTGTTTTCCACTTTTACGCTTACATAATCCGCAGCGCTTTCTGCTGTTTTTGGATAGTCAACAGCAGGAAGCTTTACGTCCTTGCCTAAAACAGCTGCAACTTCATAAGCAACTCCTAACATGCTTAAGCAATCTGATCTGTTTGGAGTCAGGCCAAGCTCAAGGACTGCATCATCTCTTTGTAAATACTCAAGTGCATCTCTGCCTACTTCCACATCACCTGGGAACACGAAAATGCCTTCTGAATAATCTTTTGCAACAACTTTTGCTTCAATGCCAAGCTCCTGCAGGGAACAAATCATTCCATTTGATTCCTCACCGCGCAGCTTCGCTTTTTTAATTTTGAAGTTCCCTGGAAGAACTGCTCCAACCTTAGCAACAGCTACTTTTTGGCCAGCATCAACATTTGGTGCTCCACAAATGATTTGAACTGGTTCGCCGTCGCCTACATCTACTAGACATTTGTTCAGTTTATCTGCATTTGGGTGCTGTTCACGCTCTAATACATGACCGATAACGACATTTTTCATGCCTTCATTTAGCACTTCCACACCTTCTACCTCAATACCGCTTCTCGTGATGCGATCAGCTAACTCCTCAGGTGTTATATCATTTAAATCTACATATTCTTGCAACCATTTATAAGAAACTAACATTTGCTATTCTCCTCCAACTCAATATTCTGGCACTGTAAACTGTTTTAAGAAACGGATATCATTTGTATAGAAATGGCGGATATCGTCAATTCCGTACTTCAGCATCGCAATACGTTCTGCACCAATTCCAAAGGCAAAACCAGAATATTTCTTCGAATCAAATCCTGCCATTTCCAGCACATTTGGATGAACCATACCTGCTCCAAGCACTTCAATCCAGCCTGTGCCTTTACATACACTGCAGCCTTTTCCTTTACAGATACTGCAAGAAATATCAACTTCTACAGAAGGCTCTGTGAATGGGAAGAAACTTGGACGAAGACGGATTTCTCTGTCATTGCCAAACATTTTCTTCGCGAACACTTCAAGTGTACCTTTAAGATCGCTCATGCGGATATTTTCATCAATGACAAGCCCTTCAATTTGCATGAATTGGTGGGAATGCGTAGCATCATCATTGTCACGGCGATACACTTTACCAGGACAGATAATTTTAACAGGACCTACGCCCTTATGCTTCTCCATCGTACGAGCTTGCACTGGTGAAGTATGTGTTCTAAGAAGCAGTTCCTCTGTAATGTAGAAAGAATCCTGCATGTCTCTTGCTGGGTGGTTTTTCGGCAAGTTCAAAGCCTCGAAATTATAATAGTCGACTTCCACTTCTGGACCTTCCTCGACTGTATAGCCCATTCCGATAAACAGATCCTCCACTTCCTCAATCACTCTCGTCAAGGAATGATGATTTCCAACCGCAACTGGGCGGCCTGGCAAAGTAACGTCAATTGTTTCTGCTGCAATTTTCTTTTGCACTTCTGCTTCTTCCAGCGTCTTTTGTTTTTCTTCAATATGGCTTGTAATTTCATCGCGGATGACATTAACTAAAGCTCCCATTTTCGGGCGTTCCTCTGCCGATAATTTGCCCATTCCCTTCAACACTTCTGTAATTGGGCCTTTTTTGCCTAAGTATGCAACTCTTATGTCATTTAACTCTTTTACGTTTTCACTGGCTGCTATTGCTGTTAAAGCTTCTGCTTGCAGTTCCTTCAATTTCGCTTCCAATCTCGTTTCCTCCTTTTAATTTTGCATGAATCGTACAAGCTTTCGTAAAACTACTGCTGCTTGAAACATAAAAAAACCCCATCCCAACAAAGGGACGAGGTTTATATATTCGCGGTACCACCCTAATTAACCTGAATTAAGCATTCAAGTTCACTTCATTTGGATAACGGCATAAATGCCGGAACATCTTTACAATTTCATTAATGAAACTGGTCCCGATGCCAACTCAGGAGGTGAACTTCATTTAAGCTGCCAGATAAAAATGCTTTCAGTCAAGGCATTTTCTCCCTAAATCAGCAGGGCTGTAAATTACTTTTCTCCATCAACGTTTATTCATCATGCAATTTGCCATTATTATAGTATATTTTCATGTTCATTTCAAATCCATTTTGCTGTAAGCTTGCAGATTAGGCGAAATGATAGATTAAAATGCCTGCAGCAACTGCTACATTTAAGGATTCACTTTTCCCGTGTATCGGAATATACAGATTTTTATCCGTTGCAGCAAGCACTTCTTTGCTTACTCCGTTTCCTTCATTGCCGACAATTAAACAATAGGAGGATTCAGGTGTTACTTCTCGATAATTGACGCCGTTTTCCAAGCTTGTACCATAAACAGGTATTTCTTTTTCCTTTAATTCTGCAATAAATTGCGGCAAGTTCTGCTTAATAATAGGCAGATGAAAATGACTGCCTTGCGCTGAGCGAACAACTTTCGGATTATATATGTCAACAGTGCCGTCGCCGACTATTACGGCATCAATTCCGGCAGCATCGGCTGTGCGGATGATTGTTCCAAGGTTACCTGGATCCTGAATCTCATCAAGAGCAATAAAGGATTTTCCTGTGGAAAGCACTTGTTCATCAGCATACTGGGTGCATAAAGCCACAATTCCTTGCGGGGTCTCAGTATCTGTTAATTGCAGAATAATTTCCTTCGTTACAATGGTTACAGGAACATCACCGTAATCCCATTTTGGCATTTCTATTTCCTCAGAAATAATCAAGTGCTTAATTGCATTTGCTTTTAGCGCTTCCTCTACTAAATGAAAGCCTTCTACAAGAAAGGTGCCTGTTTTGTCCCTTTCTTTTTTTGTCAGGCATTTTTTCCACTCTTTTATTTGAGGGTTTTTGGCAGATAATATATGTTTCAAATTGTACGTCTCCTCACTTAAGCTAACCATTCTTTCATTTTTTATTATTATAGCGTAAAGAATATACATAATAAACGTTAAATGAGTAATGATATAGTATGGGTTTGTCATATTAGGAAAAAGGAGTGTTATACATGAATTTAAATTTACGTAATGCGATTATCCATAATGTCTCTGGCAATACACAAGACGAGCTGAAGGCGACGATTGTAGATGCTATCCAAAATGGCGAAGAGAAAATGCTTCCTGGTCTCGGGGTCTTATTCGAAGTAATCTGGAAAAATTCTTCTGAGGATGAAAAGACAGAGATGCTGCAATCTTTAGAATCAGGATTGAAATAAAGAAAAATGGGGGGATGCTAATTCCTCCTTTTTTTTGCCCAAAAATTTTTATTAATAGTGAAACTTCTTTTATCGTCAATCGTATATCCATAAAGCATAACTGCAATGTTATAAACTTTGTATAGCAGGGTATAATTCAGATAGATTTATATGCTATACTACGTGTACTATACGTTTCTATTGGTTTTTTGTGCACATATACATAAAGTAATGTAACTAATAAAGAAAAAAGGTGAAGTTATCTTGACGAAGAAGAAGTTTCATTATTGGCTTTTGCAAGTATTATTAATTGTCGCAATCATTTATGTTTGCACAAAAATATCTTTTTTATTTCAGCCTGTAGCTGTACTGTTTTCTACTTTGTTTTTTCCTATTATTATCACAGGATTTTTGTACTTCCTGTTGAATCCGATTGTCAACTTCTTGCAAAAATATAAGGTACCGAAAACATTAGCTATTATTATTATTTATGTAGTAGTAATAGGTTTAATTATTTTAGCAATCGGCAGCGTTATTCCGATGATCAGCAAGCAGATTACAGAACTATTTAGCAATATACCGAACTATGCAGATCAAGCCATTAGGTTCTTCAATGACTTGAATGATACGAAACAGTATAAATGGCTGCTTAACCAGGAATATGTGACAATGAGCGACATCACAGCCAAGCTCAATGATTTTGCTCAGACAATTCCAAGCAGCATTACAAACAGCATAAGCACCATCATCAGCACAATGACAAATATTACAGTAACGATTGTCACCGTCCCATTTTTGCTGTTTTACAGCTTCAAGGACGGGAACAAATTCCCAGCAGCATTATCAAGGTTTTTCCCTGCTTCTTACCGCAAGGAAGCTACAAAAATACTAAAGGATACTGGTGAAACTTTAGCTGCTTATATTCAAGGACAAGTTATGGTTGCCCTTTTCGTTGGTACACTTGCCTTAATCGGTTACTGGATTATCGGTCTGGATTATGCTTTAGTCATGGCCTTGATTGTTGCTGTAACTAACATTATTCCATATGTCGGACCACTTATCGGCGGAGCGCCTGCTGTTATTATCGCATTGTTCACTTCACCGACTCAGGCTCTGCTCGTTATTATTGTCATCACCATTGCTCAGCAAATTGAAGGAAATATCTTGTCACCGCTTATTTTAGGCAAAAGGCTCGATACGCATCCTGCCACTATTATTGTCCTGCTTCTCGTCGCAGGAAACTTAGCAGGTATACTTGGAATGATTCTAGCGGTCCCAACATATGCTGTTGCAAAAACAATTGTTTTAAATATCAACCGATTCTTGAAAGCGCGAAAAGCGGCAATCTTAAACAATACCCCGCCGCCTCCGCCTATTGATTTACAATAGCAAAAAAAGTTTGCCCAAAATAGGGCAAACTTTTTTTATGTTTATCATTTGCATAATGTCTCGATATGGAGACGAACAGTTTGTTTCACTTCTTCACTCGTAATCACACCGAGTAAGCAATGGAAAGCAAGACCATCAATTAAGGCAAATAGACGCCTTCCTTCCGCTTCTGCAGAAAGCTCCTGCTTCGTGCTGCCGCTTACGATAAGACCTTCTACACATCTTCTTATTCCATGCTGCATTTCTTTTAACACTTCATTACGCTGCTCCACAAGCAATGGATCAGAAATCGACTTTTTCGTAAACTCAAAATAAACCTCCATTTCTTCTTGTTTCTCTTGATTTAACGGAAGCAGCTCGTACAAAATGGTGCAAACATCCTCGACTGGTTCCCCTGTCAGCGAAACGGCTGAGATTCTCTCCTTCACCCTTTCAGATGCTAAATTCATCGAGAATTGAAGCAATTCTG
Source organism: Niallia sp. Man26 (assembly GCF_022049065.2). Taxonomy (NCBI): domain Bacteria; kingdom Bacillati; phylum Bacillota; class Bacilli; order Caryophanales; family Bacillaceae; genus Niallia; species Niallia sp. Man26. The sequence continues at coordinate 2,884,732 of NZ_CP095743.1, forward strand.
TTTGCGTTTTAAAGTAATAGCGGAGTGCGCCGACTGACAGGCCTGCTTCTTCTGCAATATTTCTGACAGAAGCTTTGTCCATGCCAACCTTTCTGATAACACTCCATGTTGCTTTTGCGATTTTTTCTTTTTGTAAAGTATGATTAACAATTTTAGGCATACCAATAGTATAACTCTATTGCTTTTTTAATACAACTGTGCTAATTTGTATTTAATACAGTTGTATTAAAAAAGGAGTGTTTCCATGATTGGCATCCTGATTATCATTTGCGAAATTTCTTTTTGGTTATTTGTATTGCTAGGATTGTTTAGCCGTTATGTTCTTGGAAAAAACAAGGTAGGTGCAGCATTGCTGCTTGCAACACCAATTATTGATTTACTGTTAGTTATCTTTACTATTGCAGATATAAACAAAGGCAGCGAAATAACGGTTTTCCATGGGCTGGCAGCCGTTTATCTTGGCGTCACCATCGCCTTCGGACACAGTATGATCAAGTGGATGGATGCCCATTTCAGCTACCGGTTTGCTGCAGGAGAAAAGCCTGTAAAAAAATATGGACGGGCGCATGCTAAACAAGAAATTACTGGCTGGCTCCGCCACCTTGTGGCTTTTGCAATTGGTGCTGCATTGCTTTATATGATGACAATATTTATTCCAAAAGAAGATGCAAATACCTTGCTTCGTCTTATCCAAATCTGGTCTGTCGTCCTTGGGATTGATTTCCTCATTAGTTTCAGCTATTGCCTTTGGCCAAAGAAGCAGCGTACGGATGTGTCGAAATAAAAAGAGACCATTTCTGGTCTCTTAAAAACGGTTATTTAAATGTCAATTCCTTCACAGTATCACTGTCCAGCTTTTTAATTACCTCGATTATCAGCTTAACGGCATTTTCATAATCATCACGATGAAGCATTGCTGCATGTGAATGAATATAGCGTGTCGCAATTGTAATAGACAATGCCGGTACTCCATTATGTGTAAGATGGATAGCACCAGAATCTGTTCCGCCGCCAGGCACACTGTCGAATTGATATGGAATATTATTAGCATCTGCTGTATCTGTTACTAAATCTCTTAAGCCTTTATGAGAAACCATGCTTGCATCATAAAGAATAATTTGCGGACCTTTGCCCATTTTGCTCAGCGCTTCTTTTTCTGTTACTCCCGGTGTATCTCCCGCAATACCCACATCTACACCAAAGGCAATATCAGGCTGGATTTTTTGCGCTGCTGTTCTCGCACCGCGCAGACCAACTTCCTCCTGCACTGTTCCAACACCATATACAGTATTAGGATGTTCCGTATTTTTTAAGCCTTTTAAGACATCGATGGCAATCGCACAGCCAATGCGGTTATCCCAAGCTTTAGCAAGCAGCATCTTTTCATTGTTCATTACCGTGAATTCAAAATACGGTACGACCATATCGCCAGGTTTTACTCCCCATTCAAGCACTTCTTCTTTAGAAGCAGCACCGATATCAATAAACATATCTTTAATTTCAACAGGCTTTTTCCGTGCTTCTGGAGAGAGGATATGTGGCGGCTTTGAACCGATTACGCCAGTGATATCACCTTTGCTTGTCACGATTGTTACTCGCTGTGCAAGCATTACTTGTGACCACCAGCCTCCTACTGTCTGAAAGTATAAAAAGCCTTTATCATCAATTCTTGTAATCATGAAGCCAACTTCATCCAAGTGGCCAGCTACCATGATTTTCGGTCCGCCTTCTTTGCCTGTTTTTTTAGCAATAAGACTTCCTAAATTATCAGTAGTCACTTCATCTGCATATTCTGTTATGTATTTTTTCATTACTTCCCGTGGTTCTCTTTCATTTCCCGGTATACCTTTAGCGTCTGTCAGCTCTTTAAGCATCGTCAATGTTTCATCTAGCTTCACGTTACTTCGACTCCCTTATATTAATCATTCAAATCATTCTTATTATACTAATAAATTAAAATTCTTCCTAGCAATTTGTTGGCCTTCCTATAGGGTTCTCTAATAGTATGTTGGAAATCCACTATTTTAAAAGCATAATCTGCACTTTTTTATATTTTTTTTCTTAAAATTGAAACCTTATATGTTTTCACACGTATAGAATTAGCTAAAGTTTTATCAAAAGATTTGGAGGCTTTTTATATGATGTGGCTATTGCGCTTGCTGTTATTGGCACTTATCATCTTTATCGTTTATCGCATCCTTTCATATGCTGCAAGTCCTGTACGCAGGCTTGAATTTGCCAAGAGAAGAAACAAGTTTTATATGATTGATGACAAAAAAAATATTAGAATGAACTTGGTTTTCACCTACAACGGCTTTTTATTCGAAGGGGAAAAATATGTAAATCCAAATGATCAGAAAACGGTGAGCAGTATTCTATTATGGCCTGCTGAACCATATGACACTAAACTGCTTGACGGAGATGTACACTTTCTCGAAGAAACACTGAAAGCTGTTTACCCAAATGCAAAGATAAGTTGGAAAAAGTCCTAAAATAAAAAACAAAAAGCTAAAACGAGTGTTTAGCTTTTTTTTCTTGTTTCTTATCTTTAAAAAATTCATGCCATTTTATAATAGTCATTTTCTCTCTCAATACATACACTAATACAGCTAAAGCAAACAGAATGACAATAATCATCGTCGGTGAAAACTGACTGATGAACTGGCCGAAAATCGTATAGAAAAATGCCAGCGGTATATTAGTCATTAACGAAAATTTCATATAATCCTTGAAATTCTTCGTACGTTCAAGCAAACAAAAATTCAATAAATGATAATGGATAAAAGGAATCAGCCTTAATACGGCCACCTGCCCAGTCGTTAGATTGCGATATTCTCCAAACCACTTTTTCTTCAAACCGCTAAGTCGTTGACGTGTTTTAGGCATTCTGTTGATAACAAGAAAGAAAAACAGGCAATTCACTGTCAGTCCTATGACCGAATAAATCGTACCGAATGTTACGCCAAAAAGCACTCCTCCAGCAATACATACAAGCATTGGCGGAATAAATAACACTTGCCTTAACGTATGGAAGAGAATAAACGCAATAGGTGCAAGCACCCCGCCTAATTCTACCATGACAAATAGCATTGATAATTGGTCTTCCATTCTATCACCTTCAATTGTAAGAGAATCATGCTGTTAGTAAAGTGTATAGCCAAACCTTCAAATTTATGCTAATTCCTTTAATATAAAAATAAAAGCTATTGTTTCGACAACAGCTAGCAGCGGCAATCCTACTTTAAAAGCAGCATGCTTTGTTTTATGGCGAAATTGCTTCATTCCCGCAGTCATTCCTAATGCACCGAAAAAAACGGCTATTGTCCACAAGTTTTGTTCACTTATACGATAAGCATGTCTTCTTGCTCTGTCTTTATCTATTTTCATCACAAGATACCCAGAAAGATTAATAAGAAGCCAATACAGACAAACGATTTTAATAGTCATTGCCCCTCTCCCTTTCCTTAAATCTATATAAATAAAAAGAAGGCATGAACCATGCCTTCTTTGTTAAGCTTAAAAAGCTTATTTAATGTTTTGTTTAGCAACAGTTGCTAATTCAGCAAATGCTTTTTCATCGCTTACAGCAAGCTCAGCAAGCATTTTGCGGTTTACTTCGATACCAGCAACTTTCAATCCGTGCATTAAACGGCTGTAAGAAAGACCGTTGATGCGTGCTGCTGCGTTGATACGAGTAATCCAAAGTTTGCGGAAGTCGCGTTTTTTCTGACGACGATCGCGGTATGCATACATTAGGGATTTCATAACCTGTTGGTTAGCAACTTTGTATAATGTATGTTTTGAACCGAAATAACCTTTAGCTAATTTAAGAACTTTTTTACGACGTTTGCGTGTAACTGTACCGCCTTTAACACGTGGCATATTATTTCCCTCCTATTTAGAAAAAATTACTTAATGTTGTCTAATAAATGACGAATGCGTTTGTAATCTCCTGAAGATACTAAAGAACCTTTACGAAGCTTACGTTTTTGTTTTGTAGATTTGTTAGCGAATAAATGGCTAGTGTAAGCATGTGAACGTTTTAATTTACCAGAGCCGGTTTTTTTGAAACGTTTTGCTGCTCCACGGTGAGTTTTCATTTTTGGCATTTCGTATTCCTCCTCGTTTACTTGTCGTTTTTAGGCGCTAAAGTCATGAACATGCTTCGGCCGTCCATTTTAGGATGTGATTCCACAGTGGCAACTTCTGTACAAGCTTCCGCAAAGCGAACTAGTACACGTTGACCGATTTCCTTATGTGTAATGGCACGTCCTTTAAAACGGATGGATGCCTTTACTTTATCGCCCTTTTCCAGGAACTTTATTGCATTGCGAAGCTTTGTATTAAAGTCATGCTCATCAATAGTCGGACTAAGGCGAACCTCTTTGATATTAATGATTTTTTGATTTTTACGTGCTTCTTTTTCCTTCTTTTGCTGTTCAAACTTATATTTCCCGTAGTCCATGATACGAGCTACTGGTGGTTTGGCATTTGGAGCAACAAGAACTACATCAAGATTCACACGTGTTGCAATTTCAAGAGCTTCAAATTTCGTTTTAATGCCAAGCTGTTCACCGTTTTGGTCAATAAGACGAACTTCTCGAGCACGAATACCTTCATTTAAAATCATATCTTTGCTAATAGTTAAACACCTCCAAGGTTAATTGACGAATACAACGTTCGGGTCAAGACCTTATCAAGAAAAGCTTCGCGTCCTTTTCTGTGCTAAGTACCAATTGACACTTGACTCCCCAGTTGAAATCGCAAATTTGGATTTGCATCCAAAATAAAAAGTGTGGGCGACTCAAATCACCCACACTTACGATAACCATAGTAAGACCTAAATTGTTTACGTAATACCTGTTAACTACTTGGAATCCGTGTCAATCAGGTGAGAAGCGGGTGCTTCTTCTTTTCCTCAGAACTTTATATTCAATTTACCTTAGTAACTATATCACAGTCGAAATGGATAAGTCAACGAAAGAATTATCACAACGAAAAAAATTTTATCAAAGTTCTTGCGTTATTGCAATACTTTTTGCATAATTTCCTGTTTTTTCGGTACATCACCGTTTTTTGGAAAGTACTTTTTATCTTTTTACTTCGTCCAAAAGAGCTTGCAGGAAGGAATCGAAAGGAATAGTTTCAGACTTCTGCTCTCCGTATTTACGAACATTGACTGCATTTTCTTCCACTTCCTTGTCACCTACAACAAGCATATAAGGGATTTTTTGCATTTGTGCTTCCCTGATTTTGTAACCAATTTTTTCATCACGCTCATCAAGCTCCACACGGAACCCTTGATTTTGAAGCTGCTCTTGCACTTGCTTCGCATAATCAAAATGAACAGAAGGAGATACTGGAATCACTTGAACTTGTACAGGAGCAAGCCATGTTGGGAATGCACCTTTGTATTCTTCAATCAAGAATGCGATGAATCTCTCCATTGTCGATACAACACCTCTGTGGATAACAACAGGACGGTGTTGTTTGCCGTCTTCGCCGACATATGTTAAATCAAAACGCTCTGGCAATAAGAAGTCAAGCTGAACAGTAGACAAAGTCTCGTCTTTGCCAAGAGCAGTCTTAACCTGAACGTCAAGCTTCGGTCCATAGAATGCTGCTTCTCCTTCAGCTTCGTAGTAATCCAAGCCAAGATCATCCATCGCTTCTTTCAACATGCTTTGTGCTTTGTTCCACATTTCATCATCGTCGAAATATTTCTCTGTATCCTGCGGATCACGATAAGACAAACGGAAAGAATAATCTGTCAGATTGAAGTCTTTGTAAACATCCAGCACAAGGTTTACAACGCGTTTGAATTCATCCTTAATTTGATCAGGACGGACAAAGATATGAGCATCATTCAAAGTCATCCCGCGGACACGCTGAAGTCCAGATAGGGCTCCAGACATTTCGTAGCGGTGCATTGTTCCAAGCTCGGCAATACGAATAGGAAGCTCTCTGTAGCTGTGAATATCATTTTTGTACACAACCATATGATGCGGGCAGTTCATCGGACGAAGAACTAGCTGCTCATTATCCATATCCATTACAGGGAACATATCCTCTTGGTAATGATCCCAGTGGCCGGAAGTCTTATAAAGATCAACACTACCCATGATTGGTGTATAGACATGCTGATAGCCTAATCTTTCTTCTTTATCGACAATGTATCTTTCCAAAATTCGTCTGATTGTTGCACCTTTAGGAAGCCATAACGGCAGGCCTTGTCCAACTTTTTGAGAAGTCATGAACAGATCAAGCTCTTTTCCGATTTTACGGTGATCTCTTTCCTTCGCTTCTTCCAATAGACGAAGATGCTCATTAAGATCTGCTTTCTTGAAGAAGGCAGTTCCATAAATACGCTGAAGCATTTTATTGTCACTATTGCCTCTCCAGTAAGCTCCTGCAATGTTCAATAGTTTGAATTCTTTCAGTTTACCTGTAGAAGGCACATGCACACCGCGGCAAAGGTCAATAAATTCACCTTGCTCATACAATGTAACTGTCTCATTTGCCGGAATTGCTTCAATCAGCTCCAGCTTGTACTCATCATCCATTTCTGTAAAGAGCTTAACTGCATCATCGCGGCTTACTTCTTTACGAACGATCTCCAAGTTCTCATTAATGATTTTAGACATTTCCTTTTCAATTAAAGGCAAATCTTCTGGTGTAAGTGATTTGTCCAAGTCGATATCATAATAAAAACCACCTTCAATAACAGGACCTACTCCAAGCTTTACATTACCATGCAGCCTTTTAATAGCTTGTGCCATCAAGTGGGCAGTACTGTGGCGAAGAATCTCCAATGCCTCTTCTCTCTCAGGTGTAATGATTTCAAAAGAAGCATCCTCAAGGATTGGTCTTCTTAAGTCATATAATCCACCGTTAACTTTACCGGCAAGAGCTTTTTTCTTTAGTCCAGGGCTGATGGATGCTGCGATATCTTCAGTAGTTGTGCCTGCAGCAAACTCCTTTACTGCTCCATCTGGAAATGTAATTTTTATCATTTCTGACATGATATTTCCTCCTTCGTTATACTTGTTTATCTTTTCATGTTAAAGGACCAGAACGCAAAAAAACCCGTCCCTATAGAAAGGGACGAGTTATGTTTATATAATTCGTGGTTCCACCCTAATTCCCGCTCATCCCACTATGGGCATAAACGGCTTTAGTTAAGCAGATAACGGCTGCGGTCCGCCAAACCAATAATAAGGGGGTTTCCCTGTTCCTGGCTGAAGTTTAAAGGTGGTAAGCAATTCTCATCGTGTTAGGAAGCTCCCAGCTAATGCTTCCCTCTCTTAAAACCGTACAAGAAAACTATTGTCCTTATCATAACATGTATTCGATATAGTTATTTTATGTACGTTATTATATGCTTTATGTTTTATAATTGCAAGTAGCCGCGATTCATTTTTTTCTCAATAGTTATTAGAATGTGTGCGGTGTTCCTTGAAAAAATTCCTCCTTGTCCAGAACGCTGACTCTCTCTTCAAAGATGTTCATGATAGTGCGAACGATTGGCTGCTCGCGGTCTTCTGTGTACAGGTGAATCGTTTTTGGCGCAAGGGATAGAAGCGGACCGATTGAAAATGGATCAATATAGACAGATTGATAGGCAAACATCTTGCTGTCGAGTATTTTCATTAAATCCTGCTGAGAGAGTTCCCGATATTCTGAATCATAAAATTGAATTTCTAAGTCGACAAGCACATGAATCGTCTGGACCTTAGGTTTACGTTCTGCAAGAAAGTCCCTTAACGTCTGAATGAACACTTGATACTCCTGTTCCATCTTATATTCATCAATGGCGATTTCCACATAGCCATGCAGCTTTTGGGTATAGTCCTGCAGCCGGAATGTCACAAAGCTATCGAAAGAAAAAGAAAGATTTTCTTTCAGCAGGTCACCAATGGCATGATCGAGACACTCGTGTAAATGAAGCTTGCCAAGCAGGCTTGCTAAATCCTTTCTTTCTTTTTCAAGCAGACTGTGGAGAATCTCAAGAATATGGCGCTGCTCCGCTTCATCTGTATAATAGTATTGCTCTGTCAATACTTGCCTTGCCCACTCCTCTGATTTGTAGTGAAGAATAAACTCCCCTAAAACCATTTTAAGTGTTTCGATAAACAAATTATTTTGCTCAGCACTCCAGCTGAACTTCAAGCGAAATTCCTGTTCTTCTTGAATGGAACTGATGCCCCAATTCGGATATTTATGTTTAAGATTGATCAGCCTAAGCAATTTTTCTCCATCGCCTTTTTTTTGAAAAATGACTTCAATCAATCGTAACCCCCCTTTGTGAAAAAAATCCTTGTTAGAATGTATATGGGGAAACACAAAAAAATAGAAGTGGTGACGATAATCTTCACAAGAAAAAGGCAGGCTCAAATGTTTTAAGCCTGCCTTCATAAAGGTTATTTACGCTTATTTTCGCCTCTCAGATGAACTGGTTCTGCCAAGTATCTGATTCTTTCCATTACCCGCATCGCCTTCATTTTCTCCTCTTCACCGCGCTGTGAATAAGTGAGATGGTATTCTAAACCTGCAAAATCAAAGTTCGAGCTGAATAATGTCGGCAGATTTTCTAGCATTCTAAACTGCAAAATTGGTCCTAAAACTTCATCCCGTATCCAGCTTGACATCGTCTCTGCCCCAATATCATCAAGCATCAGGACTGGTTCTCTTTTAATGCTCTCAATTTTGTCATTTAATGAGTTATCAGCAATAGAACTCTTCATTTCCCTGAATAGTTCCGGCACATACACAATCATGGAAGAAACCTGCATTTGCGAAAGCTCATTAGCAATTGCGCCAAGCATATAGGATTTTCCTACACCAAACTCACCAAAGAAATACAGACCTTTCTGCCGAATTCCAGGTTCGTATTGTTTTACGAAATTAATTGCTGCCCTAACCGCCTGGGCACGCTCTTGGCCTATGTCCAGATTGTTGAATGATGCCTTGAGAATATCCTTAGGCACATGCAAGCTCCGAATAAGCTTTTCCTTTTTCTTTTGGCTGTCTTCCATTATCTTGCGCGGGCAGACATCATATTGAATGTCAATAGCTCCTCTGTTAATTACCAGCTTCGGATGATATCCCTGCATCATGTTAATGCACTCACCTAAACTAGGACAGCTTCGGCACTCTTTGCTTTGGTTTGCATACTCATACAGCTTCATCATGCCTGTTTCCAGCATACGCGGGGTGATAGAATCCTCCTGCTCTTCTAGGAATGATTTAACATCAGGGTGATTCAGCACCTGCTCCTTCATAGCCTTATACCTCTCTTGAAAGCCGCCGTTTGCTCCAAGCTTACGAAGAGTATCATTAATGCTTTCCATATTCGTTCACCACCTATTTCCTTAAGTTTTTTATTTCCTCTTCTAATTCTTTTAGTACGTCGTTATCTACATTCTCCGTATTTGCTTTTTCCGGGGCATCCACTTTTGCATCAGCGGTTTTGTCCACTCCAAACCATTCCGGAATTTTCTCTTTCCGAATGACTTTCCTCGCTGCTTTATTATTGCTGGTTGTATTTTTTCCATTTGCCCAATCTGAATACTGCTGATGCTCTCGTTTAGCGAGCTCCATCGCAGCCTTAACAGTTTGGATTTTCTTTCTCACCCATTGGCCAGCGATTTTTTCTACGTAGCCCTTCGTCAGCTTCATATCTGTTTTCAGCATGACATAATGTATCAAAACGTTAATGACACCAGGAGGGAGCTTTTGGGAAAACATAATTTCTTCAATAATTTGAAGGTCTGCTTTTGAGGGTTCCGCTCCGCCTCCAATATCTTTCAAGAACTGCCTTGGTGAAGTATTATCGAGATAATAAAGGAATTCTTCTTCTTTTGATTTTGGGGCTTCTGTCTGTGTCTGCCACTGAACTGGCTGCGTTCTGTCCACTAACAGCGGATATTTTCCGCCATGCTGAAATTGATACCAGTCTCTTGCGGCTATTCTCAGCTCTTCTATATCAATTTCATCGTTTGGATTAATGGCACTCATCACGATATTCTTCATTTCAATCGGATTAATTCCATACAAAAAGGATAATGTTTGAATGGCTTCCTTTACCTTAGTTGTTATCGCCTTTTTGGAAAGGAAGGATTCATTCAATCCTGCAAGAAGAAGATCAAAATCAAAATCGTTGTTCTCGATTTTAATGCTTTTCTGCTCTCTTTTGCCGATAAGGATGGTTTCCTCATCTAACATCTCGCCGCCTTCCCATTCATATGTCGATCGAACGACACTGGAATGATCAGACATGAATACATCCTGAAACGCCTTCGTGACCGGCTTGTACTCTTTCTCATCAAGCTTGCGTTCTTCTGCAAAGAAGTTCTTCAGCCTGTTATATTGGGCTTTCCCTATTTTTCGAAAAAGATAAACATTTAGTATGCCATCAAGAAAAAACTGTTCAGGTGTTAATGGCGGCTGTAACTCATAAATGAAGGAGCGATTTTCTCCTTCCTTTTTCATATATGTCTTAAGAAGTCCGATTCCTTCCAGCTTTGATCTTGCAGCATATATTTCCTTCAAGCCGCAATCCATAAAGTTCATGAGGCTGTGATGGGAATGATCAGTTGACCATAGACGGTTTTCCTCTACCTCTCCCCATAAGGTCATATACAGGCCAAGACAGGATGTCCCGATAAGCGGCTGATACAAAAAGGTGATTACCTTCCGGTCATACTCACTTAATAGTCCGTTTGTCGATACTTGATATCTGTCGATTGGAAGCAAGTCCTGCCAATGCTGTGACATAACCGTCACTCCTTTGCTATTATTGCTTAAAAAGGCTGTAAAGACTTAGCAGGTTAGAGCCTAAAACAAAGTCAAAAAAGAGCCAAAGAATCCTTCAGCTCCTTTTTCATTTTCAAGTGACCGCTCGAAGTGTCACCTGTGCAGCACCGGTTTGCCTTAATTCTTTTTTATCAGCTCTTTCAGTTCCTCTATAAAAACATTTATATCTTTAAATTGACGGTAAACAGATGCAAAGCGGACATATGCCACTTCATCGACTTCCGCCAAACGATCCATGACCATTTCACCGATGTCTTCACTATTAATCTCCGAAACGGCGTTGCTTCTAAGTTCCTTTTCAATTTCTGCCGTAATGTCTTCTAGCTGCTTTAAAGCAACAGGCCTTTTTTCGCATGCCCTAATGAGACCACGCAGAATCTTGTCACGGCTGAACTCTTCTCGAGTTCCTTCTTTTTTCACAACGATCAACGGTATTTCTTCTACTTTTTCGAAAGTAGTAAAGCGGTAACCGCACTCTTCGCATTCTCTTCTTCTGCGGATTGAGCGGCTGTCATCAACAGGTCGTGAATCAAGAACACGGTTATTATTATGTTGACATGAAGGACATCTCATCTATATCAGCTCCGAATTCATTGTTCGCAATGTATTGATTCCCATTAATATTATCTTATAAAAAAGTGCCAGTTTGTACAAGTGATAGAATGAATTAATTATTTCCTGCTTAAAACTTTATGTCCATTTTTTATGGAAACAATGGAAAATGCAGCATATTTCTTCATGAAAAACTGCCCCATTAAAGCTATGGGGCATCGTAACACATTTTTTAAAGGACCTTCCAGTCATGCAAAATCTGAAGAGCTTGAGCTTGGGAATCTTCAACAGTTCCATTATTGTCGATTATTCTATCTGCCAGCACTCGCTTCTCTTCTAAAGGCATTTGCGCTGCAACTCTTAATTGTGCCTGTTCAAGGCTTAGAGCGTTTCTGTCCATCAGCCGCTGTATTTGAGTATCTTTTTCCACATAGACAAGGACTGTTTTCTCAACTGTGGCATCCAGCTTATTTTCAAACAGTAAAGGTATATCAAGAATTACTGCCGGGCTGCCTGCTTTAACGGCCTCCTCTTGCTTGGCGTTCATTCGGTTTCTTACCTCTGGATGTACAATTCCATTAAGCACAGCCCGCTGTTTTTCATCGCTGAAGACGATTTCGCCGAGCCTAGCCCGATTTAGACTGCCGTCTTCGAGCAAAATTCCAGAGCCAAAATGGGCAACGATTTCACGGTATGCCGGCTCCCCCTTTTCTACAGCTAAACGGGCTTCAACATCAGCATCAATAACGACTAAGCCCAGAGAGCTGAAATAGTTGGATATGGTGCTTTTACCGCTGGCGATGCCGCCTGTCAAGCCTATAATTAAAGTCATTTGTTCTCCTGCCTTTTATTCAATGGTTTCTTTTTTACAGCTTAAAAATACCAATAATAATTAAAATAATTCCTGGGATAAAGGAGAATTTCTCCATATAGCTTTTTTTAGACAGCATTCGTCCGCCAAACATTCCTAACGAAACAAAGGATGTACTCATAATGATGACAGCAAGTGTCAAAAAGAATGGAGAGAATCCTAGCATGGATGCTCCTATTCCTGCCCCAAATGCATCTAATGACAGCGCAAACCCAAGGACTATTGCCTCAACTCCTGTTATAGTTCCAGAGTTGTCAAAATCAGCTGACATCGGTTTTCTTAAAATGTTAATCACAATTCCCAATGACTTAATTTCAAAATTCACCAAGTTTTTTTCTGTGGTAATAATTTCTCTTTCTTTATCCGGCCGAAAAAACTGATATAAGATCCAGATTCCTAAAATAATAAGAATTCCGCCGCCGATTTGTTCGGCAAAATCAGAAGAGAACACTTGTGCAATAACATGGCCTAACAGCATCGAAAGCAGCAGTGTGAATCCAGAACAGCAGGCAATGATGAAAATGGATTTAAAAGGAATCTTCATCTTTCGTAAACCATAAGTGAACCCGACACTGAAATTATCAATACTGACAGCAAGCGCTAATAGGATAAGAGAAAGTACTTGTGACATTTTAAAAAAGCTCCTTCCTAACGGATAGTAATATACTATATGGAAGGAGCCCATCCAATGTTAATGCTAATACTGGCTGCTATTTTTGACAATGCGGACAAAAAACAGTCCCTCTGCCTCCAACAATGATTCTTTCTAATTCGGAGCCGCATTTTTTGCACGCTTCCCCTTTTCTGCCGTAAACAAAAAGTTCGAGCTGGAACATTCCGATTTGCCCTTGTGTATTAACATAAGAGCGTATCGTGCTTCCGCCTTTTTCCACCGCTTCTGACAATGTCGCTATAATTTCTCTGTACAGAGTCTCTGCTTCTAGATCATTGATCGTGCTCGCAATTCGTTCTGGATGAATGCCGCTGCGGAACAATGCCTCATCTACATAAATATTTCCGAGTCCAACGACAATCTTTTGATCAAGCAAGGCTGTTTTGATGCTTCTTGTCGTGCGTCCAAGCCTTTCCTTGAAGTTCCCGATTGTAAATTCAGAGTCAAAAGGCTCCGGACCAAGCTGGGAAAGGGGAAGGGTATGGTGCTCCTCCCCTTTTTTAAATAGATGCATCGTTCCGAATTTGCGGACATCCTTATATCGCAACTGTGAGTCGTCTTCAAAATAAAAAATTACATGTGTATGCTTGTCAACAGGATCGTCCTTTTGGAACAACCCGTACCGTCCTTCCATCCGCAAATGAGAGACAATTGTAAAATCAGTTGTTTCAATGAGAAGGAACTTGCCTCTCCGTTTAATATCTTCAATCCTTTGTCCAACAAGAGCATCGGAAAACTCCTCGACATTTTCCGGTCTTTTTATCATCTTCGCCCACGATACAGCAACCTCTTTGATTACCTTATGCTGTGTGAGCTCCTTTAACGTCCGTCTGACTGTTTCTACTTCTGGTAATTCAGGCAACTTCATTTACCTCTTTTCTATTACTTAGCATCAAACCATGTGTCACCATACGAATAGTCCACCTTCAACGGAACACTAAGTTCCACTGCGTTTTCCATCACGTCTGGCACAATTTCTTTCAGCTTTTCGATTTCATTCTTTGGTGCTTCAAAGATCAATTCATCATGCACCTGCAGCAGCAGTTTTGCTTGCAAGCCTTCTGATTCCAAACGCTTCGCCATTTCAATCATCGCTTTTTTAATAATATCTGCCGCACTGCCCTGTATTGGCGTATTCATCGCAGTTCTTTCTGCAAAGCTGCGCAAATTGAAGTTTCGGCTTGTAATATCAGGCAAGTATCTTCTTCTATGAAGCAATGTGGACACATAGCCTTGCTGCTTTGCGTCTGCCACAATCTCCTCCATATAGTTCTTAACGCCAGGATAGCTCTCCAAATATCTTTCAATAAACTTCCCAGCTTCCTTTCTCGTGATACTCAAGCTCTGTGATAAGCCGTAATCACTGATACCATAAACAATGCCAAAGTTAACTGCTTTAGCGTGTCTTCTCATATTAGAGGTTACTTCATCTGCTTCCACATGGAAAACAGACATTGCTGTTTCTGTATGGATATCATGATCCTCCCTAAAGGCCTCAATCAGCTTCTCATCATTGGCAATATGAGCAAGCACCCGAAGCTCAATTTGGCTATAGTCAGCAGCAAATATAATCCAATCCTTCTCAGAAGGAACGAATGCTTGCCTAATTTTTCTGCCTTCCTCAAGTCTGATTGGAATGTTTTGCAGATTTGGATCAATGGAGCTCAATCGGCCTGTTTGTGTCAACACCTGATTAAAGCGAGTGTGAATTTTGCCGTTGTGAACCACTTTTTGCAATCCTTCAATATATGTGGACTGAAGCTTTCCAAGCTGTCTGTATTCAAGAATTTCCTTAATCACATCATGGGAGCTCGCCAGCTGTTCTAAGACATCTGCTGAAGTGGAATAACCTGTCTTTGTCTTTTTAACGACAGGAAGACCAAGCTTTTCAAACAGGATAACCCCCAGCTGCTTAGGAGAATTGATGTTGAACGTTTCGCCAGCCAATTCATAAATACGCTCTTCAATACTTTTAAGCCTGTCATTGATTTCTGCACCCATCTTTTGAAGTCTTTCTACATCAACCTCTACTCCTGTTGATTCCATATCTGCTAGTACAAGACTAAGTGGCATTTCCAGCTCATAGAATAGTTCCTCTTGACCATTCTTCTTAAGCTCTTCTTCCATTTTGTCCTGAATGGCAGAAAGGGCAAATGTTTTGCGGACAAGATGGTCTGAAAGCATGTCTTCCTCTGGCACCTTTCGTTTAGCTCCTTTACCATAAAACGCTTCATCCGATTGAATATTCGTGAAGCCGTACTTTTTAGAAACAGACGCAACATCCTCGATGGATGCAGATGGATCTGCAAGATACGCCGCAATTAAACAGTCGAATGTGATGCCTTTCAAATGAATGCCCTTATGTCGGAGAGCTACCTCTGATCTTTTCGCGTCATACACTGTCTTCTGCTTTGACTCATCCTCTGCCCATTCCTTAAAGGCTGCTGATTCTAGGGCTGATTCAATCGGCAAATAAAATGCCCCTTTTTCATTCACTAACGAGATTCCGATAATTGGCGCATAATGATAGTTATCTTCTAACACTTCCACATACAGGACGTTCTCGTCGGCAAAAATATCTGCCGTAATCTCCTTCACATGTTCAAATTCAATTTGTTCCAGCTCTGCAGCTTCTTCCACAGGTGCATCTCCAAGCTTGTCCAAAAGAGAATTAAAGCCGAGCTCCTTGAAAAATGGGCGGAGCTTCTCTTCGTTCATGCCCGGAAATTCCAGTTCCCCTAATCCTACAGTTAACGGAGCCTCTCTTGTAATCGTGGCCAGCTCCTTGCTCATTAACGCTTGGTCTTTGAATTCCTCGAGTTTTTCTTTCAGCTTTTTACCACTGACTTGATCGATGGACTGCAGAAGATTTTCAAGTGTTTCAAATTCCTTCAACAGCTTAATCGCCGTCTTTTCTCCGACTCCTGGCACCCCAGGAATATTATCAGAACTATCACCCATTAATCCCTTCATGTCAATAATCCGGTCTGGAGTCAAGCCGTATTTTTCTTGAATATGATCAGGCGTATATGATTCAATATCTGTAATCCCTTTTCTCGTAATGTAAACAGTCGTTTTATCTGAGCTCAGTTGAGTCAAGTCTTTGTCACCTGATATAACAACAACCTCATATCCATCCTGTTCGCCTTGCAAGGAAAGTGTACCGATAATATCATCTGCTTCATAATTCTCCAGCTCATAGTGGCGGATGCCATATGACTGTAAGAGCTCCCTTATATATGGAAACTGCTCCGATAATTCAGGCGGAGTCTTTTGACGACCTCCCTTATATTCACTGAAGGTTTTATGCCGGAATGTTGTTTTGCCAGCATCAAAAGCAACGAGCATATGTGTCGGCTTTTCATCCTCCAATATTTTCATCAGCATCATTGTAAAACCGTAAACTGCATTTGTATGTACACCTTTGTCGTTGTTCAGCAGAGGCAAGGCAAAAAACGCCCTGTATGCAATGCTGTTCCCGTCAATCAGAATCAGTTTTTTCTTCAAATTCAGTTCCTCCATTCCTTATGTTCCTCTATATCAGCCGCCTTTGCTTTAACAGCAAAATAAGTAATATTATTATGGTCTAATCTCTTTTATTTTACCATGAGTAGATAAAGATTGTAAGGAATAGCCCTTGTTCATAGCCTGCTCATGCCAATCCCTTTTATAAGACAGAAAAGCATTTACTACCGTTAAAAAATAGAAAAAGTGCAGAAAACAATTCTGCACTAAAAAGATTATGTATAGATGCACCTAATTAATTGATTTTCAACGATAGGATCTCTTTTAAGTAGATTAACTCTTGTAAATGTAAGAAGCCGAAAGCGGGGTGGCTTTCGGCTTCAGCTCTTAACCTAATGGATAAGGGGGGTCTTCACTAGTATTTTAGCAAACCCTTGTAAATACTTTGCAAACCATATGTAAAAGTAATGTAAACTTGTACAATTAATATGGGAACTTTTTATGCAGCAATATGGTGAAAGTTGTTCCTTCGCCAACTTCACTATCCACCTTTATTAATCCTTTATGGAGTTCAACAAGATGCTTTACAATTGCCAATCCAAGGCCAGTTCCGCCAGAGTTCCTGCTTCTTGCTTTATCGACTCTGTAAAAGCGTTCAAAAATCCTTGGAATTTCACTTCTTTCAATACCTATTCCCGTATCTGCTACAAAAACTAATACATCCCTTTCCTTGTTTTCGACAGAAACGGAAACCTTGCCGCCGCTTGGTGTATAAGAAATCGCATTAGATATCAGATTCATAAACACTTGAATAAGACGGGCCCTGTCACCTTCAATCCAAACTTCCTCACTAGGACGCTGAAAATCAAGAATTAAATTCTTGGCATCCGCTTTATTCGCAAGAAGTTTGCTGACCTCTTCCAAAATATCCAGGATATTAATTGGCTCCTTAACTAATGAGAAGTTATGCTGCTCCAGCTTTGTTAAGTCAAGTAAGTCCTGAATAAGCGATTGCAGCCTGTCACTCTCTTTTAATATGATTTGCAAAAACTCTACTAATGCCTCTCTATTATCCATCGCCCCGTCCAATAGAGTTTCCGAAAATCCTTTAATAGAGGTGATTGGTGTCTTCAGTTCATGAGATACATTTGCGACAAAATCTTTTCTGATTTGTTCGAGTTTTTTCAACTCTGTAATGTCATGGAAGACGAGCAATATGCCCATCCACATATCATTTGTCCCGATTATAGGCACACCATAAACTTGGAAGCTTTTTTTCTCAAAATTAATAGTAAGCTGTAATTGCTTAACAACCTTATGCTCCGTCATAAAAATTTCTTCAACTAAATCAGATATTTCTCTATGTTCTATAACGTGATAGTAAAGCTTGTATAAATAATCAGATGAATTAACAGTAAATAAATCCTTGTAAGCTCTGTTTACTAGATTTATATACCCTCTGCTGTCAATCAGCAACAGCCCGCTCCCAATATTTTCAATAAGAGTTCCAAGCCGGTCCTGCTGAATCTCCTGAGCCTTAACCATCTCTTGCAGGTTTTTTGCCAGCTTATTTAAAGAGGAGCTGAGCATACCTGTCTCATCCATATTATCCTCATATGTACGTGCATGATAATTGCCTTTTGCCAAATCAACTGCTACCTTTGCAGCAGATTCGATTGGTCTCATATAGCGGAACACAAGTGTTAAACCAATAACAAAGATTAAAACAAAAGCAATGAGCAATGCAGCAAGGACATATGTATTCATCTGCTGATAGGCATCCTTCTGTGATGACAAATCAAGACCTAAAAAAAGATAGCCTTGCTTGTCCCCATTAAACTTCAGCTCTTGCCAATAATAATGGAAACTCGTATCTCCGCCAGTAAAGTCATCTTGCGGCTGGCTCGATGCTTTGCTGACGACTGAACTCAGTGATTGTAAAAATTCATCATGCGCCTTTTCTCCCTCATCAATGAGGATATTTCCTTTTGTGTCTGTTACTGTTATTTGGATATCCAAAAGCCTGCTGTATTCTGCCATCTCACTTGCATCTATATCCTCAATAGAATCAGCATTGGCCATTTGAGCTACAAGCAAACTGCTTTCCCTTTCCAGCCTCGTATCAGACGAATTTATGTAAGAAGATTTATTTAACTGGTAAATAAACAAACCCAGCACCAAAAAGACAATGGCGACGACCAGAAGTAAACTGGCCAGCAGCCTGGATTTAAATGTTTTCATTTTATTTTGGTTCCTCTAGTTTATATCCTAATCCACGAATCGTTTTAATGTAGATTGGCTTCTTCGTGTTATGCTCCATTTTTTCACGCAAATGGCTTATATGAACATCAACGATTCTTGTGTCTCCAACAAAATCGTAGTTCCAAACCGCACTTAACAGCTGATCTCTAGTTAGAACACGTCCTTTGTTTCTCGCCAAATACAGAAGCAGTTCAAATTCCTTTGGAGTAAGCTCTAAAAGTTCTTCCTTGAAATATGCTTCATAGTGGTTTGGCATGACTTTAAGCTCCCCAATTTTAAGCGTATCTCTTTCTTCCTTTTCCTGCTCTGATGATTCTGATATTAGCTGAGAGCGTCTTAATACTGCTTTAATACGGGCAATAACTTCCCTTGGGCTGAATGGTTTTGTCATATAATCATCTGCACCAAGCTCCAAGCCAAGAACCTTATCGAACTCATCATCCTTTGCAGTCAGCATAAGAATGGGTGTAAATATTCTTTGCTGCCTCAAGTTTTTGCAGACATCCATCCCGTCCATCTTCGGAAGCATCAAATCAAGGAGGATGACATCAGGATTTGACGTAACCGCAAGATTCAGCCCTTCCTCACCATCCATTGCTGTTATAACATCATAGCCCGCCTGTTGCAGGTTATATTTTAGTAGTGTTACGATAGACTGCTCATCATCAACCACAAGAACTTTCTTCTTCATAAATGCCTCCAAGTTTAAAAAATTCCCCTAAGTCCCCCAAAATTTACATGTCTATTATAGTATAAATCAGCAGCAGACGAACAACAAGCTAAGCTTGCTCTATCCTTCCTACTTCCTGCATATTTTTGGTCCGTATTGGAGAGTAGGTAAAAAAGACCCATCTAGTACTAGATGGGTCTTTTTATAATACATTTTATGTAAGCACATTAAGAACATTTTTCACGGAAATTACTGACTTGTCCAATGCTGCTTTCTCTTCTTTTGTCAGTTCAAGTTCAATTACCTGCTCGATACCGTTTCCGCCAAGTATGGTCGGAACTCCCAAGTATATATTAGAATAGCCGTATTCTCCATCAAGATAAGCAACTGCAGGCAAGACTCTTCTTTGGTTTTTGATTATCGCTTCGCACATTTCGGCAAGTGATGCTGCCGGAGCGTAATAAGCGCTTCCATTTCCGAGCAGATTAACGATTTCAGCACCGCCGTTTCTTGTTCGGTCAATAATCTCATCCAAGCGATGCTTTGGTATCAATGTTTCCAGCGGAATACCACCAGCATAGGAATAACGGATTAAAGGAACCATATCATCTCCGTGGCCGCCAAGAACAAAGCCAGTAATATCCTTAACAGATAAATTCAATTCCATTGCTACAAAGCTTCTGAATCTTGCTGAATCCAGGACACCAGATTGTCCAATGACTCTATTTTTCGCAAAGCCTGACTCCTTGTACACCGTGTATGTCATTGCATCTACCGGGTTGGAAAGGACAATGATAATGCAATCCGGCGAGTACTTGACCACTTCATTTGTGACCGACTTCATAATACTTTGATTTGTTTGCACTAAATCATCTCTGCTCATCCCAGGCTTTCTTGCGATACCCGCCGTGATAACAACTATATCCGAACCTTCTGTATCCTTATAATCTGATGTTCCTTTAATATTTGCATCAAAGCCTTGTACTGGACTCGCCTCAAACATATCAAGCGCTTTTCCCTTTGTTGGATTTTCCATCTTCGGAATATCAAGCAGCACAATATCGCCAAGCTCCTTTTGAGCCAGCAGAAATGCAGTCGTAGCACCAGTAAATCCGCCGCCAATAATGGAAATCTTTTTGCGCAAACTCATGCTAATTCCTCCTTTAAATCTTTTTTATGCAATAAAAGAGGGAAGAGGCCCCTCAACACTCTTCCCTCGAATAGACTAAGCCTTAACAGTCAAGGGCTTGATTTTAGCAGGTATTCTTTTGGAATACTTGGCAAATTCAAACGATGAGCTATTTTAGTCCATATTTTTAATTAATTCATCACCGAATTCAGAACATTTCACTTCAGTCGCTCCGTCCATTAAACGAGCGAAATCGTAAGTTACCACTTTAGAAGCGATAGTCTTTTCAACTGATGAAACAACTAACTGAGCTGCCTCATTCCAGCCTAAATGTTCAAGCAACAGTACACCTGAAAGTAGAACAGATGAAGGATTCACTTTATCTAATCCAGCATATTTTGGCGCAGTTCCATGTGTCGCTTCAAAGATAGCATGACCTGTTTCGTAGTTGATATTCGCTCCTGGAGCAATTCCAATTCCGCCTACTTGTGCTGCAAGCGCGTCAGAAATGTAGTCTCCATTCAAGTTCATTGTAGCAACTACATCGAACTCAGTTGGACGAGTCAGGATTTGCTGCAAGAAGATATCAGCAATGGAATCTTTTACGATGATCTTTCCAGCTGCTTCAGCTTCTGCCTGAGCTTTATTTGCTGCATCTGAGCCTTGCTCTTCTTTAATGCGGTCATATTGCGCCCAAGTGAACACTTTATCTCCGAATTCTTTCTCAGCTAGTTCATAGCCCCAGTTCTTAAAGGCACCTTCTGTAAATTTCATGATATTGCCTTTGTGTACAAGTGTTACAGACTTTCTGCCTTCTTTGATGGCATAGTTAATTGCAGCACGCACTAAACGGCTTGTGCCTTCTTCAGAAACTGGCTTGATTCCTAAACCGGAAGTTTCCGGGAATCTGATTTTGTTAACACCCATTTCATCTTGAAGGAATTTTAGTAGTTTAGCAGCACCTTCAGACCCTTTTTCATACTCGATTCCTGCATAGATATCTTCTGTATTTTCACGGAAGATAACCATGTCTGTATCTTGCGGTCTTTTAACAGGAGAAGGCACGCCTTCAAACCATCTAACAGGTCGCAAGCATACATAAAGGTCAAGCTCTTGACGAAGTGCTACGTTCAACGAACGAATTCCACCGCCGACAGGAGTTGTTAATGGACCTTTTATAGCAATCAAGTATTCTTGTATTTGTTCCAATGTTTCAGAAGGCAGCCATTCACCTGTTTCATTAAATGCCTTCTCTCCAGCCAACACTTCTTTCCAAACAATCTTACGATCACCGCTATATGCTTTTTCTACGGCAGCATCCAGCACTCTTGAAGCTGCAGCCCAGATGTCAGGACCGATTCCGTCACCTTCGATAAATGGTACGATTGGATTTGCTGGTACATTTAATACACCATCAACTACTGAAATTTTTTCACCTTTCATATGTATCCCTCCGTTAAAAAAGTATTTCCTGCAAAAGAAGCGTTACTCCTTTTGCAAGAATGGCTAAAGTAAGTTGCGCATATTGGCTTCGTCTAAGAAGGGCGCTCGGCACGTATGCCGCTTAATCGCACATTCCCCGCTTTAGGAGACTCCTGACTTTGCTTGTTCTATGCTGCAATAAGTATATCATAGACGCGTAAATTTAGCGTTCATGAACTGGAATGTAAACAGCTCTTTCAGGTCCTGTATAATCAGCTCTTGGCCTGATCAAGCGGTTATTTTCGTATTGCTCTAAAATATGGGCAAGCCATCCGGAAACCCTGCTCACAGCAAAAATCGGCGTGAACAAATCATGATCTATTTCCAGGCTGTGATAGACAGACGCAGAAAAGAAATCTACATTCGGAACAAGGCCTTTCTTTTCCTTCAGCAGTTCTTCAATCCTTAAGCTCATTTCAAACAGCTCTGATTGACCCGTCAATTCTGTCAGCTTCCTTGCCATTTCCTTCAAGTGCTTAGCACGCGGATCACCTTTACGGTAAACGCGGTGACCGAAGCCCATGATTTTTTCCTTCTTATCCATTTTGTCAAAAATATAAGCATCAACATTATCAACACTGCCGATTTCTGTCAGCATCTTCATGACTGCTTCGTTAGCACCGCCGTGGAGCGGTCCCTTCAATGCACCAATTGCAGATGTGATGCCTGAATATACATCAGACAATGTTGCCACACAAACCCGTGCTGTAAACGTAGAAGCATTCAGCTCATGGTCTGCATGCAGCACTAATGCTTTATTAAATGCCTCTACCGCAATGCTCTCAGGCTCTTCTCCTGTCAGCATATATAAAAAATTTGCTGCAAAGTTCAAATCTTTTCTCGGTGCAATCGGATCAAGCCCTTTTCTTAATCTTGAGAAGGCTGTAACGATAGTAGGGATTTTGGCTTGTAATCTCAATGCTTTTTGATAGTTTGTGCTTTCATCCATAAAGTCAGCATCCTTATCGTAAACACCCAGAAGGGATACTGCTGAACGGAGTACAGCCATTGGGTGCACATTTGCAAGCGGCAACAGCCTAAGCTGTTCAAGCAGCGGCGCAGGCAGCTCTGCATTATCAGCTAACTCTTGCTTTAAATCATCCAATTCTGCTTCTGTCGGCAATCTTCTGTTCCACAGTAAAAAAACTACTTCTTCAAAACTGGAGTTTTCTGCCAAAACATCAATGTCATAACCAACATACGATAATGAATCATCAATGATAGAGCTGATAGAAGAAGTGGTTGCAATTATTCCTTCTAGACCTCTTGTTACTGCCATAAACTATCTCTCCTTTTCTCCTTACTTCTCTCCAATACATCGCAAAATATAAGTCCCCATATTATTCATGAATGTAGTTACGTATATAATTACAGATTTCTTTAATGAATCTTGCCTCTACAT
This sequence comes from Niallia sp. Man26, assembly GCF_022049065.2. Lineage (NCBI taxonomy): Bacteria > Bacillati > Bacillota > Bacilli > Caryophanales > Bacillaceae > Niallia > Niallia sp. Man26. The sequence goes on from NZ_CP095743.1 coordinate 2,908,053, forward strand.
TGAATTTTTAGATTATTCAGACTAAAATTTGATTAAGACTTGTTTGGAGCCATTTAATAAAAAATTAGGTAGCAGCTGAAAAACAGCCTCTAAAAAAAGTTCACTATTTTGTTAGATTAACTGATTATGTACCTAAAAATCAATAAAAATTGTTTTGCGGATTGATAAAACCAGATTTTGAGGGGCCTTTTTCTAACATTTCCACCATAGTATCATTTCTCTTTTCTGTTAAAATAAGACATTGTAAATGCTTACATTTTTCGTCAAAAAAATAAGGAATACCATCTTTATAATACGGGTGTTCCGTAACTACATTTTTATTATACCTAAAAATTCTCCAAATGTCTCATATTTTACACCTATAAACTATCAATATAGTAAAAAATATTACATACTTACCATGCCTTTAGTAAAATATATTCTTTTCACACCGCTAATATTCCGGATTTTTTAGCACGGCATTGGAGACAAGTTGTGACATATAAATTATTTTTCTGCTAAAACAGTAAGTAAAAAAAAGGAAGCACAGCTGCTTTCATCTGTGCCCCCTCACCACTATCTTCCGACAGCTGCTCCATCACTTCTCGGGTCAACACCGCCATAGAAAAACCCTTGCTCATCAATGAGAATTGCGTTCGCATGACCCATAATTCCAGCATAGTCATCAACTCTATTCACTGAATGGCCTAGCTTTTGCAGCTTTTCCAAAACGTCATTTGCCACCCGACCTTCGATTTTCAATTCTTGGGTTTTTTCTCCCCAAGTTCTGCCCCATACAAATCTTGGACCGCTGATTGCAGCTTGTGGGTCCATCCCGTAGTCAAGCATTCTAGTGATCATCACCGTTTGTGTTTGCGGCTGTCCTTCACCGCCTTGTGTGCCGTATAGTACATATGGCTTATCTTCTTTAAAAGCCATCGCCGGCATCAACGTATGAAAAGTCCTTTTATTTGGTTCTAATGCATTAATATGGTCTGCATCAAGGGAAAAGAAGGAGCCTCTGTTTTGCATCGTAATTCCTGTATCTCCGGCAATAATTCCTGATCCAAACTCGAAATATAAGCTTTGAATAAAGGAAACTGCATTGCCGTCTTCGTCCACAACTGCAGCATGCGCAGTATCACTGCCGACAGGCTGTGTCGGCAAATCACATGTATGGTCAAATGATATGGAGGCAGCCAATTCCTTTGCATATTCTTTGCTTAATAATTTTTCTAACGGTATATTATGCCACACAGGATCTGTTAAGTGATTGTTCCGATCCTGGAAGCTTTTTTTCACAGCCTCCACTAATAGATGGTAATATTCGTATGATTCATGTGGGATTGCTGATAAATCGAAATTTTCCAAAATATTAAGTATCATCAGACCAACAAATCCTTGCGAGTTAGGTGGTACTTGGAATATGGTATAGTCCCGATATGTGGACGAAAGAGGTTCAGTCCATTCACCTTGATGTGCAGCAAAATCCTGTTCTGTCAGCAAACCGCCCTTTTTTTGGATACTGGAAATAATTCTCTTTGCTAAATCTCCTTTATAAAAATCATCTCTTCCTTTATCCGCCAAGCTTTGAAGTGTACACCCAAGATTTTTCTGCACAAACTTGCTGAATGTATTGGGCACTTTTCCCTCAGGCAAAAATACTTTTGCCATGTCTTTATCTGACTGTAACAGTTCGATACTCTTTACCGTATTTTCATATTGGTCATTGGAAACAGGGAATCCATTTTCTGCATATTCAATAGCAGGTGCAAGCACTTCCTTGAGTGACATCCTTCCATATTCCCTTAGGACTGCATCCCAGCTGTCTACCATCCCTGGCACTGTAATAACACTTTCTATTCCGCGAAAAGGAATCGCCTCTTTGCCTTTATATTTGTCTCTCGTCACTTTTGAACCGGAACGGCCACTGCCGTTGTAGGAGCGGACCTTCTTTTTTTCTGCATGATAAGCAAGCCAAAAGGAATCACCGCCAAGACCTGTCATATGAGGATAAACAACTGCAAGGCAAGCACTCACTGCAACAGCAGCATCAAATGCGTTCCCTCCTTGTTGTAATATCCTTTCACCAGCCTGTGAAGCTAAATAATGGGGGCTGACCACCATCGATTTTGTGCCGACAATTACTTTCTTCAAATCAGCTTCTCCTCCCTTTTCAAAGTGGCGATTGATTCAATCGAATTAACATCCGCTTGTTTTTTATCTGTCGTGAACAAAAATAATACTGCACCGATAATTAGCAGCCCCCCTGATAAATAGAAGCCAAATTCAAGACTTCCTGTCTTATCTGCAAAATAGCCTGTTATATATGGTGCAAAAATAGAGGAAAGCATACCGCTGAAGTTGAAAAACCCATAAACTCTTGAATACATGGACTGTGGCGTAATATCTGCCATATAAGAAATCAATACTGGGTCTAGCGCTAATTTCCCAAGCAAACCGTACAGGCATAAACCAACGATTAAGAAGGAGTAATTTTCTGTGTAAGGAATGACAAACTGACAGATTGCCCCTGCCAGGGAAAGCCCGATAATAAGCGGTTTTCTGCTTTTAATTCGATCAGATAAATAACCGAAAAGAATTGCTCCAGGAATGGAGGCCCACGGTACTAAGGAGGAAATAATGCCTGTTTGCGAAGCCTCTATATCTCTTGCTGTCTGCAAATAGTAAGGAAGCCATGTCAGCATTCCGAAAAAGCCATATAAGGAACAGAAAATCAACACATAAACGAATATATGGTTTTTTGTAAAAATGCTTTTTAATTCTACTTTTTCTGCTCCTTGAACAGCCTGTTTTTTCTCTTTATGTGAGTTATCGCGGACAAAAATACCAATTAAGATACCGACGATTATCGTTGGGATGGCAAAGACATAAAAGGGAAACTGCCACCCTTTATTTAAAGTATAGGTAAAGTAGCTTGATGACATAAATCCAAGTGAGATACCAAAGGCCATGCCGCTGTTTATAATCGCAGAAACGAGGCCGCGGTACTTCTTCGGAGTAATGGTGGAGGAGATGCCGTATTGCGAGCCATAATAGGTGCCCTCACCTAATCCAGTAAGTGCGCGCATCAGTAGAAATATCCCAAATGTTGTAGATGCACCACTCAAATATGTTCCGATACCGAAAACGATAAAGCCGATCACTAACACTTTGACACGGCCGAACTTATCTGCCAAAAACCCTGTAGGAATTTGCATGAAGGCATATGCAGCAAAAAAGACGGTCGCCATTAATCCTAACTGCGTTTGATTTAAACTCCATTCCTCGCCGATACTGCCCATGACAGGTGATAAGATATTTCTGTCAGCATACATAAATACCCAGCCTAAAAAGAATAAAAAGATAGTGAGTACAGGACGTGTTTTTTTCATGTAATTGTCTCCTTTTACTAAAATGTTGACACAATCGTACCATGATAAAAACAAAAGGAAATGAATTCTGTCAGATAATCTGACAGTGTTTTTTTCGTTTTGAAAATAATTATCTTTAAATAATTTCATTATGTATATTTTAAAAACTCAAAATTTACTATTCGAAAGTTGGCAGCATTTACATGAAAGGATTTCTTACAATATGTAGAGGAGATACAAAAGTGAGAGGAGATAAAACAAAAGAACAATAAAGGGAACCTCAGAACGTGTTCCCTCGCCTATTTCGCTATTTAAACCACTCCATAGCCCTCATCGCCATGTATGCAATCCCTGCTCCTATTAACGGACCAACAGCAACCCCTTTAAACAAGGAAACAGCTAAAATGGTTCCTAATACAAGTGCAGTAGTGATTTGGGGATCTGATGACAGCAAGTTAACCCCGCCTTTGGCAAGCAGTGCGACTGCAATTCCAGATAAGAGGGCAATCCATGCAAAAGGAGATTTAAAAGCGGCAGAAAGATCTCGGAAACCGATTTCACCAGTTGCGATGGGTGCCAGTACAGCTATTGTAATAATGGTAACCCCCCAATTAATCCCCTTTGACTGGATGAAAGAGAAGGATTTTGCATCAAGGCCGATCACCTTTAAAATCAATAATGCTCCGACTGCGAACAGCAGAGATGTGTTTTTGGCAATAAGGGCGATAATGACAAGCAAATATAAAAATAGGTATGATTGACTAAACATATTATGTACTCCTTTCTAAAGCTAAATTACCATTTATTGACCCATCCTTTTCCTTTCCTCTATAATCAATGATATAAGCATAGATGAGCCGTTAACTGATTATACTTTATGGCTGCATTGTTTAAGTTTACATATGAAATGATAACATTTCGGAAAGACTGCTATGTATTTTCCAAAGAATGGAGGACGTCTATTGAACCTGACTTTGATTCACCGTTCACTTCGTCTGCTGTTTGTAATTGCAGTGACGGTACTAGTATTTGTTGGTTTTTTTTATTTATCAAAAATAACCTATCCCTTTATTATCGGTTTTTTGATTGCGTTCCTGATGAATCCACTTGTAAACTTCCTGCAATTTAAGTGTAGATTACCTAGGTCCTTTGCCGTAGTTTTAAGTATTATTATCATTTTATCTGTGTTTGCAGGCCTTATTACACTGTTAATCGCAGAAATTGTCACAGGTGCTGCCTATCTTGCTAATGTCGTACCACAGCATATTAATACACTGATTGAATACATAGAGAACTTTTTTACCGCCCAAATTATCCCGCTTTACAATCAGCTTGCAAGCACATTTAACAGCTTAGGTACTAACCAGCAGGATACCATTATTTCCAATATCAAAAATGTTGGAGAGCAAATCGGGACAAGTGTGGGAGCGTTTATCCAATCGTTTTTCCAAAACATCCCGATTATCTTGTCTTGGTTTCCCAATGCTGCTACTGTGATTATTTTCTCTTTATTGGCCACCTTCTTTATCAGCAAAGACTGGAATCGCCTCATACGAAAACTTTCAAAATTGCTTCCTCCGCGTTTGAGCAGAAGCGGAAAATCCGTGTTTGTCGATTTAAAGAGAGCATTGCTTGGTTTTTTGAAGGCTCAGCTTACATTAGTATCTATCACAACAGTCATCATTTTAATCGGCTTAATCATTCTTAGAGTCGATTACGCAATCACTATTGCCTTAGTAACTGGGATTGTTGATATTATCCCTTATTTAGGCACTGGGCTAGTCTTTGTTCCATGGATTATATACGAAATGATTGCCGGACAAATGCCTTTAGCTGTCGGACTGACAGTATTGTATATAGTAGTTCTTGTGCAAAGACAAATCATGGAACCAAAAATCCTTTCTTCTAGCATCGGTGTTGATCCTCTTGCAACATTAATTGCCTTATTTGTCGGCTTTAAGCTGATCGGTTTTTTAGGATTAATCATCGGTCCAGTCACACTTGTCATTATTAGCACATTGAATAAAGCTGGAGTTTTCGCTGATTTATGGAGCTTCATAAAAGGAGACGAAAAAAAGATATAACAAGCAAACAAGCGGCCTGGAATAAATCCTGGCCGCTTGTTTTTTCCTACATTCATTGTTGAATGATAATCCTATTCTTTTGCAGCAGTTTTTTCTGCATGTAGTTAAGCAGCAGCTTCTTGCAAAGCTTCCTCGTCGGTGGAAGCAACAGTAAAGCACCTGCAATATCAGACAGAAAGCCTGGCAGCAGCATAAGTATTCCTCCGAGAAGTACACAAAAACCGTTCAATATGGCATCGCCTGGAAGTCTTCCTGAATTTAATTGCTCTTGAACATTTTTTATGGCTTTTACGCCTTCCTTTTTAAGAATAAAAGCTCCCAGCGCACTGGTTACCACCACTAACAGCAAAGTCTCCGGTATGCCGATAAACCGTCCTGACAGCAGAAATGCAGCCAGTTCGACAAGCGGAAGAAACAATAATGCGATAAAAAGATTGCGCAAAATGATGCTCCTCCTTCAAAACCACTTTTCTCTATTATAGCTTTTTCTGCTTGATTAGAAAAATATTTAGTGAATGCATATTCTTCCAAACAAAACAAAACGCCAAGGGTAAAGAACCATTGGCGTTTTTATTATTAACTATTACAGCACACTTGCATGTCCGCTGTAGATTGTTCCAATACGGGAATCAACTGTAATTTCTTGTCCATCTTCGAAGATGCTAGTTGCATTTTCAACACCTACGATTACTGGGATACCAAGATTTAGTCCAACTACAGCAGCATGGCTTGTTAATCCGCCCTCTTCTGTAATCAAAGCACTGCATTTTTCCAAAGCTGGAACCATGTCACGATCTGTTCCTGTAGTTACTAAAACAGAACCTTGCTTCACTTTATCAAGTGCATCCTTCGCATTGTTAGCAACGATAACTTTACCGTAAGCTGTTTTGCGGCCGATACCTTGACCTTTTGCTAAAACGTCTCCAACAACATGAATTTTCATGATGTTTGTAGTTCCTGTTTCACCAACTGGCAGACCAGCTGTAATAACAACCGTTTCACCGTGTGTCACGATAGAGCTGTTAACACTCTCTTGTACTGCTACATCAAGCATTTCATCAGTAGACTCTGATCTCGTGCTTAGACGTGGATAAACACCCCAAACTAGAGCAAGCTGTCTTAAAATATGCGCATCATATGTCACAGCAACAATTGGAGCTTCCGGACGGAATTTAGAAATCATTCTTGCCGTTTGTCCACTTGCAGTTGGTGTGATTACTGCTTTAACATCAAGATTCAAAGCAGTGTGAGCAACAGATTGTCCAATTGAATCAGTGATGTTGTGCTCAATCTCTCTGCTGCGTTTTGAAAGGATCTCTTTATGGTTAAGAGCTGTTTCTGCTCTTGACGCGATATTATGCATTGTTTGAACAGCTTCAACAGGGTATGTTCCAGCAGCTGTTTCTCCAGAAAGCATGATAGCATCTGTACCGTCAAAAATCGCATTTGCTACATCACTTGCTTCCGCTCTTGTTGGACGCGGATTGCGCTGCATGCTGTCAAGCATTTGCGTAGCAGTAATAACCGGCTTACCTAAGATATTACATTTTTTAATCAATAATTTTTGAACCAATGGAACTTCCTCTGCAGGTATTTCCACACCTAAGTCACCGCGTGCTACCATTAAGCCGTCGGAAACTTCCAAGATTTCATCGATGTTATCGACACCTTCTTGGTTTTCGATTTTAGGAATGATATGAACATGAGAAGCGTTATTGTCTTTTAACAACTGCTTGATTTCAAGTACGTCAGATGCACGGCGAACAAATGAAGCTGCGATGAAGTCAATGCCTTGCTCCACTCCGAATAGAATGTCGTTAGCATCTTTTTCTGTGATTCCTGGAAGCTTAACAGAAACGCCAGGCACGTTAACACCTTTTTTGTTTTTCAATGTGCCTGTATTGAGGATTTTTGTATGTATTTCTCCTGCTGCTTTATCGATGCTTGTTACTTCAAGTCCAATTAAGCCATCATCCAAAAGGATTTTGCTTCCTGCTTCGACATCATCGATAAGTCCTTCGTATGTAATGGAGAATTTTTCTGTAGTACCTTCTACTTCTTTCATAGAAACAATGATGTTGTTTCCAGCTACAAGCTCAATAGCACCGTCTTTCATATTATTCGTACGAATTTCCGGGCCTTTTGTATCAAGAAGAATCGCGATGTTTTTACCAGTAACTTCAGATGCTTCACGGATGTTTTTAATACGAGCTCCATGCTCATCAAAATCACCATGAGAGAAGTTTAAACGTGCAACGTTCATACCTGCTTCCATAAGTTGTGTCAGCTTTTCAACACTTTCACTAGCAGGACCGATTGTACATACTATTTTTGTCTTACGCATTATTATTGCCTCCAATTTAAATATTTTTTATTCATGGCAGAGACTCCAAGTAGAAATAATTCTAATTCGAGTCTCCTGTTCTATCATTAGATGGACAATTCTTTTGATAGGCGATATAAGTTCTTGTCGATTGTATGTTTGCGTGATAATGCTTCAATTATATCATAATCTACCAATTGGTTCTTTTCGATACCAACTGCTCGTCCGCCTTTTCCTTCTACAAGAAGCTCGACTGCGTATGCGCCAAGTCTGCTTGCAAGCACACGGTCTGCTGCAGTTGGAGAACCTCCGCGCTGCATATGACCCAATACAGAGACGCGAGTGTCAAACCCGGTGTGCTCTTCAATTTGTCTGCCGATTTCGACACCTGAGCTTACACCTTCAGCAACAATGATAATGCTGTGTTTTTTGCCGCGTTCACTACCTTTTTTCAGACGGTCAACCACTTCTTCAATATGGAAGCCTTCTTCTGGAATAAGGATTGTTTCAGCTCCGCCAGCAAGACCTGCCCAAAGTGCAATGTCTCCAGCGTTTCTTCCCATAACTTCGACAATAAATGTACGCTCATGGGATGTTGCTGTATCGCGGATTTTGTCAATCGCATCAATAACAGTGTTCAAAGCTGTATCAAATCCGATAGTCAGCTCTGTTCCTGGAATATCGTTGTCGATTGTTCCTGGCACGCCGACACATGGATATCCTTGTTCTGTAAGCGCCTTCGCACCCATGTAGGACCCGTCTCCACCGATAACTACAAGACCATCAATACCGTGCTTTTTAAGCTGCTCAATACCTTTTTGTTGACCTTCTTTTGTTTTAAACTCTTCACAACGAGCAGAGAATAAGAATGTTCCGCCGCGGTGAATGATGTCTCCAACAGAACCAACTTCTAGTTTCTTGAAGTTTCCATTGATTAGACCTGCATATCCGCCAATTACTCCGTATACTTCCACGTTATGGAAAATAGCTTTACGCACAACTGCTCTTACTGCTGCATTCATTCCTGGCGCATCTCCGCCGCTAGTTAGTACCCCAATTCTTTTAACCATTACAATCACCTCATACAATTTAATCTACTGCTATGTAGATAAAAACATACATATACTAAATTATATAACATCTTTCTGCAATATCTGTCACAAATATTACACATAAAAAGATAATATTCCCTAAAAAATAGTAATTCCCAAGGCTTTCTTTTCCTTATTATGATAATTTAGCGTTCATTTAATTACATTTGACTATAACAATTCTAACATATCATGAAGGCTCATCTATCTCAACTTTATCTAAAAAAAAAATTAAAGACGGAATTGTCAGCAAAATCTTATTTGCTCCCTCTTTTATCTTTTCCCGAATAAGAAAGCTTAAACCCTCTAGCATGCTATTTAAGAATCTTTGATGATTCCTTTTTTGCCGACATCTGCATTTTCTCATTTTCCGATGATAATTGCTATATTTTCATTCAATATTTTTATATAAAGATTTGCACAAAAAAAAATAAAGCTTAAACAAGAAGCTTATGCTTCCCATTTAAGCTCTTTACGTTAGAATCACTCAGAGATATGTTCTCCGATGCTTTTGAATTTATTGTAACGGTGTTCAACAAGCTCACCTTCTGTCATTGCCCTCAATTCCTTAAGGGATGCAAACAACACCTGTTCAATCTCACCAGCTTGTGCTTCGACATCGTGATGTGCTCCGCCTCTTACCTCTGGAATGATCGTATCAACAATACCCAGCTCCTTCAAATCAGGTGCTGTGATTTTCATCTTTTCTGCAGCTTGCTTTGCCAGATTAGAGTCTTTCCATAGGATGCTTGCTGCACCTTCTGGAGAAATAACGGAATACGTGGAGTTCTCAAGCATATGCATATGGTTACCAACACCTAATGCCAGCGCTCCGCCACTTCCTCCTTCTCCAATTACGATGCAGATAACAGGCACTTTTAAAGAAGCCATCTCAAATAAATTTTTCGCAATAGCTTCACTTTGCCCGCGTTCTTCTGCCGCTTTTCCAGGATAAGCCCCTTTTGTATCAATAAAGCAAACAATCGGCCGTCTAAACTTATCTGCCTGTTTCATTAATCTCAATGCTTTTCTGTATCCCTCAGGATGAGGCATACCAAAGTTTCTGCGGATATTTTCCTTTGTATCCTTCCCTCTTTGGTGGCCTATAACTGTTATCGGAAGACCTTTAAATTTAGCAATACCGGCAACTATTGCTGCATCATCACCAAATGTTCTGTCACCATGCAGCTCGATAAAATCGGTGAAAAGATATGGAATATAGTCAAGAGTTGTCGGTCTGCTTGGGTGTCTTGCAATCTGCACCCTGTCCCAAGGCTTCATGTTCTCATATATATCCTTTTCCAATTTCTCCAATCGTTTTTCCAGTTTTTCAATTTCAGTAGAAAGATCAACATTTGCTTTTTTCGAGAAATCTTCAAGTTCTTTAATCTTGTTTTTCAGTTCAACGACTGGCTTGTCAAATTCTAGTTCTACCATTCTGAATCACCGCCCGCTTGATGCATTTCTAATACTAAATGGAGTTTTTCTTTCATTTCCAGTCTCGGTATAACGGCATCGAGCTGACCATGCTTTAATAAAAACTCAGATGTTTGGAAGTCTTCCGGCAGCTTTTCGCCTATCGTCTGTTCGATAATTCTTCTACCTGCGAATCCGATCAGGGCGCCTGGCTCAGCAAAGTTATAGTCTCCTAACGAAGCAAAACTTGCAGACACTCCACCTGTTGTTGGATGTGTCATCACCGTAATGTACAACCCGCCATTGTCGCTGAATTTCTTCAATGCTGTACTTGTTTTAGCCATTTGCATTAAACTGAGGACACCTTCCTGCATCCTTGCACCGCCTGATGCTGTGAAAATGATGAATGGCACAGAAAGTTCATCTGCTTTTTCTATTGCCAAAGTGATTTTCTCTCCGACAACCGATCCCATGCTTCCCATTCTAAAGGAAGAATCCATGACAGCGACTACTACTTGAAGACCATTTATTTCACCAGTGCCCGTTACAACCGCTTCATTCATATGCGTTTTTTTCTGATCGCCTGCGATTTTTTCCTCGTAGCCTGGGAAATTTAATGGATTGCCTGTTTTCATTTCCTTGTTCATCTCTGTGAACGTGCCTTCATCAAGCAAGCTGTCGAGCCTCTCATAGCCTGTCATTGGCAAGTGGAAGCCACAGTTCAGGCAAACCTTGAGG